>NZ_CAMYOM010000035.1 GCF_947260015.1 uncultured Eudoraea sp. | reverse complement strand
ATACTGAGAGCACAGAAGTAGTAGTGTATTCAGGCATTGGAAAAGTAATATTGTCTGAATCATTGTTAGCAAGACAAGGATCCATTACGCTTGATGGCAGTATGATGCCTCCAGGTATGTATTTTATATCTGTAAAATCTAATACGATGTACTCAACATTAAAAATTGTAAAAAGATGAAAAACAAAATATTTATTATTTGTTTGTACATGATGCTTATTGGCTGTTCAAATAGTGGCGATGACAATGATACAGAGCCGGTTTTAAATCCAACTGCTGTGACTTTGGTTTTTCCATATGAAGATTCATTATGCAATGAAGGTACTAATGTGACAGAAACAGAAAGCACGGTGTTGTTCGAGTGGCAACCGAGTGACCATACAGATACCTATGCGTTGCAACTCAAAAATTTATCATCGGGAATTACAACAAGTCATGATACATCAAACACAGAACTGGCAATCGTAATAAGCAGAGCAACACCTTATGAATGGTATGTTATTTCACAGTCCAATACTGTGGGAGAAACTGCCCAAAGTCAGACCTGGAAATTCTACAATGCAGGTGAAGGCGTTCAAACCTACGCACCATTTCCGGCTGAAATAATTTATCCATTAATGGCGCAAATAATTAGTACTACAGAAAGTCAAATTTATTTAAAATGGAAAGGTACAGATGTTGATGATGACATAATAGGTTATGATGTTTATTTCGGAACAACAGAACAACCTGACATTTTTGTAAGTGGTCATGATTCTGGTATTTTAAATGATGTGCCCGTAGCAACCAATACAATTTACTATTGGAAAGTTGTTACAAAAGATTCAGAAGGTAATAGCTCAGATTCGGGTTTATTTCAATTTAAGATAGAATAAAATCTCCAAATTCTTTTCAGAAATTGAGCTTTGCTCTAAGTGGGGAAAAAGGGATTACTTTCAGTGATACCTAAATGGAAATCCTGAGCAAGCATGAAATCCTTAACAAACTTCGTTTGTTTGAGTTTTGTATTTTCTGTCACTCACTCAAGCAAGCTTGGTTCGTTTCAGAAAACACAAAACCCGAAACTTTCGTTGCGGGTTTCTTTTGCGGAGAAAGAGGGATTCGAACCCCCGGAGGTGTGACCCTCAACAGTTTTCAAGACTGCCGCATTCGACCACTCTGCCATTCCTCCCTTAATGCGAGCGCAAATATACTAACCTTTTTTCTACCTTAAAAAGTTTGTCGGCGATTTTCTTCCACCGTTTATGGTATTATTTATTTGCGACATCTTATTTTTGCGCCATGGAAGAATGGTATCATTACTTACTGCTCGTACTAGTTGGTTTTGTTGTCGGTTTTATTAATACAGTCGCCGGCGGGGCATCATTAATTTCGTTGCCTTTTTTGATCTTTTTGGGGTTACCTCCCAGCGTGGCCAATGGAACAAACAGAGTAGCTATTGCAATTCAGACCGCAATAGGTGTAGCCGGATTTAAAAGTAAAGGCGTATCCACTTTTCCATTCAATATTTATCTGGGGATCTCAGCACTTTTCGGGTCTATTTTGGGTGCAAGCATCGCCGTGGACATTAAAGGGGAAACATTCAATAAAATTTTAGCTATTATCATGCTCGCAGTGGTATTGATAATTGTATTTAAACCTAAAATAAGTATGCAGGATCTGACAGAACGGGTTACTGGTAAATATTTATGGGTAGGTGTTATTGTATTCTTCTTTATCGGAATTTATGGAGGGTTTATCAATGCAGGAATTGGCTTTGTAATACTCTTGTTTTTACATTATTTTAACCATATGACCCTTGTGAGAGCAAATGCCACCAAGGTTGCGGTTGTTTTTATCTACACCCTTTCAGCTCTCGCCGTATTTATTTTTAACGATAAAGTAATTTGGGAGGTTGGGCTGGTTTTAGCCATTGGTAATGGAGCAGGGGCTTGGCTCTCAAGCAGAATTTCGGTTGGGAAAGGTGACGGTTATGTAAAGATGTTTTTGATAATTATGGTAATAATCATGGCAATTAAATTATGGTTTTTTAATTAAAAAGTATATGGCAGATATTATTAAGGATTTGGAATGGCGCTATGCGGTAAAAAAATTTGATTCTTCAAAGGAGATAGAAGTTTCTAAACTGGAAAGAATTAAAAAGGCATTCATTCTTACCGCTACTTCATACGGTTTGCAGCCAATAAAAATGGTGGTTCTAAAAAATAAGGACCTGCAGGAACAATTGGTTGAATTTTCATACGGTCAGAGGCAGGTTGCCCAGGCTTCACATATTCTGATCTTATGTATAGAGAAGAAAATAGATGCCGATTATATATCCAGTTATTTTAAAAAGGTAAAAGATATAAGAGGAACCAGTGATTCTGTTTTAGAACCATTTAAAAAAGAATTAGTAAGCGAATTTACCAAAATGGATACTAAACAAATTGAACAATGGGCTATTAATCAGGTTTATTTGGCCATGGGAAATTTACTTACAATATGTGCAGTAGAGCAACTTGATGCCTGTCCAATGGAAGGTTTTATTCCTGAACGCTATGATGAATTATTAAATCTAAGCTCAAAAGGCCTAGCCTCTGTGCTGGTTCTTCCTATAGGATATAGGGCTGAGGACGATATGTTTTCCGAATTGAAGAAAGTCAGACGCGATATGGAAAATAGTATTATTTACATATCTTAGGCGCAGCATTTGTAATAGTAAAGAATAAAAATAAACAACATTTTAAATTAAATAGCACTATGCCAGGTTTTGAATTATTTGGGGATAAAGAAAGAAATCAAGTAAAGGACGTCCTGGATTCCGGAGTACTCATGCGCTACGGGTTTGACGGAATGCGAAACGGTCATTGGAAAGCTTTACAGCTTGAAAAGGAATTGGCAAAACGAATGCAAACAAAGCACGCCCAGCTGGTGAGTAGTGGTACAGCGGCTTTAACTGTTGCCCTTGCAAGTGCGGGAATAGGAGCAGGAGATGAAATTATCATCCCGAGTTTTACATTTGTGGCCAGTTTTGAATCTATTCTCGCTTTAGGTGCAATACCCGTTATGGTTGATATTGATGATACACTTACTTTGGACCCCTCCGCTGTTGAGAAAGCTATTACTCCAAATACCAAGGTGATTATGCCGGTTCACATGTGCGGATCTATGGCCGATTTAGGTGCCTTAAAAGCAATTTGTGACAGACATAAGCTTATTTTACTTGAAGATGCCTGTCAGGCAATAGGAGGGACCTATGACGGGAAACCATTAGGTAGTATTGGGGATCTGGGTTGCTTTTCATTTGATTATGTAAAAACAATTACTTGCGGTGAAGGCGGGGCCCTCATTACTAATAACGAAACGTACTATAAAAATGCTGATCATTATTCAGATCACGGGCATGATCATGAAGGTACCGACAGGGGAGCAGAAAGCCATCCTTTTCTGGGCTATAACTACCGGATTTCTGAATTGCACGCTGCTGTTGGTTTAGCTCAAATTGCGCGTCTGGATGATTTTCTTGCAATTCAAAAGAGAAATTATACAATTTTAAGAAACGCCCTCGAGTCTATTGACGGAGTTAGCTTCAGAAGAGTGCCCGATGGTGGTGTTGAGAATTACTCATTTCTGAATTTTTATCTTCCTTCGGAGACCATTACCCAGAAAACACATGCAGCATTTGGCGCTGGAGGTGTTGATGCCTGTTTTTACTGGTATAATAACAATTGGCACTATTATAAGAAATGGGATCATCTTAGAACTATGAAATCCTTAGCTCCGGTGGCAAGAGAAGTCCTTGATGGTCTTCCGGATTATCCTGAAGCACATTTTAAACAGTCAGATCATTGGATGGGCAGAACAATATCCTGTCTTATAAAACTGGGATGGGAAGAAGATGAAGTAGCCAAAAGGGCCGAATTGATGGCCTCAATAATTAAAAAGGAATTATAAACCCTAATTAATAAGGAGAATAATCTACAATCTCCAGGCCATAACCAACAATACCAACTCTTTTAGCCTGGTCACTATTGGTCATTAGCCGCATTTTGGTAATATTCAAATCGTGCAGGATTTGCGCTCCAATACCAAAATCACGGGTATCCATTTCTATTTTGGGAGCCTTAATAATTCCATTTTTTTGGTTTTCCTGCAACCCTTTTAAACGTTTAAGAAGATTATAAGACTGGCTTTGTTGATTTATAAATACTATGGCCCCCTTACCTGCTTCATTAAGCGCCTTAAACATATCATCTAATTTCTTGTCTGCATTATGCGTAAGGGTACCCAGAATATCATTATTTACCAAGGTTGAGTTTATCCTAGTAAGCACCGGATCATCAAGCTCCCAGTTACCTTTGGTTAGTGCAAGATGAACCTGTTCGTTGGTAGTTTGCTGATACGCATGTAAAGTAAAATGTCCAAAGCGGGTTTCTACTTCAAATTCCTCTCTTTTAACTATCAGGCTGTCGTGGCGCATTCTATAGGCAACAAGGTCTTCAATAGAAACAAGTTTAAGATCGAATTTACGGGCGACTTCAGCCAGATGTGGCAATCGTGCCATTGTACCATCTTCATTCAGGATTTCTACCAGGATCCCGGCAGCTTCAAATCCAGCTAATCGGGCAAAATCTACAGCAGCCTCAGTATGCCCGGTTCTTCTCAGAACACCGCCATTCTTGGCTCGTAAAGGGAAGATATGTCCCGGCCTTCCCAAATCATGCGGCTTTGTGGTATTATTTACAAGGGCCTTAATTGTTTTTGCTCTGTCCTGTACAGAAATTCCTGTAGTACAACCATGTCCTATTAAATCTACAGATACTGTAAATTGAGTATGATGTAATACCGTATTGTTCTCTACCATCATTGATAAATCCAACTCCTCACAACGTTTTTCGGTAAGTGGCGCACATATAAGTCCGCGTCCGTGCTTAGACATGAAGTTGATCAATTCTGGTGTAACCGCTTCAGCGGCTGCTATAAAATCGCCTTCATTCTCTCGATTTTCATCATCTACTACTATAATCACCTTCCCATTACGTATATCTGTAATGGCCTCTTCAATAGTGTTTAATTGAATTTTATCTTCCATAGTTGCAATCATGATGCTGTAACTTTATTTTTCTTTCTAAAAAAATCTTTTATTTTTTCAATGACATGACCAAAATCCATTAGTCCCCTGTCGGCAGTTGCTCTTTTGGTCAAATAAACGCCCAAAGGTAACATTATTAGCGTAGAAAGCCATGCTCCAAGTATGGGATGAATATTTCCCTCTTTTGCATAATTTCCTGCAAAAACTCCAATAAAATAATAGGTTAAAAAAAGTACAATTGCTATGACCATAGGTAAACCAAGTCCTCCTTTGCGGATAATTGCTCCCAGCGGTGCACCTACAAAAAACAGAATAATGCAGGAAAGACCAAGCGCGAATTTTTTATGTAAAGACAATATGTGCATATTGTATATTTTATATCGTCGTTGCAATTCTTCTTTTTTACCAAGAACGGAATTCAAAATATTGGAAAGAGAATTCTTTGCAGCGCCTATAATCTGCATCTGTTGGTACTCCTTATATAAATCCAATACGTTGGTTACCGGCATAGTATCGGTTTTCTTAATGATCTCTTTCTTCTTTTTTGAATTTAGTGCTGCAGTATCTAAGGTTGTTTTAAATGATTTTTTCTTTGGCAGGGTATCGGGTTTTATCAGCGGAAGAAATGCACCCATCCTATTGGTAATGTTTTTGGAAAAAGCAGCAACTATTTTTACATTGTTTTCCCGTATAGAATCGATATCCTTATTGAGTCTGGATACATTTTTCATTTTATCGGTTCGTACATTCCGCTCTTCTTCCAGATCCTGAATGTTGTCTGGAATTTCAATATTTATTGTATAGGTCTCAAAATTAGAACGGGTAAATGGAGATTTATCCTTACCTGAACCACTTTTTGACACAATTTCTTCATAATAATGTCCGTCACTAAGTACCAGCTGTATGATACCAGATCCTTCCCGGCTTTTTAATTCCCCTCCTTTGGCTTTTATTACCGTATTATTTTTCTCAAGATTTGTTTTTCTATGAATGACCACATCTCTCAAATATCTATCGTTATCACCATACTTTTGATCTACTTTGATATTTAATCCTTCGATGTCGCTAAAAACACCTTCTACGATCACCGCAGCAGGTTTTACAGTTGCAATATTTCGCCTAAGGTTATAGATTTTTTGCTCAGAAGCAGGAATTACACTATTCGCAAAGAAAAACGCTACCCCACCGAGAATAGTAACTAAAATTATCAGGGGTAACATTGCTCTTTGCAGGGAAATCCCGGACGCCTTCATTGCTGCAAATTCATAATTCTCGGCAAAAGACCCAAAAGTTAATATAGAAGACAGAAGCACTGTAAGAGGCAGTACTTTTTCTGTTAGGTTTGGTAATAAGTAAAAAAGGAATTTACCAATGATTATAATATCCAGTCCTTTTCCCGCCAAATCATCAATGAATAGCCATATCGTCTGGAATATGAAGATAAACATCAATATCAGGAATGAACTAAAAAAATTATAAAGAAATTGCTTTAAAATGTACTTGTCTAAAATCCGCAATGGTCTAGTTTCTTATGATATAGTACCCTTCTTCTTTGTACTTGTTTTCATCAAAAGTAAATAAGGTTTTTGATAATTGCTGGTCAGTTTTAAAAGAATTAACAGTAATGGTAGTAATAGTGCCGTTCTTACCGGTTTCAATTAGTTTATATATATGTTTGGTTTCTACATCAATACCAAGCAGTATAGATGTTATTTCAGAATTTGTATCAATTGGGATGAGTTTGACAAACTGAATTTTTCTGCCCTGAACATCTTGTAATATGTCCCATTCATAGTTATGACCCTTTTTATAAAAAGTCAGCATATCGGAAGGTGTTATGGTATTTTCGCCTTCAGATTTATCTTCTATAGTAACTTCTTCATTTTCCGGAACAATGGTATATACTTTAGCACCATCGTATAATTGTTGTGACCCTAAATAATTAAAGAGGTACTTTTCGCCTTCCAGTGTAACATCGCCACGAGTCTCCTGATCTACATCTGCCTCCGTATTGTGTAACGCAAATTTGAAACTTACCTCAATATTATCATAACTCTTAACTTTGGAATAGACTTCATCCAGAAGCGCCTCTGCTTTATCCGAAGATTGGGCCTGAGCAAAAATGGCGGTAAAAACCAATGCCACGATAAGAATAGAATATTTCATTTTTTATTTTATTTCATTACTTAATAACTGATCCAAAGCGTAAATATCAGAAACCAGTACCTGCCTTGCCTTGCTTCCTTCAAATTGCCCGACAATTCCTGCTGCTTCCAGCTGGTCTATTATTCTGCCAGCCCTGTTGTACCCCAATTTTAACTTGCGCTGTATTAGAGATGCAGAGCCTTGCTGTGCATTAACTATTACTTCTGCAGCCTCTCTGAACATGGCATCCCTGTCAGAAATATCATAATCAATACCTGTGCCAGAATCATCACCAACATATTCCGGTAATAGGTGCGCTTCGGGGTAGCCGCGTTGTGAACCAATGAATTCTGTAATCTTTGCCACTTCCGGCGTATCAACAAATGCGCATTGAAGCCTTGTAATATCGTTGCCCTGAGTGAAAAGCATGTCGCCCCTTCCAATTAGCTGATCAGCTCCCTGGGTATCCAAAATAGTCCTTGAATCTATTTTTGAAGTCACCCGGAATGCAAGCCTGGCTGGAAAATTCGCCTTAATTAAACCTGTAATAACATTTACTGATGGTCTTTGTGTTGCAATTACCAAATGGATGCCTATGGCCCTTGCCAACTGCGCCAACCTTGCTATCGGGGTTTCTACTTCTTTCCCGGCAGACATTATCAGATCGGCAAATTCATCTATAACCAATACAATATAAGGCAAAAATTTATGGCCGTCGTTTGGATTAAGTTTTCTGGCCTTGAACTTTACGTTGTATTCTTTGATATTTCTAACCATGGCCAACTTAAGCATTTCATAACGGTTGTCCATTTCTATGCACAAAGAGTTTAAGGTATGAATTACTTTGGTATTATCGGTTATTATAGCTTCTTCAGAATCGGGCAGTTTTGCTAAATAGTGTCTTTCAATTTTATTGTACAAGGTAAGTTCTACCTTTTTTGGATCAACAAGGATAAATTTCACCTCTGCAGGATGCTTTTTATAGAGCAACGAAGTCAAAACCGCATTTAAACCAACCGACTTACCCTGACCTGTTGCACCCGCCATTAGCATATGAGGCATTTTTGCTAAATCTACCACAAAGGTTTCATTACTGATGGTCTTACCAAAAGCTATAGGCAATTCCATTTCAGCTTTTTGGAACTTGCTCGACGCTATGACGGAACGCATAGATACCACAGAAGGATTTTTATTTGGAACCTCAATTCCGATGGTGCCTTTACCGGGTATTGGGGCTATGATTCGAATACCCAATGCTGCCAGAGATAATGCAATATCGTCTTCCAAATTCTTTATTTTGGAAATACGCACCCCTGCTACAGGAACAATTTCATATAAGGTAACAGTTGGTCCAATAGTAGCCTTTATTTGTCCAATGCCAATCTTATAATTTTTTAATGTCTCAACAATCTTGTTTTTATTTTCCTCAAGCTCTTCCTGATTTATAGTGATACCTCCGGATGCTCCATGCAGATCGAGCAGGTCGAGATGCGGAAATTTATATTTGGCCAACTCCAAAGTGGGGTCAAATTCACCAAAATCTGCTACCAATTTATCAGAGAGAATATCCTTTTCTTCTTTTTCTTCTGTAATTTTCTCTACTTCCATTTCTATGGAATCTTCCTTGGCAGGGATCTTATTATCATCTGGATGGTCTACTTCGGTGATCAGGGGGGGAATATCCTCCTTATGCGTAAAGGGATCAATGACGATAGGTTGCTCTTTATCAATATCCATCAGGATCTCTTTTCCACCAGCATTTTGAAATTCTGTAGCCAGAGATTTAGACTTCCGCTTAAAAAAGTCGGCAATACCATCAGGAGAGAACTTAAACAGACGAACAAGAATAACGGTAAGTCCAAATACCAAAAGCAATAAAACTCCTATTTTACCAGCATAATCCTGTAAAAAATCATTCATTTCAAAACCTACAAGACCTCCTAATAAAGGAAGTTCATAAGCGAAAAAGCCAAGGGCAATTGAGAGCCATATAACAAAAACCAGTCCCCAAATCCACTTACTTAACAACCCTTTTTTATCAAGGTTTAAAAACATGTACAAGCCTGTGATGCATAACAAAACCGGAAAAATAAAAGAGGCCACACCAAAGCCTTTATACATAAAGAAGTGGCTAACGCTTGCTCCAAATTTATTCAGTAAATTATTTGCCTCCTCGTTTCTATCTGTAAATTCTGTAAGAAGGCTTTGGTCAGCCTGCCATGAGAAGTAAAATGAGGTAAATGAAAAAAATAGGGCAATGCTGAGCAAAACCATCAGGCTTCCCAGGATTATATTATTTTGTTTGGACAACTTAAAAGAAAAACCTTTTTTAGAAGAAGCGGGCCTTGATTTTTTTCTCTTCTTTGCCATTGAATAATCTATTCTTTGGGGTAAAAATACAAATTTACAAAGGAAGGACTATCTACAAACGTCCTAAATAATTTTTGGAACATAGATGATTAAACCAACTATGGTTGCTGCCAGTGAAACCATCATAACAGCTCCTGCGGATATGTCTTTGATAAACCCAATTTTCTCATCAAATTCGGGCTGTATATAATCAGACATTTTTTCAATCGCTGTATTCAGGCCTTCAACACCAAGAACCAGGGCAATTGCGAATATCTGTAAAATCCATTCGGTTTGCGATATCTCATAATAAAATCCGGCACCGGTCATTATACATGCAATGACTACCTGGATTTGGATACTACTCTCTGTACGGATTAAAAGCCATGCTCCGCGAAAAGCATACCCAATACCTTTGATCCGGTCTACAATCAGATTTTCTTCAGGCATCCATTAAAGCTTCAAGGGCCGCTTTGTAGTTTGGTTCATCTACAGTTTCCGGTACCTGTTCGGTGTAGCGAACATTTCCATCTTCGCCAATAACCACTACAGAACGTGAAAGCAAAGGTTGAAGCGGGCCATCAATGAAAGTCACTCCATATGCGTTACCAAAACTACCATCTTTGAAATCAGATAACATCACAACATTATCAATGCCTTCAGCACCACAGAATCTTGTCTGGGCAAATGGTAAATCCTTAGATATGCATAAGACTGTTGTATTATTCAATTCGGCCGCCTCCTGGTTAAATTGTCTTACAGATTGTGCACAAGTGCCGGTGTCTATACTGGGAAAGATGTTAAGCACAACTTTCTTTCCACTATAGTCCGAAAGTGAAGCCGAAGAAAGATCATTCTTTGTAAGCGTAAAAGCCTGTGCTTTACTTCCAATTGAGGGTAAGTTTCCGGATGTATGTAGGGTGTTTCCTTTAAGTGTAACAGTAGCCATTTTGTAAGTTTTAAAATTCTGTGTGAAATTAAAAAATAAATAATTGAAATAATAGGCGAATGACGGAAAAGTTAAACTTCATTCCATTAAAATTTTGCTTTGTTTGTTCAGGAAGCCTTTGCAGAGACCAAATGCTTAATTTTTATTCCCAATGCAGCAAAGAAAAGGGTAGTGATTGGACTTAACCAATTGAAAATAGCAAAGAAGAAATAATCTGCAACACTCACGCCTAATACCCCGCTATGATATGCTCCACATGTATTCCAGGGGATAAGCACAGAGGTCACCGTTCCGGAGTCTTCCAGGGTTCTGCTCAGATTTTCAGGGGCTAACCCCCGGTCTTCATAAGCCTTAGCAAACATTTTTCCAGGAACTACAATGGCAAGGTACTGATCAGAGGCCGTAACGTTAAGTGCAAGACAGCTTCCCACTGTACTTGCAAAAAGTCCAAATGTTGTCTTGGCCATCCCGAGTAAGGACTTGGTAATCCTTGATAACGCACCAATTCCATCCATAATACCGCCGAATACCATGGCACACACAATAAGCCATATGGTGCCTAACATACCAGACATACCTTTTGCAGTAAATAAATCGTTAAGTGCCGGGTTATCTGTAGCTATCGAGGTTTTAATTGTAATCGCATTTAATATTCCTTTATAACCGGATTCAAAATTCAATTCTTTAGCTCCTGTAATTCCTGCAACGATATCGGGTTGGAACCACAAAGCAAAAACTCCACCCAGTAAAGTACCAATAAGCAGGGCGACAAGTGGAGGAGCTTTTTTTACAATCATAAAAATCACAGCCAATGGAACCAGAAACAACCAGCCATTTATGGTGAAGGCTGCATCAATAGAATTAAGAATAGATTTGGTATCGGCTATTCCGGTTGTTTCCAAATTGAAGCCAATTATTATGAAAATTAAAAGAGTTATGGAAATAGTAGGAATGGTAGTAATGGTCATGTATTTGATGTGACTAAATAATTCTCCACCAGCCATGGCAGGGGCAAGGTTTGTTGTATCACTTAAGGGCGACATTTTATCACCGAAATAAGCGCCCGAAAGCGCTGCACCTGCGGTCATACCCATATGAATTCCCAGGGCATCCCCAATTCCTATAAGAGCAATACCAACAGTTGCCGAGGTAGTCCAGCTGCTGCCTGTCGCAATTGAAATTATGGCGCAAATAATTAAACTTGCTCCCAGGAATATGGTAGGGTTAAGAATTTGTAGGCCATAATAGATCATTGCCGGTATAATTCCGCTTATCATCCAGGTTCCTGCCAGCGCCCCAACCATCAAGAGTATTAATAAGGCACCGGTAGTGGATTTAATATTTTCGGCCACTTCAGCCAACATCTGTTTATAGGTAGCTTTATTAAAAAAACCGACAATAGCGGCAACAGCGCCACCCATTAATAATATAAACTGATTAGAACCACCAATGGCATCGTCTCCGAAAACATAGACATTGTAGGCAAGCATTCCCACAAGGGCAAAAACAGGGATTAATGCCTCCCAAATATTTAGTTCCCGGTTTTCAACAATATGTTCCTGTTGTCTGTATTTATTGGATTTTTTATCGGCCATAAGGTTTGGTTAGTTGATTGGTAATATTACAACTTTGGCCGCTGTTCTGCAAACGCCTAAACCATCGATCTAACCCGAGATGCGACTTTAAGATCCAGGATGTTCAGACTTTGCATACATTCTTTCATTAATTTATATGTTCTCTTAATATCGTTATCCAAGCCAATAGAAAAGCGTATAAGTCCATCCGACAAGCCCATAGTTTTTTGCTCTTCCAAAGATATTTCCGATGAAGTGGATGTGCCAGGTGCACTAAACAAAGTTTTATAGAACCCAAGACTAACCGCCAGATAACCAAGGTTTTTTTTCTGCATTAACTCCATCAGCTTATTTGCATTTTCAAGGCTGCCTACGTCTACGGTCATAATCCCACCATATCCATATTCAGAAACCATCTGCTTTTTCATAGTATGGTACCCGGGATGTGATTTAAGGCCTGGATAAACTACCCTAAGGCCATCTTTCTCAAACTTTTTGGCAAGGTACAGCGCATTTTCGCTATGTTTTTTCATTCTTATATGAAGTGTTCTCATATTTTTTAGAATAAAAGATGCCCGAAGGCTATCAAGAGTACTGCCCAGAAGCATCCCGGCTCCATCATGCACATCCTTAAGGCTGAGACAAAACTCCTTTGTTCCGCATACTGCCCCTGCAACACTATCACTTGTCCCATTTATAAATTTAGTAAGGCTATGGATCACTATTTCTGCCCCCAGTTTCCCCGGAGCAATCGATAAAGGTGAAAAAGTATTATCCACAACCAGAGGAATATTATACTTTTTGGCCAATCCGGATAGCGCTTTTATATCAGCTACTTCCAATAAAGGGTTGCTTATAGATTCACAGAATATCATTTTGGTGTCAGCTGTAATGGCCTTTTCTACAAGTTCAATTTTTGTAATGTCTACAAATGAAGTATTGATATTGAATTTTCTAAGAAAATTTTTCATAAAAGCATAGGTGCCTCCATAAATAGTACGGCTACTGATAATATGGTCTGCTGAGTTACATAATTGCAGGATAACCGCAGTAATTGCGCCCATTCCACTTGCCGTGACATTTGCCGTTTCTGTCCCTTCGAGAGCTGCAAGAGCTTCTCCCAAATATAGATTGGAAGGTGAGGAGTGCCTGCTATATAAATAGCAGCCTTCTGTATTTCCTTCAAACGTATCGAACATTGTTTTGGCGGAAAGGAAGGTATAAGTAGATGAATCTGATATTGACGGATTTACACCCCCGAATTCACCAAAATTGTGCAATTCCTGAATTTTGTCTATCGCTTTATGTTTCATAATAGCTTAAGTTTTGTAGTATAAAATTATTGAAACATAGATTGAAAAACAAGTAAAATTGATTATTATAGAAAATAAAACTATATTTATACTTTAAAATAGATTATAAATTTATAATCACAAGGATTAAGTAGTTTTTAATGTAAATAAATCATGATTAAAATAGACGCTAAAGACAGGGAATTATTGGCACTCCTTCAAGAGGATAGTAAATGGACCACTAAGGAATATGCAAACCGACTTGGACTTTCGACCACCGCGGTATATGAGCGGATAAAACGGTTGGAAAAAACTGCTGTGATTACCAGGTATGTTGCTTTGGTTGATAAGAATAAGGTAAATAAGGCTTTTATGGTACTCTGTCATGTTAAGCTGATTCAGCATATAAAAGATTATGTGCTTCAGTTTGAACGAGAAGTAGTTCAGCTGGAAGAAGTTTCAGAATGCCATCATATTAGCGGCGATTATGATTATATCCTTAAAGTTAATGTAAGTGATATGGAGACTTACAGAGAGTTTATGGTGACCAAGCTGACGGCTATAAAAAATATAGGTAGCACCCAGAGTTCTTTTGTAATTAATGAGGTAAAATACAGCACCGCCGTACACTTTTAATTAAACTGGTAGTTTGGGTTTTCTTAAGGTCTGATTCTCTTATGTCCTAAACAAAAACATTTGTACTTTTGTGTTCTGATTTTCTGAATCCCGTTATAAAACGAATCTTTTACTTTAAAAAAGAAGACTATGAATCAATATGATGTGGCCATTATAGGCTCCGGACCAGGTGGGTATGTTGCTGCCATCAGATGCGCACAATTGGGTATGAAAACTGCCATAATCGAGAAATATTCAACTTTGGGAGGAACCTGTCTTAATGTGGGTTGTATTCCTTCTAAAGCGCTTTTAGATTCCAGCCATCATTATGAAGATGCAGTAAAACATTTTGAAGCTCATGGCATAGAAATCCCGGGTGACATTAAGATAAACCTTGAAAAGATGATCAGTCGTAAGCAGGCTGTAGTAGACCAAACTACCAAGGGGATTCAGTTTTTAATGGATAAGAATAAAATTGATGTTTATGAGGGCAAAGGAAGTTTTAAGGATGCTACCCATATCACAATAGAACCAACAAAAGGAAAACCACAAACACTGGAAGCCAAAAATATAATCATTGCAACAGGCTCTAAGCCCGCTACACTTCCGTTTATAAAGCTGGATAAGGAACGTGTTATTACTTCTACTGAGGCCTTAAAATTGAAGGAAATCCCTGCACACATGATCATTATTGGCGGTGGGGTGATTGGATTGGAATTAGGTCAGGTTTATAAGCGATTGGGCTCTGAAGTTACCGTTGTTGAGTATATGGATAGAATTATCCCCGGTATGGATGCAGGACTTTCCAAAGAGCTATTAAAAGTCTTAAAAAAACAAAAAGTAAAATTTCTGCTTGCACATAAGGTTAAGTCTGTTGAGCGCAAAAAGAATGAGGTAATCATTAAAGCCGATGACAAAAAAGGAGTCGAAGTAATATTAAAAGGCGATTATTGTCTTGTATCAGTAGGTAGAAGACCATATACCGATGGCTTAAATGCCAAAGCAGCAGGCGTTGAATTGGATGATATAGGAAGGGTAACAGTGAATAATAACTTACAGACCAATATTCCAAATATATATGCCATTGGTGACGTAGTTAAAGGCGCAATGCTCGCGCATAAAGCCGAGGAGGAGGGCACAATGGTTGCTGAGATTATTGCCGGTCAAAAGCCACATATAGATTATAATTTAATTCCCGGTGTTGTATATACCTGGCCGGAAGTGGCATCGGTTGGGAAAACAGAAGAAGAATTAAAAGAAGCCGGTATAGAATATAAATCGGGTCAATTTCCAATGCGTGCTTTAGGACGATCCAGAGCCAGTATGGATATTGATGGGTTTGTAAAAATTCTCGCAGATAAGAAAACAGATGAAGTCCTTGGGGTGCATATGATAGGTGCCCGATGTGCTGATTTGATTGCCGAGGCAGTCACCGCTATGGAATTCCGAGCTTCAGCAGAAGATATTTCGCGTATGAGTCATGCACATCCTACCTATGCAGAAGCGGTAAAAGAAGCTGCTCTGGCTGCTACTGATAACAGAGCTTTACATATTTGATCAGATGAATTAGTTCTGAGAAGCTTCAGGCTTAGCGGGATTAATACGACTTAGGATTTTGGGAGTCTTTTTTAACTCTTAACCAATCCAATTAATCTAAGTATCCTGTAAATACTAATTTTTAATATCCTTTGCGTATAAATTGCCCAGGGCTCCAGCTTATTTCTGAGATCAATAAGCGCAGCACTTATACCTTGTTTGATATGATCTTCATTCCTGGCATAATACAGGGACAAAAAGGAGCATACAAACATAAAGGCGATGGCCGTTGGAATCAATATTGCCGGTGGCAAGGACTGATAAAAGAATTGATACAATCCAAGTCCGGTAAAACTTCCATACAGAATAACAAAATGAATAATATAGATGGATAATGTGTTCTGTCCTATTTTTAACACAGTCCTGCTTGTTATAAACTGACGCAATAGCATAAAGACAGCGAAGGCAATGAGTACGTCACCCAGTCTTATAAAAAGGTAATTATTTGCGGCAATAGCATCGAACAAATCTATCCCCGTTATTGATGAGACAGCTAAAAAAAGATCTGATGAATAAAAGATTAGCAATATACCTGTAAGTGCAGCAATGGAAATAGCTTTGGGATAAAGAGATCGGGAATTTTTATATTGGGTAAACAAATAGGAGAAAAAACCTCCAATAGCAGTATAGCCAAACCAGGGTATTATGGTAAACACAGACCCATTGGTTTTGGTAAAATAATTGGCCAAAGCATCCGGCAGTATCTGAAAAGTCCAATTGGAATATATTGGCTCAAAACTAAAAAGCAAACAGCTTATAGTAAGTAATAATAAAGGGAAGACGTATTTTTTTTGTTTAGTGGTGAACAAATACAATCCAATAATTCCCAAAATTGACAAGCCTATTATATGCAAGACGTCAACCAGGAAGAAAGAAGGATACATTTCGCCCATGAACAATCCAAATACATTCAAACGGAGAAGATACCCAATTAATAATAGTTGAATACCGCGTTTAATCCCCTTTTTTATTCTTGGATTGTTAAATCCTTTCTCCGGTACACGAATTAAAAGATAGGTAAAAATAAAGCCGGAAACCGTGAAAAACACCGGAGCTGTGATTCCTCTGAAATAGCTCCAAATAGTAAATACTATGCTGTCAGGATCCCTGAAAGTATTTTCCAGTAATCCATCCACAAAATGCCCCTGTAGCATCATAAGGATTGCCCAGGCTCTCATGGCATCTATAAAAAATAGTCTTGCAGTTTTATTTCTCATACCTAACAGCTATCCTATATACTTGTTTAACAGCGCCTTTGGATGTTTAAAAATGCAAAATTAGCTAAATTACTCGCAATTCAAGCTAAATTGAGGTATTTTCGTCATCTTAAGAATTTCACTATGTCAGCAATACTAGCTTTGGCAGGAAGCAACTCCTCAACATCAATAAACTTTAAATTAGTCCAATATACCGCGGGTTTAATTGGCGACAAGGAGGTACAACTTTTAAATATGGCTAATTATCCATTCCCTTTATATAGTGAAGACAATGAGCGGGAAATGGGTTTTTCTAATTCACTGGTAGAATTACGCGACGATATTATGAAAGCCAAGGGGGTGATTATTTCCTTAAATGAGCACAACAGTAATCCTTCGGCATATTTTAAAAATGTTTTGGATTGGCTGTCACGCCTGGAAATAAAATTTTTGGAAGATACCGAAGTACTACTTATGTCAACCTCCCCGGGTAAACGTGGCGGACTAGGATCCCTGGAAATTATTGAAAAGTTATTACCCAGGTTTGGTGCAAATGTGGGCGCTAGTTTTTCGTTGCCCTCTTTTTACGAAAATTTTGATTCAGAGAAAGGCATCACTGATAGTGCACTTGCAGAAACACATCAAAGGGTCCTGACTGAATTTTTATCTAAAATCTGAAAGTTTTGCGAACCAAGGTCGCTTTCCGGATTGGCGATATTCCCAGGTTTAAATCCAATCTTTTGATATGGGCAAAACAATTCACAGAAGTCGTTTGGTTAGACAGCAATGACCATAAGGATGAATACGGATCCTATGATGCATTGTTGGCTGCTGATGCCCTTACCAGTTTATCCACGGATTATCACGGTGCTTTTTCAGACCTTAAAGCCTATCAGGAGTCTGTCAATGACTGGTTATTTGGATATTTATCATACGATTTAAAAAATGATATTGAAGATCTTACTTCCCAAAATACAGACAACCTCGGCTTCCATGACCTCAGTTTTTTTCAGCCTAAAAGGATAATTACAATTCAGGGGAAAATAGCGGAATTTATATACCTGAACATGCTATCGGAAGAAATTGAAGCAGATTTTAATAGTATTATTGCGGTAAATTTTCAGAAGGAGAGTACCAAACCCCATACACATATACCCATAAAGATTAGGCTCAGGATTTATAAAGACCAATATTTCCGGCAGGTAAATGAGATGCTAAAGAGAATTCACCGCGGGGATATCTACGAGGCAAATTTCTGTCAGGAGTTTTTTGCGGAAAACACTTCCATCGATCCTGAAAGAACTTATAAAAAATTAAACACTATCTCTAAAACGCCCTTTGCGGCTTATCTTAGGATGCAAGATAAATATCTTCTTTCGGCCTCTCCGGAACGCTATTTAAAAAAATCGGGTGATAAACTAGTTTCTCAACCCATAAAAGGAACAGCCCGAAGATCTGCAAACACCGAAGAAGACAAAGCCCTTAAACGAAACCTGCAGCAGGATATTAAAGAGCGAGCTGAGAATATTATGATTGTGGATTTGGTTCGTAATGATCTTTCAAAAAGCGCATTAAAGGGCAGTGTTCATGTAGCAGAACTCTGTAAAGTAAAGACCTTTAAACAGGTGCATCAAATGATATCTACTGTGGAAGCAAAGGTGTCTAAAGGAAAAAGTGGGGTTGAAATAATAAAGGAAACCTTTCCCATGGGGAGTATGACAGGCGCTCCAAAGGTGTCTGCAATGAAGATTATTGAAGATTTAGAGGCTTCCAAACGCGGACTTTATAGTGGGGCAGTTGGCTATTTTACCCCAGAGGGAGATTTTGATTTCAATGTTGTAATACGCAGTATTCTATATAACGACACGAAAAAATATGTGTCATATTCCGTTGGTAGCGCTATAACAGCCAAAGCTTCCCCTGAAAATGAATATCAGGAATGTCTGCTAAAAGCCAAGGCAATGCGTGAAGTATTGGAAGGATAAATTTATAGAACTTCAAACGTCGATTAAATTATTGATTTGGATACGGAATAATCAGAAACCGGGATTCACCTAAAATTCATTAAAAAATAAGGATGTGATATATATTACAGTTCGTAATAAAAGATTGGTGGAGGTATCAACTTTGATTAATTTTGTATAATGCTCAACCAGTTTAAATACCATATAGCAATTAATTTTCCACATCTCCTGGAAAATAAATTTTTAATTGCTTGCAGTGGAGGTATAGATAGTGTGGTCCTGATACATCTATGTAAACTAAATAAAATGGACTTTTCCATTGCGCATTGTAATTTTCAATTAAGGGGTACAGAAAGTGATATGGATGCCTTTTTTGTCGAAGACTTAGCTAGAAAAATTGGAAAAAAAATATATATAAAAGATTTTGATACAGTTGGTTATATTAATACAAATAAAGTTTCACTTCAAATGGCAGCAAGGGAATTGAGGTACAGCTGGTTTGAAGAATTAATGCAAATAAACAAGATAAAGACGTTGGTGACAGCACATCAGGCAGATGATAATTTGGAGACTTTTATTATTAACTTATCCAGGGGTACGGGCATCAAAGGACTTATGGGTATTCCTGCCAAAACTTCCAATATAAGCCGGCCGCTATTAATATTTTCCAAGGGGCAAATCATGCAATTTGCCGAAATGAAGAATATAAGTTGGCGCGAGGACCAAAGTAATAGTGAGACCAGGTATTTAAGGAACAAAATCAGAAACGGTGTTATTCCCAAATTAAAGGAATTACACCCGGGATTTCTTGGTAATTTTGAATCTACTCTGTCAAACTTGCAAGGAAGTGCTGCTCTTTTGAAGAACTACCTGGCTGAATTAAAACAAAATCTTTTTCAACAACAGGATGATATTATAAGAATCCCCTTAAATTCTCTTTTAAAATTAGAACCCGCTAAGGTTTACATGTATGAATTGTTTTATGAATATGGTTTTAAAGAATGGAATGATGTTGTTGGCCTTTTAAGTGCCAGTAGCGGAAAAGAAGTGCGCTCAAATACCTATAGACTTATTAAAGACCGGGAGTATTTGTTATTACAGCCGATTTATCCTTCGATAATTGAAAAATTTGTTATTGATGCAATTACAGGAACTATTACCGAACCCCTGCATATGAAGATTGATGAGGTAAAAGCAATGGGGGAGACCTCCAATAGGATACTATATGTTGATAAAGAAACGTTAAACCTTAAGCTAAGCATTAGAAAATGGGAGAAAGGAGATTACTTTTACCCTTTTGGAATGAATGGGAGAAAAAAGGTCTCAAAGTTTTACAAAGATGAAAAATTGGATCTTATCTCCAAGGAAAAACAATGGCTTCTATGCTCAGGGGATGATATAGTATGGGTTATTGGCCGAAGGGGGGATGATCGATTTAAAGTGACCACCAAAACAAAAAACATTTTAAAATTTACCATTACAGAATGAGAATAATAATAACATTTCTTGTTTTATTTATCAGTCTTAATCCCGGTTATGGTCAGGACGATGAGGACCCTGTATTATGGTCACATGAAGTTAATAAACTGACGGAAAATGAGTATGAACTTATTTTCAAAGCAGATATAGCTGATGGCTGGCATATCTTTTCTCAGTTTACTGATGAGAATGGTTCTTTAGCCAGTGAATTCACTTTTCTCAAGAGTGGCGAAGATTATGAATTGGCAGGTACGACCACAGAAAGTGAAACAATAACGGAATACAGTGATATTTTTGAGGTAGACGAGACATTTTTTATAAATGATGCAGTCTTTACACAAAGAATCAGGTTACTAAATACCTCGCTTTCCCAAGTAGATGTTGAGCTTTTCTATCAGGCGTGTAAGGAAGTATGCATTCCAAAAGAGCATACTTTCAGGATATCTCTGAGCGGAGGAACCGTAGTAATTGCAGAAGAAATTCTTGATGACAGGGACCTGGACCTTAGTGCTGCTTTAAAACTCAACTTAAAAAATAAAGAAAAACTTAAATCAAATGATGATACCAACGTTAAAAAAGGTTCCGGATTGTGGGTGGTATTTGGCCTGGGGTTTTTAGGTGGCCTTATTGCCTTATTAACACCATGTGTGTTTCCAATGATCCCATTAACTGTTTCCTATTTTACAAAGCACTCCAAAAACAAATCCACAGGTATTTTTGAAGCCTCTTTATATGGTTTTTTTATTGTTTTAATCTATTTTTTACTTAGCCTGCCCTTTCATTTATTTGATTCGGTAGACCCTCAGATTCTCAATACAATAGCTACAAATATCTGGCTCAACATTGCCTTTTTTGTAGTATTTGTGTTTTTTGCATTTTCATTTTTCGGGTATTATGAACTAACATTGCCCGGTTCATGGTCGACTAAATTGGATAATATATCCTCTAATGTTGGTGGTAGTTTAGGAATATTTTTTATGGCCGTAACACTGGCCATTGTGTCCTTTTCCTGCACAGGCCCCATATTGGGAGGTCTTTTGGGAAGTACAACTCTGGCCGAAGGTGATGTGGCTAACAATCTTTCGGCAGGGATGTTGGGATTTGGAGTAGCCCTTGCTTTACCGTTTGGATTATTTGCACTATTTCCAACATGGTTAAACTCTTTACCCAAGTCCGGTGGATGGATGGATACCGTAAAAGTTGTTCTTGGGTTTCTGGAATTGGCACTGGCCTTTAAATTTTTATCTAATGCCGACCTTGTTGGCAATTGGGGGTTCCTTAAGAGAGAAATCTTCCTGGGAATTTGGATACTTCTTTTTGTTTTATTGGTTTTATACTTATTTGGAATAATCAGATTTAGACATGAAGGCCCAAAACAAAAGTTATCTAAAACCAGAATCGGAGTTGGCATTTTAACTGCTGCCTTTACTGTTTATTTGATATTAGGTGCTTTTAATATTACCAGCCTTAAATTGTTAAGTGGATTTCCACCTCCGGATTTTTATTCCGTTGTGGATAAAGAAAGTAATTGCCCCCTTGGCCTTAACTGCTTTAAAGATTTTGAAGAAGGGATAGCATATGCAAAAAAAGAAAAGAAGCCGGTATTACTCGATTTTACCGGATGGGCCTGTGTGAACTGTAGAAAAATGGAAGAAAACGTCTGGAGCGAACCCGATATTTATGAAATGCTTAATGAGGATTACGTGCTGATTTCCTTATATATTGACGATAGAAAATCATTGCCGGAGCATGAAAAATTTGATTATAAATTCGAATCCGGAAGGGTAAAAAATATTGAGACAGTCGGGGAAAAATGGGGTACTTTTCAAACCCTCAACTTTGGTGCTGCATCACAGCCCTACTACGTTTTACTTTCCCCGGACCTGGAGGTCTTAAATTCTTCAATTCAAAATGCTGATAGTGAAACCTATGAAAATTGGTTGAAAGAAGGTCTTAAAAACTTTGATGAGCTCAATAAGGGTGAATTGACCAGCACATTACCATAAAACAGTAATATCATCTGCTATTACCTATATAACTGAATTTTTTAATGAGATTTTTATAATCTTTGAGTTCTATCAATAAAAGACAGATCAAGAAAAGGACACTAATAATTTAAGTGGCTCATTTTTTTTATCTTTAAACCTCAAAGTCTTACTCTTGAAGAAAATTAAAAAAATCCTCCTGATACTACTGGCATTTCTTGGACTTTTGTCACTTGCCGCGTTCATCTTCATACAAACCCTGAAACCCGACTATGAAGGGGAAAAACAACTATTAAATCTGTCTGATGAGGTATCTGTCTACTATGATTCCTATGGTATTCCTCACATATATGGTGAAAATGAAGAGGATGCAATTAGAACGCTTGGCTACGTGCATGCCCAGGACAGACTTTGGCAAATGGAATTGTTGAGAAGAGTGGCCGGAGGTGGCTTATCAGAGGTTTTTGGTTCTAAATTACTATCAACAGATAAATTTTTTCTTTCCCTGGGTATTGATGAGGCTTCAGCTAAAACTATAGAACAGCGTGAAAGGACGAACAAGACAATACAGCTAACCGAGGCTTATTTAGATGGGATAAACCAATTTATAGAAAGTGGACCCACTCCGGTAGAGTTTTATCTGACGGGCATTGACAAGGAACCTTTTAGCCTCAAAGATGTTTATAATTCTATTGGCTATATGGCATTTAGTTTTGCAATGGCTCAAAAAACCGATCCATTACTAACCGTGATAAAAAATAAATTAGGCCCTGAATATCTTAAAGATTTAGAAATTGAGGTGGATTTAAATACCGAATGGATCAAGAATTATAAGTCTGCGCCTGAGGGTTCAAAAGAAGCTCAAATGGTAGCTTCAATTTCAAAGGCACTGGCTAATTTGCCAATTCCTCAGCTCGAGGGGAGTAATAGTTGGGTAATGGCCCCTGCAAAAACCAAATCAGGTAAGGTAATCCTGGCGAATGATCCACACATTGGGTTTGCTCAACCTTCCGTATGGTATGAAGCCCATCTAAGTGCTTCGGGCTACGAAAAATATGGTTATTACATGGCGGGCATACCTTTCCCAATTTTAGGACATGATAGAAATCTGGCTTACGGGATTAC
>NZ_CAMYOM010000034.1 GCF_947260015.1 uncultured Eudoraea sp. | reverse complement strand
CAGAGAGACTGTGATAGTCATCACCGAGAGCATCAAGCAATGCAACAAACGCATGGTTGTCAGGAGCAAAAACGGTAAATGGTCCTTCGCCTCCCAATAGTTCTACCAACCCGGCATCCGCTTGTATAAGTGCTTCAACCAATAAGCTAAGATCATCTGTTTCAACTGCTATCTCTACAATAGTTTTAAGGCTTGATGAAGTAATAAAATCTAAAGCCGACTGTGGCAAAAGAACTTTGTTGATAACGTGTACAACACCATTGCTTGCCTCAACATCAGGGATTACAACAGAGGCATTGGTATCGGTTGCGTCCTCAACGTGTACGGTTCCATTAGTTATGTTTATGCCTACACTTTCTCCCTGAGCGGTTGGGATTTGCTGCCCACTAGATAAATCGCCGGAGAAAGCCGCCGTTCCCGATACCACATGATAGGTAAGGATGTCTACCAATAAAGCTTTTTCGTCTTCAGTGTCAAAGTCAGAGAGACTGTGATAGTCATCACCCAGGGCATCAAGCAATGCAGTAAATGCATGGTTATCAGGAGCAAAGACCGTGAACGGACCTTCGGTTCCTAATAGTTCTACCAATCCGGCATTCGCTTGTTGAAGTGCCTCAACCAATAAGCTAAGATCGTCTGTTTCAACAGCTATCTCTACAATAGATTTAAGGCTTAATGAAGTAACAAAATCAATCGCAGACTGAGGTAAAAGCACTTTGTCTATGATATGAGCCACACCATTGGACGCCTCAAAATCCGTTGCTAGAATATTGGAATTTGTGTCAGAAGCATCTCCGATAACAAATGTATCACCTGAAGCTATAATTTCCAGACTATTTTCAGCTAAAGCTGTAGGAACATTTCCTGCAGAAAGATCTGCGGCTAAAACTTCTGCAGCAATTACATGGTAAAGCAATATGTCTTTAAGTAGCATCAATTCTGCCTCAGTATCAAAATCATCTAGTCCGTTGTAATCATCACCAAGTATATCTAAAAGGGCAATAAAGGCATCATCATTTGGGGCAAAAACAGTAAATGGGCCTTCGCTATTTAAAGTTTCAACAAGCTCTGCTTTGATTACCGCTGCTTCCAAAATGGAAAGACTTTCAGTTTCAACAACCAGGTTTACCAGAGAGTCGTCATCATAATCAACTGCATTCAGATCATCAAGAGTAGCCTGTGGGACTAAGACTTTATCGACTACATGTACAATTCCGTTACTAACCTCAATATTCGGTATTACGACCCGTGCATCTGCTTCTGTGGCATCCTTAATAAAGACACCATTCTCTAAATTAACTACCAGTTCTTCTCCTTGTAAAGTAGTTATGGTCTGGCCTTCTTGTAGACCGGAAGAAGGTATTGCTCCACCTGCATAGACATGGTAGGAAAGTATACCTGCAAGAAGTTCTTTTTCTTCATCTGAATCAAAATCTTCAAGAGAATCATAGTTTTCTAGGCCACTAAGTAATTCTTTAAATGCATCATTGGTTGGTGCAAATACGGTAAAGGGCCCCTCACTGCTTAAAGCAGTTACAAGGTTAGTACCTTCATTTTCATCAGCTTTAGTAAGCGCTGCTACTAAACTGCTAAGCGCATCAGTTTCCTGGGCAGTTTCAACTAAATTTTTTTCTGGTGCCAGTAGGGCTGTGGTTTCATCATCATTTTTATCGCATGACAATACGAACAAGGATAAAATTGCAAACATTAGAATGCGTTTGAAAGACGTAATTTTTTTCATCACAAGGGTGTTTTCGAGTTAACAATTAGTTTAAATAATATTTATTAATAGTTAAACAAAAAGATAATATATAATTTAAATTGTTTTTTAATATTTCTTTAGTGTATAGCCTTATAAAGGCAATAAAAGTTAACAATCTTAGTGTTCAAGCACAAGATATAAAAATTTTAATATGGTTGCTTTTGTTTAAGAATAATTAATAAAAGATTAACAAAATATAATTATTTAAAAAATGATACAAAAAAAACTCCCTTGAATTTCAAGGGAGTCTTAGCTATCAACTAATTCAATTAGTCGTCCAAAGAAACGTCTTTGGGGGAATTAATTTTACAAATTCGGAAGAAGAACTTCGTTTACAACATGGATTACTCCGTTACCAGCCTGAACATCAACAGCTATAATACCAATTCCGGTATTGCCTGCAGCATCAGTAATATCTGCAATATTTGTATCAGTTCCTGGCAATGTGATGGTAATATTGTCACCTTCAAGAGTTCCTGTAACCGTATCTCCAGGATTATTTAAGTCGCCTGATGTAATATTGGCCTCACCTACTACATGATATAGAAGGATCTGAGTTAACGGGGCTTCCATAGGTATTTCTGGAAGGGCTGCGAATGCATCATTGGTTGGTGCAAAAACAGTGTAATCAGGATTGATACCATCTGCATTACTTCCTTCTGTTCTGGATAATATGCTCACAAAATCTGTTCCCGGTGTTAACGTGGTTAACGCGTCCACTAAAGTGGAGAAATTTGGATCTGCAGCGGCAAAAGTTACTACTGTAGGGATATCTATAACAGTATCAACCGCATGTATAATTCCGTTTGATCCCACGACATCCGCAGTAGTCACTGATGAAATTCCATTAAATACAACACCATCTGAGGTATTGAAATATATACTTAGAGCATTCATTCCCGGTCCTGATGCACTAGTGTTCGCATAACCGGCACCTCCAGTAACCAAGTCGGAAGATGTAATAGCATCACCAATCACATGATTAAGTAAGATCTGAGAAAGTACAGCAGTATTCACACCACCTAAATCTGCACCATCAAGAAAAGTAGTAAATGCAGCGTCGTCTGGTGCAAGAACTGTAAAAGGACCATCACCGGCTAAAACATTGATTAAATCTCCATCTGCTGCGCCTAAAGCAACTACAAGACTACTAAAGTCTGCGTTGGCAGCAGCGTGAGTAAGAATAGAAGGGATTGGGATAACAGCATCTACTATATGTATTGTTCCGTTAGAAGCGTCTATATCGGGTGTTGAAACAGCCGCTTCATTATTGAAACGGACTCCGTTCGATGTGTTGAAGTAGATACTTATTAAATTATCATCAACTCCAGAAGCATTTGTACTGGCATAACCGGCACCGGCTGCTACTAAGTCACCGGATGTTAAATCCGCGGAAATAACATGATTTAATAGAATTTGAGATAGTACATCTGTAGGTACGTCATCAAGGGAAGCAAAGCCATTCGAAGCTAAGAAAGCGGTAAAAGCGGCATTAGTAGGCGCTAAAACAGTAAAAGGACCGGCTGTGCCAAGTAAAGCTACTAGATCCCCGTCTGCTGCCGAAAGTGCGGAAACTAGTATACTAAGATCAGGAGTTGCCAGGGCGATTTCAACAATATTTTGTTCTTGTGGTTCTGGATCAGGTACCACTGGGGCACCATTGTCGTCGTCAGAACATGATAGTGATAGCATTAAAACAAATGCAGTCAGAATTGTTTTAATAAAATTGGGATTTGTTTTCATTTTTTAATAATTAAGATTAGATTTAAAATTTATAATTGTTTAACAAAAGTATAATAATAATTAAACAAAAAAATATATTTATAATATGTTTAACATTCGAACAATTCAAGCTTAATAGAGAATAATAAGGTTAAAGAAGCCTAATTTGATTAAATTAAATTAAGGATGTTAAAGTAGCTAAATGGTTGCTCATGTTTAATTAAAAAAATTTAAAAGTTAACAATATATTTATAAATTACTATAGTAGCCCTCATCTTTGCGCATAAAAAACTACCACTTTTAGGGTAGTTCCAACCTTTTAATTTTAGTAATATATAGGGATACATTTTGTTGTATCGGGGATCATTACCGCTTTACTAAGATGAATAACTCTATTTACGGCCTTTATTCCGAAGTTTGCTCATATGATTTCCGAATTGCCAGAATCATTGCTAATTGTAATTAGACCAGATGATAATGAAAATGTATTATTGTCACTTTCCAGGGTGTTGGTTGTTGCTTCATCTGAAATATCCTGAGAGCAAGGATTGCCATTGCTAAGATGATGGTGGAGCCTTCCGGGGTAATTGCTAAATATTTATGATTTGTTGAATTTTGAAAATATTCATAAACATTGGACTTAAAATTGTTACAGCAACGCCTTCGTGTTATCCTTTAGTGTTTAGTCTTTTCGACTTAGCCCGAATACTAATCAAATTTTGTATTTTTGCTGCTCTTTGGTAGGTATGAAAAAAGTAGTTGTAGGACTTTCAGGAGGGGTAGACTCTAGTGTAGCAGCATATCTGTTGCAAGATCAGGGATATGAAGTAATCGGCCTTTTTATGAAAAACTGGCATGACGATTCTGTGACCATTTCCAAAGAATGTCCATGGTTGGAAGATAGTAATGATGCATTGATAGTTGCTGAAAAGTTGGGAATACCTTTTCAAACGGTAGATTTGAGCAAAGAATACAAGGAACGTATTGTAGATTATATGTTTCGGGAGTACGAAAAAGGAAGAACCCCCAATCCTGATGTATTGTGCAACCGGGAAATTAAGTTTGATGTTTTCCTAAAGATTGCTATTCAATTGGGTGCAGATTATGTAGCTACAGGACACTATTGTAGAAAAGGGGAAATTTTGAATTCCGATGGGTCTGCTACTTACAGGCTATTGTCAGGGGTAGATGATAACAAAGATCAATCCTACTTTTTATGTCAGCTGTCCCAGGACCAGTTGTCGAAAACACTTTTCCCAATTGGGGAGTTGACAAAACCACAGGTAAGGAAGATCGCTTTTGATAATGATTTAATTACTGCCGATAAAAAAGATTCCCAGGGACTTTGCTTTATTGGAAAAGTACGCTTACCCGATTTTTTACAGCAAAAGTTAAAGCCAAAAAACGGGCCCATAGTGGAAGTACCGAATGATGTGCCCCAATACCTTCGAACAGTTCCGGTATTTAAGAATAAATTTGAGGAATTGGCCTTTTATGCTCAAAAACCGGTTTATGAAATTTCCGATGGCAAAGTGGTAGGCCAGCATCAGGGTGCTCATTACTTTACCAAAGGACAGAGAAAAGGTCTTGATGTAGGAGGTACCCCTGAGCCTTTATTCGTCATAGAAACTGATGTATCGGAAAATATTATTTTTACGGGACAGGGGAAAACCCACCCCGGGCTTTTCAGACGAACATTATTTATAAAGAATGATGAATTACATTGGATTAGACCCGACCTAAGTCTTAAGGTAGATGATTCTATGGATGTCCGGGCCAGGATACGATATAGGCAACCACTCCAAAAAGCCAAATTATACAAGGTTGATGCCGGACTTTATGTTGATTTCGAAGAAAAGCAATCGGCCATAACCGAAGGACAATTCGCAGCCTGGTATATTGAAAATGAGCTTATAGGTTCCGGAGTAATTTCTTAATTTTTATGCAAAATAGAATAACCACACTTTTCGGAATTGAGTATCCAATTATCCAGGCGGGTATGATTTGGGCGAGCGGCTGGCGGCTTGCCTCAGCAGTATCCAATGCGGGAGGACTTGGCCTTATAGGTGCAGGGAGCATGTATCCGGAAGTTCTCAGGGAACATATTCAAAAGTGCCAGCAGGCAACGGAAAAACCTTTTGGCGTTAATGTACCTATGCTTTATCCGGACATCGATAAGCTGATGGAAATTATTGTAAAATTGAATGTTAAGATTGTATTTACCTCAGCTGGGAATCCCAAGACTTGGACCAATTATTTAAAAGAAAATGGTATAACTGTGGTGCATGTGGTAAGTAGTGTCAGGTTTGCTTTGAAAGCTCAGGAAGCAGGAGTTGATGCGGTGGTTGCCGAAGGTTTTGAAGCAGGGGGGCACAATGGAAGGGATGAAACAACTACACTAACTCTAATCCCAGCTGTCCGCGAAAAAATTGATATTCCTCTTATCTCCGCGGGAGGAATTGCTACCGGAAGTGCCATGCTTGCTGTTATGATTTTAGGGGCAGACGGTGTACAGGTAGGAAGCAGATTTGTGGCGAGCGAGGAGGCATCTTCTCACCCGTTGTTTAAGGAGAAAGTTGTTGAGGCAGGAGAAGGGGATACCCACTTGACACTTAAGGAACTTGCTCCGGTAAGACTCCTTAAAAATAAATTTTACAATGATGTTCAGGCTGCCTATGAGCAGGGTTATGGAGTAGAGGAGTTAAAAGATTTACTAGGTAGGGCCAGAGCTAAACGAGGCATGTTTGAAGGTGATCTGGAAGAGGGAGAGTTGGAAATAGGTCAGGTTTCTGCACTAATTCATGATATTAAGCCCGCGGCAAAAATTTTATCAGATATGATGCAGGAGTTTAATGAAGCCAAAGAAATAATGAGAGATTTATAGTAAAAATTAAGAATCTATATTATTCCATCCGGGTTTGAAGAAATCAAAAAGAAGTTAAGTCATTAACTTATTATAGACTTAATCGCACTCGAAGTACATAACTATCGGCCGTTATATATAATGAAGATTTGTCCGCCTTGAAGGCACAGTTTGATGTGGCTTGCCCCGTTTTAATTTTACCCAATACATTTCCTTCGGGTGAGAATATAAAAACCCCTCCGGGCCCTGTTGCAAATATGTTTCCCATATTATCCACTTTTAAGCCGTCTGGCAGGCCTTTTTCTTTGGGGACTAGCTTTGTAACATCATAAAATAGCTTACCATTGCTAATAGAACCATCTTCCAGGACATCAAATACTTTCCATATTGCAAGTTCGGGATCAGAATTCGCTATATAAAGTTTCTTCTCATCGGGTGAGAATGCAATACCGTTAGGTCTTGTAAATTCCTGGGTTAAGAGCTTTATTTCTCCATCCGAATCAACCCTGTATACCCCCTGAAAGGGGATTTCTTTATTAGGATCATCCATTCTTTGAGGCAAGCCATAAGGTGGGTCAGTAAAATAAATATCTCCATTACTTTTGATTACTCCGTCATTAGGGCTATTGAATTTTTTTCCCTCAAAAGTGCTTGCGAGTGATTTATAATTGGCCGTTGGTTCCAAAACCGAACTTTGCATTACTGCAATCTGCCTATCCCCATGCTGGCATAGTACCAACTCACCTTCCTTATTTAGCAGTAATCCGTTAGCCCCGGGTTCTGACCCTTCAAATTTTTCACCTATAAAGCCTGAAGGTTGAAGATACAATTTTGCTTCTTCCCCTTCTTTCCAACTATAGATTGCATTTCTGGGTATATCTGAGTACAAGAGCATTTCCTGTTCGGGTAACCATAGTGGCCCTTCAGTCCAGTCATGTCCTTCCGCGATTACTTCAATTTTGGTTGCTTTAGGTACTATGGACCAGAGACTTTCTTCGTATGCCTCAATCTCGCCCTCTTCAAATATCGAGGATACCTTATTTTCTTCTGGTTCCTTAACAGAAATCTCTTTTTTTTCGGTCTTACATTGTAGCAAGATAAAGGCATTTAATCCTATAAGGCATAGATATAATATTTTTTTCATATTGTTTGTATTAAGCTTAATACCCTTGTAATGCACTTAATTTTAATGATTTCACTAGGACATATTACAATTTACCAAAAATGCCCATTAATTCTTCAAGATTCTGATGTCCTTAATTAAACGTTTTATCTCGTCATCTTTAGTACCGTCATAGATACCTCTTATTTGCTTCTTTTTATCGACAAGTACAAAATTTGGAGTATGGATAAAGTCCTGTAAACCTCCATCGCCTTGATCAACTACTGCGAAATAACTTTTACGCGCTAGTTCATAAATATGCTTTTTTTTGCCTGTAGTAATATTCCATTTAGCATCAACAGCACCATTTTTAGAGGCATAATCATATAGAACCGGCACACTGTCCATTTCCGGAGTAACGGAAAGCGATAACAATTTAACATCCTTATCATTCAAAAATTCAATTTGTAATTTCTCCATATTATTCGTCATTACAGGACATACAGTGAGACAGCGTGTAAAGAAGAAATCGGCTACATAGATTTTGCCTTCATAATCCATCTCTGTTATTGTATCCCCGTTTTGATTGATAAGGCTAAATGGACCAACAATATGGTCAGTTTTCACACCTTGAAGACTCTGGTCTACTAATGCAGGATTTAAATCTGAAGGATTATAAACTGCCGGTTGTTCTTCCTTCAACAAATAGGAAAAAAAAATCAACAAGGATGTTAGTACTAGAAATATAATTATTCCTTTCCTTAAATGCGGATTTTTAAAAAATTCCATCTGCAATGATGCGTTTTTATGAACTTAATCTAATGGACTTCTACTTCTGCTGTTTTCAGAGTACCGAAGTATCTATTTCAATATCAGCATTTTCCCATGCTTTGTCATATTCGGCTTTAATTAGTGTTGCCTCATCCATTTTGCCCTGAGCTAACAGACTTTTATACAAGCCCATAAGCGACCATCCGTTTTGCCTTAAGACTTCCAGGTCCTCTTTGTAAATAATTTCAGCCTCATTGTATTTTTTGGCTTTTAGTAAAATGGCGCCCAGGTTTTGGCGTGTTGGTACATGCCATGCAGCAGGCTCGGTATAGACTAATTTATCTTCCAGGGATACTGCATTTTGTAAATGTTCAATTGCTTTTGGTAGGTTGCCATTTAGTGATGCCAATTCTCCGGCAACTACCTCATATGCTAAACGCGCTATGGAAGCGGAGTTATTATTGGCTGTAGCCACAAGGTTTTCCAGATCCGGATCTCCTTTAAGTATTGCTATAGCATCCAGTTCTTCCAGAGCTTCTTTTGCGTTATTTTTTCGGACAAAGGCAATTCCTCTTGCATAATGCCTCATGAGATTTACATGCTTAATCTCCGGATTTGGAGCTGGTATAGTCAATATCTCATTCCATTTTCCAAAACGAACATAGGCCAACATTGGCGTAGATGCAAAATCCTGTAAAAAAGGAAGTGTTATTAATTCCCCGGTGGGTACTTTTTCAGCCGTTTTCTTCGCTGCATCAATAGCTATCTCGCTGGCGCCCAATAAACTTGCGGCAGACCATAGGAAATGGATATTATGCGGGTAATAACCCAAGGGATAAAGTCCCTGGGAATAACACTGAGAAATATAATCCTCATCCGCCAAAATAGCGGCCTGATTAATTTTAACAGCATCAAGATAGCGGCCAACTCTTATATAAATATGAGAGGGCATATGAACAATATGGCCTGCTGCAGGCATCAGAGAAGCCAATCTATCAGCACTGGGTACCGCTAGGTCTGGTGTTGGTAATTCTACCATATGAATATAATAGTGATGTGCTCCCGGATTATCAGGATTAATTTCCATAGCCTTTTCCAATGCGGCCTTTGCTTCGGCAATATTTGGCGATGGATTACCATCTTTATCCCAATAATTCCAGGGTACCGTATTCATTACTGAAGCAGCATATAAAGTTTGAACATTTGAGTCTTCCGGAAATTGCTTTACTACTTCGGTCATGGCATTCATATATGCCATATTCAATTCTGACACATCTGTAGTAAGGTCTGTACTGTATCTGGATGTAAGTGCATTAATTAAAGCCTGTTCTTTCGGACTTGCCGCAGAAGCCATTTTTTTAGCTTTTGCGAGTGCCTCATTATATTTCTCTTTGCGCTCGTCCGGAGGCAATTGATCATTTATGTTAGGCCCCAGTGCATAGGCTTGTCCCCAGTAGGTCATAGCCGAATTCGGATCCAGCCTGGACGCTTCCATAAAGGAGCGGTGTGCTTCTGCATGATTAAAGGCATAGGTTAGTCTTAAACCCTGATTAAAAAAAGTTTGCGCCATTTCTTTGGATGTAGTAATAGGAAAACTAAGATTTCCAAGGTTTTCAAATAAAGGCGAAATCTGTTGTGTAGTGTCCACACCGCTTAACAAATATTTAGCGACGGTACATTTGATAGCGTAAAAGGAGGCCTTTTGTGAATTGTCCAGGTTTTGGCCACTTTCTTGACCTGGCAAAAAATATACTAGTGCGAGCAGACCAATTGCGATAATGATAAGGCCGGATTTTATTTTCATAATAATATTCTTAATAGTTGTTGATTGTATTTTGTAATCATATTGTCGGGATTTTACCCGATATGTTGTTGAATAAATGTTGCTGCTTCCTCCACTTCAGGTCTATCGCTTCGGGATGATTCCGCCAGTTTTAAAAGATCTTCAAAATACTTGGATGCTTTTTCCTGATCACCAAATCGTTTTGCTGCCACCGCTGCCCCATAGGTTCCGTTGAAGCGATTAGGATTCACACTTAGATTTTTCTCATACACTTCCAAAGCTTCTTGTGGTTTGTTCATGGCCAGTAACATTTCTGCCAAAAATTCTCGGGCCGGTATCAATTTACCAGGTGTAATACCATGCACTCCTATGATATCTTCCATTTCTACAGCCTCTTTTAATAGTGTGATACCCGAATCTTGTTGTTCACTATAAAAATGTAACCAGCCTTGTACTATTTTCATTTGGATTAATACTTGGTTTGCATTAGCCTCATTTCCACTATCCATTATTTGTTGCCTTAATGCGCTAAGGATTTCCAATTCTTCTCTGGCAGCACTGAAGTTTTTTAGATGTAGAGAACCGATAGCTCTTGTAAAATGAAGTAAAGAACTTTGCCATGGAAATTGATCCCATTTCACCTCCGATTCATGAAATTCAAGATTAGCCGCGACATCCCATTGTCCGTTTTCCAGGGCAATTCTTGCAGGTACAGCAGCAAAGGGATACGCAATAGCAGCAATATTTGAAGGGTACACATCGTAAATTGTTTTCATGTATTGGTATTGTTCATTTGCTTTTACATTATCGCCTTTTTGTAAATAAGCATATACCAAATAACCCATGGCATGAAGCTCGTTAGACCAGTGACCATCCATTCCACTTGCCTCGGCATAACATCGCGCAGAAGACGCCGAACTTACATTTGATTGTATAGATTCATCCCATAATCCCAAACGTGTAAAGATATGGGAAGGCATATGCTGAGCGTGTGAAGAGGCCGGTGCGATATCCGCATATCTTCTTGCCGTAGTTAAAGCTAAATGAGCCAATTCCGGGTAATCATAATTATGTATGATATAATGGGCTATTCCGGGATGGTTGGGTTGGTCTATAAATAATTTTTCAAGAATCTTACCTGATTTTTTTTGATTCTTGTAGCTCCTATCCTTACGATCTGCAGATGCTCTTAAAGCTAAAGCATAAAAAACGGCCGCTTCATTGTCGTCGGTGTATTTGTTATAAAGCTTTTCCATTTTCTTTTCATACAATAATGCCCTTGTATTTTGATCAACCGTATCCCAATCTTTATAATATATACTTATAGCATCCAAATAATCCTTTTCTCTTTCCCCTTTTGGAATTTTACTTGCAATATCCAGAAGTTTTGATCCTTTTTCTAAGTAACTATTATCAGACTGATACCATAATGAATGGACAATGCTCATGGCCACTCCCCAATAGGCCATGGCACATTCCGGATCTGCATCCAATACCTGGACAAACGCTTTTTCAGCCTCTTCATATTCAAAGGAATGTAATAAGGATACTGCCAGATCAAAAGTCTCCCGGGTATCATAATTACAGGATAGGGAAAAGCTCACCTCCCCGAATTGTTCTGAACTACATAAAATGAGTTCACCTCTGAGCAGATTAATAGATGCCAATTCAGGATTCGACTTATTTTTACAATTGATGAAGCTAAAAAAACTAAGAATAAATAAGCTTATCCACAGAGTGTATTGAGTTTTCATTGTAATACAAGTTTTATACATAGGGGGCATACGTACATGAAGAAAGTGAATAGATGCACTGTAAAACGCCATGCAACTTCCTTTAAAGATAGCAAATTAATAATATGTGAGAACAGCTCAAAAGTAAAACTGTATAGTTAGTTCCAATCTACACTTAAATGGTACTTGGGAAAGTATGGATGCCAATGAGAAATATTTTCGTAAATCCTCTTTATTCCTTTAGAATTACAGAGAATTTTTACCGTTTATGACTTTCAGTATATTGTTCTTTCAACAAGTCTCGCCCAAAATCATTTGTAAGATCCCTTACTGTGGTATGCACATGATGGGCATTATTTTGCGCTTAAAGCCCAATGATTTAAGCTTAAGTAATCTTACAATATTATTGTCATATTTACAAAATCAATTCTTTTATAGCCAACTGTCTTGGCTAAGTTTATTTTTATAGTTTTAACACTTATAATAGGAGTTTTCTAAAAAGAAGGAATTATGTTTTACTTTCTAATGGATCTTTTGGGCACTGTGGCCTTTGCTATATCTGGTGTACTTGTAGCTATGGATAAGCGCCTTGACCTATTCGGGGTATTTATTATTGCCTTCGTCACCGCTATAGGAGGTGGTACTCTTAGAGATTTACTAATAGGCAATACTCCTGTGGCCTGGATGCTTGAATCTACATACATAATTACGATTATTGGGACTGTTATTCTGGCTATTATTTTTAGAGAAAAACTTAGATTTTTAAGAAAATCATTATTTCTTTTTGATACTTTAGGTATTGGATTGTATACAATGGTTGGAATAGAAAAGGGTCTAAATGCCAACCTGCTTCCTGTTATGTGTATTATTTTGGGTACAATTACAGCTAGTTTTGGAGGTGTTATCAGAGATATATTATGCAATGAAATACCGGTTATTTTTCGCAAAGAGATATATGCTACGGCTTGCGTGTTAGGCGGTCTCAGCTACTTCCTGCTCAGAAAGTTACCTTTAGATGATGAGTACGTCTATTTGGCGTCTATTCTAATTGTTATTGGTATTCGTTTAGTTGCAGTAAAATACAAAATTGCCCTTCCCGGTATATATAAGACTCATTAATCACTCAACAATTTCTGCCTTTAGAATGTTGATATTTTGCATGGGCCAGTCACCACTATCTACTGGTTGCTGGTTTATTTTATCAACCACATCCATACCACTAATAACTTTTCCAAAAGGTGTAAAATCACCATCTAAATGGTAGGAACCCGGTTTTGTCACAACAATAAAAAATTCATAAGGAGAGGCTAGCATATGCGGATTATCTATTTCACTACTGGGCATTGAAATTGTTCCTCTATGATGCTTATAACCTTTTCTTGTATCAGGGGGTAGAAGGTATCTGCCAATTTCTTTGCGCTTTCGGGCGGTTTCCACGTTGTCTGCATTACCTCCCTGAATGATAAAATCTTTTACAACCCTGTGGAACATGGTATTGTCAAAATACCCTTTTCTGGTCAGGTAAATAAAGTTTGCCTTGTGATAAGGTACATTATCATATAATTGTACTGTGAAATTACCCAAACTGGTAGTCAGCTTTACTTTTGTTGTTTTTAGATTTTTTTGGTAATCAAAAAAGAAGTCTATGGCATTTTCTTCGGTGAGTACAAATGTTTCCTTTTCTTTAATATCAGTTATTGAATCGGTTATAACAGAATCTGTTTTAACTGCTTTCGATTTTTCTGCTTTAGAGTTAGAGTCAGGGCTGGGTGATTGCTTGCATGAACCAAAAAAAAATAGTGGTATTATTGCAAGGAAGGTAATTTTTATATGCGACATGAACTATATTGATTTTGCACTACAGGTAGCAAAAATAAAAAATCTACCCCTTCCGGGGGCATCTTCGCACTATAAAATGGCTCCGCAAATTCGTATTGAGGAGTTAAAGGCCTTAGAAAGGAAGAACACAAATCCCAAAAAGGCAGGTGTTGTTGCTTTATTTTATCCTGATGAAAGGCAGTTAACAAATCTATTGCTCATTTTGCGAAATTCTTATCCCGGGGTTCATTCCAATCAGATTGGATTTCCCGGTGGGAAATCGGAAAAAAAGGATAAAGATTTACTTGCCACAGCTTTACGGGAGACTCATGAAGAAGTGGGTGTAAGGCCCGAGGATGTTCGGATAATCAAGTCTTTAAGCGAAATTTACATACCGCCAAGTAATTTTGAGGTACGGCCTTATATTGGTTTATACAATAAAAGACAAGCATTTGTAAAGCAGGATGATGAAGTAGAAGAATTGGTTGAGGTGCCTTTGCTTGATTTTATGGATGATTCTAAAATGATCACTCAGATTTTGACAACTTCCTATGCCGAAAATATTGAGGTACCTGCCTTTAAATTAAAGGGTTATACCGTTTGGGGAGCAACGGCTATGATGCTTAGTGAAATCAAAGAACTTTTCAAACAGGTGTTATAAGGCATATTTTGTAGTTTTGTAAACTATGACGTTATTTAAGGAAAATCCGTTTGGACACATTTTATTTCTAAAGAAGTGGTTAATCCGCAGTTTAGGACTTATTACCCATCAGCGCTACAAAGGTTTTAATACGCTTGAAATAGAAGGTTCTGAAATAATCCGCAATCTTCCCGAAAAAAATGTTTTGTTTGTGAGTAATCACCAGACCTATTTTGCGGACGTGGTTGCTATGTTCCATGTATTTAATGCCAGTTTACACGGAAGGGATGATTCCATAAAAAATATAGGGTACCTGTGGAACCCAAAATTGAATATCTACTATGTTGCCGCTGCAGAGACCATGCGCAAAAGCCTCCTGACAAAAATGTTTGCGTATGTAGGTTCTGTAAGTATAGACCGAACCTGGCGAGCGGAAGGAAAAGATGTGAACCGACAAGTTAAAATGAGTGATATTTCGAATATTGGAATGGCACTGAATGATGGTTGGGTCATCACTTTTCCTCAGGGGACAACTACTCCATGGAAACCTCTTCGAAAAGGGACCGCACATATTATTAAAAGATACAAACCTGTGGTAGTACCTGTGGTTATAGATGGTTTCAGGAGATCGTTTGATAAAAAAGGGTTACTTATTAAGAAAAAGGGGATTCTACAGTCATTGGTTATTAAAGAACCATTAGAGATTGATTATGAAAATGAGTCGGTTGATTCAATCATTGAAAAATTGGAATATGCAATTGAACAACATCCGTCATTTCTCAAGGTAATACCTGAAAAGGAGTTATTGGCATATGAAGAAAAGAATAAAGAACGCAGATGGAGAAGTTAAACTTCCAGCTTCTTTAATTCAGTATAGTTTTTTCGAAGTCTGCTGAGAAGTATTCCATAGAGCAATTTATAAAAAAACCAGATCAACATAAGAACAATGGTAATAGCTACGAGGACCATTCCAGTAAGCATTACCCAAAAAAGCGTTTCATTTCCTGCCTGAGAAGCGGCTTCTGCAATTTTTTCACTATTCAAACCATAGTTAAGATTACCATACAGACTTACAATTAAATAAGCTACAAATATTCCTATGTTAAACCATACATATTGGGTGACTGTTCTTTTAACATTCAGGATGGTTTTCATTAATTTTTTTGAAGATTCCGTTAAGGATATGAGTTTGTAATTGGTATAAAATTTATAAATAAAATAAATTAGTACGATATAATTTATCACTGTCAGGGTGGATGTAATTTCATAGATATGCCATGTCTTTTCGAGCTCCAGTGATTCCTTACTATAGGAAATTAAATTGAGCACCGCCCAAAAGACAAATTCGATTATACTTATGTAAAAAATCCATTTTACAGTGGATGACGACTTCTTTTTAATCATCCTGTAAATTTCGTCATATGACAATTTAGGATGGTGTTCCTCCTTCTTTTGCCAATCCTTCTTTAGTAATTCTAATTCATCCATCATAATCTTAGGGATTAAGTATGGTTCTAAGTTTATTTTTAACGCGGTTCATTTTTACCCTGGCATTCACCTCACTAATTCCCAATGTCTCAGAAATTTCCCGGTAATCTTTGTCTTCCAGGTAAAGAAAAACCAATGCTTTTTCAATATCTCCCAACTGTCGTACTGCTTTATACATTAACTGTAGTTGTTGTTCTTCAGTGGCATCATATTCGTCTGTTTTAATTCTAAACATCACAGAATCAAAATCCTGTGTTTTTATACTTTTTTTGGATTTTCTGTACAGTGTAATAGCTGTATTTAAAGCTACTCTGTACATCCATGTACTGAATTTAGAATCTCCTCTGAATTTCGGGTAAGCTTTCCATAGCTGTATGGTTATTTCCTGAAAAAGATCGTTATGAGCATCCCTGTTTGTTGTGTATAAACTACATACCTTGTGAACAATATTTTGATTGTTCTCAAGTTCTGTAACAAATTTGTGTTCCAGTTCTTTGTTCACGCTTCGGGTTGGTAGTAAATTAACTATTAGTAGGTTTTATTTCCGGATTGTTACATGCTTTCACATAAAATGTAAACATATTTTTTCCGGAACAAATGAAATACTTCATCTAAAGATTTAAAACCATTGATTATAAAGGAAAAGAGAAGATAGTAATTAGTTTTGTCTTGGATGAAATTTGTTAACCACTTCAGCCAGATGTGTTCTGTCTAAATGCATATATACTTCCGTAGTGGTAATACTTTCGTGGCCCAACATTTGCTGGATAGAGCGCAAGTCGGCGCCATTTTCCAATAAATGTGTAGCAAATGAATGTCTGAAGGTATGCGGGCTAATACTTTTTGAAAGACCAATTTTGATAGCCAGTTGTTTGATGATAGTAAAAAGCATAGCACGGGTAAGTTGCTTTCCTCTTCGATTGAGAAATAGAATATCTTCAAATCCCTTTTGAATTAGTTGATGACTGCGAACCTGTTTGTGGTAGATGTTGATATATTTTTTATTTACATCACTTATTGGAACAAAACGCTGTTTATCTCCCTTTCCGGTCACTTTAATAAAATCTTCTTCAAAAAATAGATCGGATATCCTGAGTCCGGTCAATTCTGAGACCCTTAGCCCGCATCCATAGAGTGTTTCCAACATGGCTCTGTTACGCTCACCTTCGGGTTTAGATAAATCAATAGCGTTAATAAGACTGTTTATTTCCTCTGTAGAAAGTGTATCTGGCAGTTTTCGGCCTATTTTGGGAGATTCTATTAAATCTAAAGGAGTATCCCTTCGGTAATCTTCAAAAACTAAATAATTAAAAAAACTTTTTAATCCGGAAATTATGCGGGCCTGAGATCTTGGCCCCACCTCTTTGGCCACTTCATAGATAAAGAGTTGCAAGGTTTCACGATCCAGGGATATAGGAGTTTTATCTATTCCATTATTTTTCAGGAATAATTTTAATTTTTCAACATCCCTTATATAATTGCTAATGGAATTAGTCGCTAAACCTCTTTCTATCTTTAAATAGTATTCAAAATCTGTTATGGCCTTATTCCAATTCATAGTATAAAGATATTGCTTGTTTCTTTTAATTTTATGATTAGAGTTTTTTTATCCTGCTGATTAAGAATTACAGCTTGCTAAAGAAACGGGTTTAACCAGTTTTGATATACGAGTAAATCAACGGAATAACTAGCTAGAACAACATTAAAAACGAAGTGTATTTCATGTGCTTTTTTTGCACTATACATTTTATTACTTTTAGCCTTATGAAAATTATTATTATAAACGGCCCAAACCTTAACCTTCTGGGAAAAAGAGAACCTGAAGTCTATGGCAGTACAACCTTTGATTCCTACTTTGCAGAACTTCAGTCAAAATTTAGTGAACTACAGCTGGAATATTATCAATCCAATATAGAAGGAGAACTCATAGATAAAATACAGGAAGTTGGTTTTTCCTATGACGGGATCATACTTAACGCAGCTGCTTATACCCATACTTCTGTGGGTTTGGGTGATGTTGTAAAAGCAATTAATACTCCTGTGGTTGAAGTTCATATTTCTAATACTCACAAACGTGAGGACTTCAGACATGTCTCCTATATCTCTTCCGGTGCCAAAGGGGTTATTTTGGGTTTTGGATTGAAAAGTTATGAACTTGCAATCCGAAGTTTTTTATAGTGATGAAAGAGGTTTGAGATATTTCTCGTCCATGTAGAAAGTACCAAAAGGCAGAAGAGAAGCCAACACAAGCATGACAATTTTTTTAGGAGCTATTTTCCTTTCCATAGCAAAGGTTAAACCAAAAATCATATAAGCTATAAACAAAAAGCCATGTATATAACCAATATAAACATTAGGTTCAGTGATGTTTGCCCAATATTTCAAGGGCATACTAAAACTAAATAAAAGCAAATAGGAAATACCTTCCAGAATCGCGCTAACTCGAAATGTTTTAAGCATCAAAATCTAATGAATTTTCTTTGTTAGAGGTGTATAACTTCACCATAGGCCTCTGCGACAGCTTCCATTACTGCTTCACTCATCGTAGGGTGTGGGTGAACTGCCTTCAGGATTTCATGACCAGTTGTTTCTAATTTCCGTGCAACCACGGCCTCCGCAATCATATCTGTTACACCGGCACCTATCATATGGCAACCTAACCATTCGCCATATTTTGCATCAAAAATCACTTTTACAAAACCATCGGCATTCCCCGAAGCTTGTGCTTTACCACTTGCAGAAAAAGGGAATTTACCAACTTTGAGTTCATAGCCTTTTTCTATAGCTTGTTTCTCTGTGAGGCCAACAGACGCAATTTCCGGCATGCAGTAGGTACAACCGGGAATATTCCCATAATCTAGCGGTTCTACGTGCATTCCGGCTATTTTTTCCACACAAAGTATACCCTCGGCAGAAGCAACATGTGCAAGTGCCTGACCGGCGGTAACATCGCCAATGGCATAATAACCCGGGATGTTGGTTAAGTAGAAATCATTTACAAGAATTTTATCTCTATCGGTAGCTATACCTACTTCTTCCAGGCCAATATTTTCAATATTTGATTTAATGCCCACTGCAGAAAGCACTATATCGGCTTCAAGAATTTCTTCTCCTTTGAGGGTTTTTACGGTAGCTTTAACTCCTTCTCCGGAGGTGTCAACATGAGTAACTTCAGATGAGGTTTTAATTTTGACTCCAGCTTTCTTGAAACTGCGTTCCAATTGTTTCGAAACCTCTTCGTCTTCTACGGGAACAATATTTGGTAAAAATTCAACAACCGTTACGTCGGTCCCCATAGCATTATAGAAATAGGCAAATTCAATTCCTATGGCGCCACTTCCCACAACTATCATTTTCTTGGGTTGTTTCTCCAAAGTCATAGCCTTGCGGTAACCAATAATTTTTTTCCCATCCTGAGGTAAAGCCGGCAGTTCCCTGCTTCTGGCTCCTGTGGCAATAATTATATGTTCTGCACTATACTCTGTATCCTTACCTTCTGTATCTGTAACAACTACCTTCTTTCCGGGGGCCAATTTTCCAAAACCATTAATAACTTCAATTTTATTTTTCTTCATAAGAAATTGAACCCCTTTGCTCATTCCATCAGCCACATTTCTGCTTCGTTTTACAACTGCATCAAAGTCTTTATCTACTCCATCTACCTTTAGCCCGTAATCTGCGGCATGTTGTAAATATTCAAATACCTGGGCCGATTTTAATAAGGCCTTGGTAGGGATACATCCCCAATTTAAACATACACCACCCAGATTCTCTTTTTCTATAATAGCAGTTTTAAATCCAAGTTGTGATGCTCTTATTGCGGTTACATAACCTCCAGGTCCACTCCCTAAAACAATAATATCGAATTTGCCCATTCCAGTATTTTTTGTGATTCAGATTTATGAGGTCGCAAAGTTACAAAACCAAATTGAAAGCTTAGAAACTTCGTTAAGAATCTTAAATTAATCTTTGAATTTTACTTTGTTAAATGCTTTTGATTCGCCTTTAGGAATGGAAAGTGACACTCAGTTTTCACCCTTAATAGTCTTAACAAGTAGTACTATTTGACCAATGTGATAGGAATAATGGGCTAATTGCCTGTTTAAGGCCTGTGTAAGCGTGTGAGGTTCGTTTCTTATTTTAATTTTATTTTCAAAATTCTCCGGATTTAGTTGTTTAAGGGCATCAAAAAAGCAGTTCCAACCTCTTTCCCAGGCAACAAGCATTTCCTTTTTTGTCTTGTATGACGCTTCAAATTCCGAGTCCCTGTGTCTCCATTTTTTTTCACCATCCTCCATAAGAAAGTTAGTCCACCTGCTAAGCATATTCCCTGATAAATGCTTTACCAGTATCGCAATGCTGTTACCGGAACTATCATATTTCCAATGAATTTCTGAAGCCTCCAGTTGCATAAAAGTATTGTCAACAAGGGATTTATAGCGCTTGCATTCAAATAATAAACTATTGATGTAATCTGTCTGTAGTTTCATATTTTACTTTGCCTGGATGAAAACCTATAATAGTTGTATTTAACAGATTGTGGTCTATTGCGCTTCAGGCACAAACTGTAAGGCTGCTCCGTTAATACAATGTCTCAGTCCGGTGGTTTCCCGGGGGCCGTCCTCAAATACATGGCCAAGGTGGCCACCACAAACTGCACAATGCTCTTCGGTTCTTTTATACCCAATTTTGTAGTCTACATCAAACGCTACGTTCCCCTCAATTTCTCTGTCGAAACTTGGCCAGCCCGTACCCGAATCAAATTTATGTTCGCTGTTAAATAAAGCTGTTCCACATCCTGCGCAGACATATGTCCCTGCCATTTTATTTTTTAAGAACTCACTGGATCCGGCATTTTCAGTACCGGCTTTTCTGAGAATATAAAATTGCATTTCTGTAAGTTCTTTACGCCATTCCTGTTCAGATTTCACTACTTTAAATGCTTCTGTTTGTTCTTCCCCTTCCACAGTAACTACTTCTTTTTCCTGTGAAACCCCTTTGCATCCCATGGAAATCAAAAGGATAATGCATACATACTTTTTCATACTAATTTAATTTTTCTTTTTCTATTTATTTGACTGTTTTTAACTCAAAACCTTTCAAAGTTAAGGATAACTTCATAAAAAAATCCCCGCATTAATATTGCGGGGATAATTTTTCTTTAATTTATAGATGCTACTACAATTGTATTCTGCTAATATCTATTTCCCTTATGTTTAAGCTGCTCATAACTTCCCCAATATTCGAAGTATCCATTTTAGCGGATTGGGCAAATTCAGCCGGCACAATGGCTATTCTAAACACTTGATTATCTGTATATTCGGGGGTAAGGGTTCCAAGGTCAAAATCTGATTCTAAAAAGACACTTACATCCAGAAATGTAAAGTCATAATTGTATTGAAGCAATCCTTGGGCTAAAATACGAGTTTGAGGCAATAACCGCCAGATATCGAGGGGTTCTCCATTACCATCTTCCGCAACATCCCATAAAATGTAAACTAATACAACATCAGATTCGAAAACTTCTATTGTCTGTGGAAATTCATAAAATAGAGAATATTCATTTCCGGCATCAAAAGTGCCTTCAATCTCAAGGACCTGTCCTAAAATATTAACCCCGTCCGCGCCGTTTAAACCATCAAAACCAGGAGGTCCAGGAGGTCCTATCGGCCCTTCACAGGACAGAATAATTAAAGCTAAAAATGCGCCAAAAAGTAGTTTGATATTTTTCATAATTGTAAATGTTTAATGATTAATATTTCAAGTCTGTATTTTTAATTCTTTAAAATTTTACATATTGTCTTAACCCAGGAAACAAAAAGCGTTCCAAAAATAGATTATACTAAAGGATTATCTTGTAATTCGGCAAAAATTGAGGCTATTGGGTAATGTATTTCAGATAATTTCCTATTTTTAACAAAAACCCAACTAACTAATTATTATGTTAAGACAACAACGTGGATGGACATGATATAATCCAGGCAGAACTACAATACAAACACTCATCCGAGAAATCATTTAAAACTGCACGTATGGAACACCTTGGCAACGATGTCCATAGGGTTTCCTTTAAAGTACTCAAGCAGGGCTTTTATATTTACAGAATTTCAGCATGGGTAGATCATGCTCAAAACTGGCAACATGGTATTGAGGCCAAGTTAAAAGATAATCAGCAGGTTAACAGTGAACTTCTAGACGGTGTTCAACATTTGCAAACCTTGTCAAATAAGATAAATTCTGCTGATAAGAAGTATATAGATGATTTAATTGAATCTTTTCAAAATGAAGATTTATATGAAAATGTTGTTAAACAGGCTATTTCAGATAAACTACATAAGTTATTTGTTAAATATCCAAATCGTGTTTTGGCTAATACCAGTGAGGACCTTCAGGTTTATGTGGACAGGCTTAAAGCAAATTTCAGTACCTGGTACGAATTTTTTCCAAGGTCATCTTCCCCTGTGAATGGAAAACATGGCTCTTTTAATGATTGCCAGCGATTACTGCCTAAAATAGCTGATATGGGCTTCGATGTACTTTATTTACCCCCGATACACCCAATTGGTGAAGTTAACAGAAAAGGAAAAAACAATACTACAAATGCCCAGGAAGGAGATTCTGGGGTGCCATGGGCAATAGGTTCTAAGCTTGGAGGACATAAGGAAATACATCCGGAACTGGGTACCGAGGAAGACTTTAAAAGTCTTATGAAAAAAGCTAAAGAACTGGATTTGGAAATTGCATTGGATTTGGCTTTTCAGGCAGCACCTGATCACCCGTACATATCCAGTAATCCGGAATGGTTCAGAAAAAGACCGGACGGTACTATCCAGTATGCCGAGAATCCACCTAAAAAATATCAGGATATAGTAAACTTCCATTTTGAATCTCCGGCATTTAAAGAACTTTGGTCAGAACTGTTGTCGGTGACGCTAAAATGGGTTGGACTGGGAGTACAAATATTTCGGGTAGACAATCCTCATACCAAACCATATTATTTTTGGAATTGGTTAATTGCTGAGGTTAAAAAGAAACATCCCGATGTACTTTTTTTAGCGGAAGCCTTTTCCAGACCTAAGGTGATGCAGCAGTTGGCCAAGCAGGGATTTTCGCAGTCATACACTTATTTTACATGGAGGGTTCACAAGCACGAAATCATAGAATATATACAGGAGTTGACCCAAACAGAGATGAAGGAATATTACCGTCCAAATTTTTGGCCTAATACTCCGGATATTAACCCATATCATCTGCAAGGGGCTAATGAGGCCATGCATATTGCCCGTTATGCTCTGGCGGCGACTTTATGTGGTAATATTGGAATATACGGGCCAGTTTTTGAGTATATGATTTCTGATGCCATGCCAGGAAAAGAAGAGTATCTGAATTCAGAAAAATATGAGGTGAAATTTTGGGATTGGTCTATTAAAAATAAATTAATCCTAATCATTACTCGTTTAAACCAGGCCAGGAAAAATCATGAAGCATTACAACAAACCAACAATATCAGGTTTTGCAATATTGAGAATCACCATCTATTGGCATTCTATAAATGGAACGAAGATAAATCGGATGAAGTTTTGGTTGTAATTAATCTTGACTCGCATTATTCGCAACGAGGAATGCTGCAACTTCCCATTGGCGACTTATCCCTTAATATTGAACAAGGGGTTACCGTGCATGATCTTGTCACGGACAATAGTTATCTTTGGTATGATGAGTGGAATTTTGTAGAATTACACCCAGCATTGCCATTTCATTTGTTTCATATTAAAAATTAAGAATGTCCAAGAAAAAGCAGGATTCTATTCTACAGCCTCCCTACTCATTTAAGGTAGCCTGGGAAAATTTGTTGGATGATAAGAAATTTATTAAAGTATTTCTTTCCGATGTCCTTGAGGCCTATGTGGTAAATCAACGATGGTATGGGGGTAAAGCGAGTAAACTAAAGTATATTGAGCTTCGGGAATATTTTAGGATACAGCAGAAGGGTGAAGTATATTATGGATTATTGCTCGAAGTGAACTTTGAAGAAGCATTTTACCAGCACTATTTTTTACCCATTGCGTTTGTTACAGACGAGAATTTTGCTGAAAAAGAAAGAATTCTGCCATTAAGTATTAACGGACAAGAGGGTTTTATTATAGATGCGATAAATCTTGAAGCTTTCAGGAAGTTAGTTTTTGAGCGTATTGTCAACGCAGAACCAAATGATACTACCCGTGTGAGGTACCATAAAAGCCTGGAATTTCATGATACTGTTTATGAATCATCGCGTTTTATGGGTCTTGAACAGAGTAATACTTCTGTAATAATCAATGATAAATCTGTTATTAAGTTCTTCAGAAGGATATATGCAGATAAAAATCCCGATTTTGAAATGAGTCAGTTCCTTTCGGAGCGCAAAGGGTACAAAAATACGCCGGCATATCAGGGTAGCATAAGTATCCTGGACGCAGATAATGTGAACGTTACCATAGCCCTAATGCAGGAAATGGTTCCCAATCAGGGGGACGCATGGGATTTTATGTTGAAAGAATTACATAATATTTTTAGTAACCTTGAAAATAAGGGGATAAACGTTCATCAGTTACCTCAAACGGAATTGTTTGAAAGATTAAATATAAGAGACGTTCCACCTGAAATTATTGATTGGGCGGGATTGAATATTTTCCTGAAACTTCAGGTACTTGCACGGAGAACTGCTGAGATGCATATTGCATTAGGGTCAGAGTTTGAAGACACTGCATTCACACCCACTCATTTTAATGGAGATTACGAGGTATGGTTAAAGAATAGATTGCTCTACCAATTTCAAAATAGATTAAATACTGTTGAAAATAACCTTCACCGTTTGGAAGGTTTATCACTCGACCTGGCCAAGGAGTTTTTGGAGCGGAAAAATGAGATTAGAAAACGCTTCGTAACCTTTGACTGGACCAAACTCAAAGGAGAAAGGATTCGCGTTCACGGAGATTATCACCTGGGACAAGTCTTGGTTCAGGATGATGATTTTTATTTGCTTGATTTTGAAGGAGAGCCAGAGAGCACAATTAGAGACAGGAAGGTAAAGCAGCCTCCTTTAAAAGATATAGCAGGTCTTTTCCGGTCATTTCATTACGCGGTTTATGCAACAATTTTCAACCATATGGAGGAATATGCATATTCACAGGAAGATCTTTTTCTGGCGGGTGAGATTTTGTATCGTTATTTTATTGGAGTCTTTCTGGAGACCTATGCCAGCCTTATACAGGAACATAATATAAATATCGGTTATCGCCAGGAGCGAATATTTCTTTTAGAGTATTGCATGCTTGAAAAGGCAGTTTACGAATTGGGATATGAAATGAATTCAAGACCCAGATGGGCCGTGATACCATTGCAGGGTATTATGAGTATTATTAACGAACCTAACTAACAACATAATTATGGGCAGTGTAATTCCCTATAGCTTATTATCAGACTTTGATATCAATCTTTTTAAAGCGGGTAAGCATTACCGGCTTTACAATCATTTGGGTTCACATCCTGTGAAACATAAGGGTAAGAAGGGGACATATTTTGCCGTTTGGGCCCCTACGGCCAAATCGGTTTCCGTAATTGGTGATTTTAATTACTGGGTAGAAGGAGAGCATCAGCTTAATGTGAGATGGGATGAAAGTGGTATTTGGGAAGGGTTTATTCCGGGAGTAGAACAAGGTGCTTTGTATAAGTATAAAATACATTCAAATAATAACGATATAAAAACTGAGAAAGCAGACCCTTTTGCAAGATTTTGCCAACATCCACCTAATACAGCCTCTGTAGTATGGGATAATACTTATAAATGGAAAGATAAGAACTGGATGGATACGCGTGAGACCAAAAATGCTTTAGATAAACCGTATTCTGTATATGAAGTTCATCTTGGATCCTGGAAACGTACTAAAGAGAATGAATTTATGTCTTATGTAGATCTGGCAGAAGATCTGGTCAAATACTTAAAGGAAATGAATTTTACGCATGTAGAATTCATGCCGATTATGGAATATCCGTATGATCCTTCATGGGGCTATCAGCTTACGGGCTATTTTGCACCTACATCCAGATTTGGTAAACCAGAAGATTTTAAATTCCTGGTTGATAAACTTCATCAAAATGATATTGGAGTCATCCTGGATTGGGTACCTTCCCATTTTCCTGAAGATGCCCATGGGTTAGGATTTTTTGACGGTTCCAGCCTGTATGAGAATCCCGACAGAAGAAGAGGATATCATCCGGATTGGAAAAGTTTGATATTTAATTATGGCAGAAACGAAGTACGTGCATTTCTTATAAGTAATGCCAACTTTTGGCTGGATCAGTATCACGCAGATGGTCTTCGTGTAGACGCGGTCGCATCAATGTTATATTTAGATTATTCTCGTGAAGAAGGCGAGTGGGAGCCAAATATTTATGGGAACAATGAGAATCTTGAAGCTATATCGTTTATCCGCGAACTCAATCAGGAGGTGTATAGCAGTTTTAAAGGGATTCAAACCATCGCCGAGGAATCTACTTCCTTTTCCATGGTCTCAAAGCCAGTAAGTATAGGAGGACTGGGATTTGGAATGAAGTGGATGATGGGTTGGATGCATGATACCCTGGAATACTTTAAAAAAGAGCCTATTTACAGAATGCACCACCAAAATGACCTTACATTTAGCATGACCTATGCCTTTACTGAAAACTTTATGCTGCCTTTTTCCCATGATGAGGTAGTATATGGAAAGCAGTCTTTATTATATAAAATGCCGGGAGATGAATGGCAAAGATTCGCTAATTTAAGATTGCTTTTTGGATATATGTTTACCCATCCCGGAACTAACCTCATATTTATGGGGGCAGAGTTTGGGCAGTCTTCCGAATGGAATTTTCAGCAAAGCCTCGATTGGCATTTGTTAAAATATGATTTTCACTCTGGTATTCAGGAGTTGGTAAAGGACCTAAATAAGCTTTATCGTTCATCACCTGCTCTTTATGAAAAACAATTCAGCCCTGAAGGATTTCAGTGGATTGATTACGGAGATTATGACAATTCTGTACTTACATATATCCGCCGCGGTCACGATCCTAAAAATGACCTAATTATAGCCTGTAATTTCACTCCGGTCACAAGAGAAGGATACCGAATAGGAATTCCAAAAAAGAGAACTTTAAAGGAGGTTTTTAATAGTGATGCCAAAAAATATGGTGGAAGCGGAAGTAAAAATACCGGCATAAAAGTTTCCAAAACCCCATGGCATGGTCATAAAACTTCTGTTGAAATTACAATTCCACCACTTGGGATGGTTGTTTTCCAATAAATATAGCCAACTATAACGTTATAGTTCATAATTGGTTGTAATATCGTTTTTCTATTAAAAGTTAAAGTCTTTTTTTTGTGGGTCTCTAAAATTTCCCTTTATGATTACCAATACAGAATTAGAATACAAAGGCAATTTATACCCGAACAGTATTGTAGAATTTAAGCGCGATTCAGATAAATTTTATTTTACTTCAGAGAATGGTGTTGTGCTCGAGATAACGGTACTGCGCAATAGCGCTATACGATTCAGATATGCTACAGAGGAAGTTTTTCAACCAGATTTTTCATATGCAATAAGTCCCGATGCCAGCAGGGGTTATAACAAGCTTGAATACAAAGAAACCAAAACAGAATATTTAATTTTTACTTCTAAGATTATCGTTCTGGTTGATAAGAAAACCATGCGAACCCAGATTTCAGATTTAGAAGGGAAAATTATAAATGAGGATGAACTTGGTTTTCACTGGGAGGAGAATTACGAATTTGGGGGTAATTCGGTAAAGATGAGCAAAATCACTCAAACTGCCGAAAGCTTTTACGGAATGGGCGATAAGGCCACACACTCCAATCTAAAAGGGAAAAGGGTAAGCAATTGGGTTACAGATTCATATGCATATACTAAAGATCAGGATCCGTTGTATAAGGCAATTCCTTTTTTTGTTGGACTTCACAATAATATTGCCTACGGGATATTTTTTGACAATACATTTGAAACTCATTTCGATTTTGCTCATGAAAGAAGAAATATAACCAGTTTCTGGGCAGACGGTGGAGAAATGAATTACTACTTTTTTTATGGCCCTGAAATGTCCAAAGTAGTAAAAGCATATACAGATTTAACCGGAACACCGGAAATCCCACCACTATGGGCATTGGGCTTTCATCAATCTAAATGGAGTTATTTTCCGGAGAGCAATGTTAAGAAAATTGCCAGGAAATTCAGATCCCTTAAAATTCCCTGTGATGCTATCTATCTCGATATAGACTATATGGATGGATTTCGTTGTTTTACCTGGGACAAGAAAAAATTTCCTGATCCTAAAGCCATGATTCAGGATCTATATAAAGACGGCTTTAAAACTGTGGTCATGATAGATCCGGGAATAAAGGTAGATAAAGACTATTGGGTTTATCAGGAAGCTTTGGAGAATGATTATTTCTGTAAAAGGGGAGATGGCCCTATAATGCGCGGTAAAGTTTGGCCGGGAGCATGTAGTTTTCCTGATTTTACGAATCCAAAGGTTAGAAAATGGTGGGCAGGACTCTATAAAGAACTAATAGCGGAAACGGGGGTCCATGCCGTATGGAATGATATGAATGAACCTGCGATAATGGAAGTTCCATCAAAAACAGCCCCTTTAGATACCAGACACGATTTTGATGGTCATCGTTGTAGTCATAGAAAGGCTCATAATATTTATGGCACTCAAATGGTAAGGGCGACCTATGAAGGTGTTAAAAAATATGTTTACCCCAAACGACCTTTTGTTATAACGAGGGCTGCATATGCAGGCGCCCAGCGTTTTAGCTCAACCTGGACAGGTGATAATGTTGCTACCTGGGAACATTTGTGGATTGCCAATGTACAGGTACAAAGAATGTGTATGAGTGGTATGTCCTTTACTGGTTCAGACATAGGAGGATTTGCAGAACAACCCAACGGGGAACTTTTTGCCAGATGGATACAATTGGGTGTCTTTCATCCCTTTTTCCGAGTGCATTCAAGTGGAGACCACGGGGATCAGGAACCCTGGTCATTTGATAAGGAAGTGACTAATATAGTAAGGAAGTTTATTGAATTAAGATACCAACTTCTTCCTTATCTGTATACCATGTTTTGGAAATATTCCAAGGAAAACATACCCATGCTTAAACCCTTGGTGTATTATGATCAGGAAGATTTGCAAACTCATTTTAGAACTGATGAGTTTATATTTGGGGATCAAATATTAGTCTGTCCAATACAGGAACCAAACGCAATGGGAAGAAGAATGTACATTCCTAAAGGAAAATGGCATAACTTTTGGACTGGTGAGGTTGTAGAAGGAGGAATGGAGAAATGGGTTGCCGCGGATATTGATAAGATTCCAATTTTTATAAAAGAAGGAGCAATAATTCCCAAATACCCTGTCCAGCAGTATGTTGGTGAAAAAGTTATAGAAGAATTGATCCTGGATGTATACTTTAAGTATGGTATTGAAAATTCGTCAGTTTATGAGGATGAACAGGATGGCTATGAGTACACCAAAGGAAATTATAGCTTAAGGAATTTTAAATTGAATGGTAAGAAAAATGAATTGATAATCCAGCAGTTTAAAAATGGGGCTTTTATTACTTCATACAACTCATTTAAAATTAATCTGATTGATTTACCATTTAATATTAAAGAGATAGAGATAGATAATGAAATAGTTCCGATTAAAAAATTAAAGCCAAATGGTACTAATACAATACATGTAACAAAAGAATTTACAGTATTGCACATAATAGGGAAATAAATATTTTGTATTTTAATACTTGATAATCAATAAAATGAGCACTAAAAAGTTTTTACTGGTATCCATATTATTACTGGGAATTGCCTCCTGTAAAGTAAACCCCTTTACAGGACAAAAAGTATTGAACTTTTATCCCAACAGTCAGATTTTTCCAATGGCCTTCTCACAATACGATGATTTTATTGGACAAAATAATGTCCTGGAGAATACATCTGAGGCAAAAATGATAACCAGGGTAGGACAGAAAATTTCTTCTGCCGCTGAAAGATGGTTATCGGCAAATGGATATCCCGGTTATCTAAAGGATTACCGTTGGGAGTATAATTTAGTAAAAGACACACTTATAAATGCCTGGTGCATGCCTGGCGGAAAAATTGTGTTTTATACCGGTATTCTGCCTATTTGCCAGGGAGAAACAGGAGTTGCAGTTGTAATGGGCCATGAGGTGGCTCATGCCTTGGCAGATCATGGCGCACAGAGAATGAGTGCAGGCACCTTGCAGCAACTCGGAGCAGTAGCCGGAAATATTGCGATCCAGGACGATAAAACAAGAAATGTATTTAACCAGGCATATGGAATTGGTTCTTCTGTTGGTCTTATGCTACCTTTTAGCCGTAGTCATGAAACAGAAGCAGATAGAATAGGGCTTCAGATTATGGCCATCGCAGGCTATAATCCGGATGAGGCCGCTGAACTGTGGAAACGAATGAAGGCAAATGCAGGAGGTAATGCACCACCGGAATTTTTAAGTACCCACCCTTCTAATGAGACCAGGATTGCCAATTTAACGCAATGGGCTCCTTTGGCAAAACAGGAAGCTCAGAAGTTTGGCGTGACTTCATTTCAATAGGCTATTTAAAATAGTGATTCCTCTAATAGTTGTATATTCGAAGCTGCTCATATAGAGCAGTTTTTTTATTTTATGGCCAGAACTTTTGCAATAAAAGGGAGTAAGAAACTATTAAATGCCTGGGCATTTTATGATTGGGCTAATTCTGTATATAGCCTGGTAATTGCTTCCGCCATTTTTCCAATTTTTTATGGAGCCTTGTTTAGAGTTGCAGATATTGAGAAAGTATCGGTTTTTGGCGGTGAAATTGCCAGAGCTCCATTAATAAGTTATCTTACATCAGCAGCTTTTTTATTCATTGCTTTAATCACACCACTAATATCAGGTATTGCAGATTATTTAGGTAATAAGAAAATCTTTATGAAATTTTTTTGTTATCTCGGTGGAATTTCCTGTATAGGGCTATACTGGTTTTCATTAGAAAATATTTATTTAGGCCTGGTCTGCTACTTTTTTGGTCTTGTAGGCTTCTGGGTAAGTTTTGCAATTAATAATTCCTACCTCCCGGATATTGCCTTCCCGGAACAACAGGATAGAATAAGTGCCAAAGGATTCTCCATGGGTTATATTGGAAGCGTTATTTTACTTCTATTAAACCTGGCCATGGTAATGAAACCAGATATTTTTGGGATAGAGAGCGATGCATCTGAAGTAGCAGAGATTAAAGCCATGAAATATTCATTCGTCACAGTGGGTATTTGGTGGATTTTATTCAGTCAATATAGCTTCTATTACCTGCCTCAAGGGGTTAAGCGGACCGGGGTTCGTAAAAATATTATTTTCAATGGATTTAAGGAATTAAAAGGAGTATGGCATCAATTAGGGGATGAGATAAAACTAAAACGATATCTGGTAGCATTTTTTGTATATAGTATGGCTGTTCAGACAGTTATGTTGATTGCCACTTATTTTGGAGAACAGGAGATTAACTGGGGTTCAGATAGTGAACGTACCACAGGATTAATTGTCAGCATTCTGGTGATTCAGTTGGTAGCTATATTTGGAGCAACTATGACTGCAAGAGCGTCAAAAAGATTTGGAAATATAAAAACGCTTATGGTCATTAATGTATTATGGGTATTTATCTGTATATATGCGTATTTCTTAATTACTCCAACAGATTTCTATATTGCTGCAGGTTGTGTGGGAATTGTCATGGGCGGTATACAGGCATTGTCGAGATCTACCTATTCTAAGTTTATCCCTGAAACAACCGATACAGCTTCTTTTTTTAGTTTTTACGATGTTGCGGAAAAACTAGGGATTGTAATTGGCACTTTTTTGTACGGGTTTATTGCTCAGTTTACCGGAAGCATGCGAAATGCAACCATATTCCTGGGACTTTTTTTTCTAAGCGGATTGTTTTTACTGTCCAGGGTAAATAAAAACCCTGACGTTTCCGCCAGGGTATGATTGTTGTTCGTTTTTTGATGTAATTCTATCCCTTGGTAATATCCCCGGAGCCCGAAACTTTACTATCTATTTTTGTTGCATCTCCGCGATAATGAATATCTCCGGAGCCAGATACCCTTGCTTTCAGCATTTTATTAGCCGTTACTTTAATATCGGCAGATCCTGAAATACTTGCATCTACTGTATCGGCTATAAGGTCATAAGCCTTTATGTCACCGGAGCCCGAAATTTGAATATCAAATACTTCAGTGGTACCACTTAAATTGATATCTCCGGAACCAGACATTGACGCGCTAACCGTATTAGACTCTACATCCAGTGTTATATCCCCGGAGCCCGACATTCTTGTGCTAAATTCTGAAGCGGAAATGGTTTTTTTACCAAATATATCACCTGAGCCTGATAGGGAAACTTCGCTAACACTCTCTACCGGAACAGTTACATAAATACCACCATCCTTTTTCCAGGAAGAAGGTTGAAGGTTATAACCTTTTTTTACTTTGATTACCAATTTACCCTCCTTCACCTCAGTTTTAATATGTTCAAGCAAATTCTCCTCTCCTTCAAGACTTAATTTTCCTTCTTGTCCATCAACGAGAATTACATCAAACCATCCAGACACGGCAATCGCATCGTATTCGTCAGTAGATCGTTCAATGGTTACTACATTGCCGTTTCCTTTTATTTTCTGGGCATTTGTGACGGCAAACGTGCATATAGCTATTCCTAGAGTTATTATTTTCTTCATGATAAAATATTTAAGTTGTTAGTGTTTAATATTGATTGTTTTGATTAATTTTTAGAGAAAGTAATACTTCCATAATCACTCGTTATGGAGATCATATTTTCGCTACCTGCACTACCGTAAAATCCTTTGTAATAACGCTCGGTGGATTTCTCTTTACTTATACTGATATCAAAATCATCTTTCCCGCTAACACCGGCATATTCGGTGGAAATTTCAAAATTAAAATTATACATAGGATCATAACCTATTTTAATGCCCGTATAATCTGTTCGGATTGAAACATTTCCAGCATCCTGAGCCATATTAGCTATGCCCACAGAACCGTAATCTGCATTAATGTCCACATTCCCGTGAATGGTACCCAACTTAACGTTTATGTAGTCGCCATTTCCCTGTACATTGTTTGCTTCATCTACTTCCAATTTGCCATAATCACTGGTGTATTCTAAATTTTCCATTTGTCCGATTGCAGCATTGGTATAATCGGCACTGACGTATAAATTTCCTGCTTTTTGTATTGTAAACCCGGAATAATCGGCAGAAATCTTAGCACTGTTTACATATTCAATAGTTGATTTGGATGTGTAATCGAATTTTAATTCATTATTCCTTCCGTGTAGTTCACCTATTTCTAACCTTCCGTAATCACAACTAATTTTCGCATGGCCATCAATCCGGTCCAGCATTATATTCCCATAGTCATTATTTAGATGGACACTATTTTTTACAGGAAGTTTAATAGTATAGTTTATTTGCATGTTCACATTGTTGCTCTTCCCCCAATTCCAATCCCAGCTTCCTTTATTTTTATTAAAAATAGTTTTTGCGGAAACCATATCACTGCTGGCTTCAAAATCTACTGTAATTTCATCAAGCTTTTCCTGTACTTTAGACTCGTTATTACCGCTGGTTTTAATATGAACTTCTATTACTACTCTATTCTCGTTCCAGGAACTCAAAGTAATATTTCCGTAACTATTTCTAATTTTTAGCAAGGCATCTGAATTAACATCATATTCCTTCTTAATGGTTTTCTCCTTGGTATATTTGCCTTTTAAATCCCCATTATTGGCAAGAGCCATAACCGGAAGAGCCAGAAGTGCAATTAATGTATATTTAAATAGTAATGTTTTCATCATCGTAATTTTTAAAAGTTTTAATATTTTCTATTTTGTCCATAACCTCTTGAAGTAAATCTATACGGGTTGAGTAATTTGTAATCATAGCACTCAGTATTTGTTTACTATTTCCACCATTAAGAAGATCTTGTTCAAGTTTCTTATAGTTTATTTCCAGTTTATTTAATTGCAACATAGCGTCATCCACTAATTTCTTAGTTTCAGGTGTGCTTTCATTCTCCAGTTCTTTTATTTGGTCTTCAATAAGGCTGGCAAAGTAAAACTGAGTTTGCGAAACTTCCGGAGAAATTTCAGCCAGCTGTTCATCAATGGATGGTTGATTAGTATAAAGCGAAGCCCCAACTGCGAAAAGCAACATTATGGAAGCTGCTATTGATAATGGTCTCCACCAACTATTCTTTTTAGGGATTAGTTTTACTACACCACTTTCATTGCTCAACTTCTTCAGGAATCTTTGCTCATGACCTGTATCTGGTTCTTTTGTATCAAAAGAGCCTTGCAGGCTTTTAAACATTTCCTCTATTCGATCTTCTTTCATAATTAAGCATTTATCATTTTTTTTCTTAAACTTTCTTTCGCTCTTGATATGGTAGTCCTGCAATTCGCATAACTTATATCCATAATTGAACTAACCTCTTCGTAATCATAACCTTCAATTAGATGTAAGGTCAAAGAAATTCTGTAATTATCTTTCAATTGTTTCATGGTTTCGAGTACTTTTTGAGCCATTCGTTCTGTACTCCCATGATCCTCAGAAATTCCATCATTATCTTCGACCTTGTACAATATTTCATCTAATCCTACCTCTTTCTTTTTCTGCTGTTTTCTGTAATGGTAGATGCTTTTGTTTATAACTATGCGCTTTAACCAGGCACCGAAAGTAACATCCCCTTTAAACGTATACAGTTTCGTAAAAGCATTTAAAAACGATTCCTGCATAACATCTTCAGCTTCCGCACTGTCTTTTACTATCCTATATGCCGTGTTAAACATGGCTTTGTAATAGCGATTATAAATTTCCATTTGTGCACTTTGTCTACCTTCCAGACACAATTGTAACAAGGCTTCAGTATGTACTTTATTTTGGCTCAAAAAGTAAATGCTTTATATAAAAGATTTGATAATTTAAGGAATGTTACACTTTTTTTGGAAAAATATCTATTTGTTGGCACAAGAATTGTCCTAAAGAAGTAGAAAAGAGTGTATACACGGTATTTTCAGACTAAAGGCGTGTCGTTTTATAAAGTATACGTGGAGCATAATAATAGAAAACCTGTCCTAAAATGACAGAATGACCGAATAAAATGCTATGGGATATTCCAATTATTCAAAATTTGACAATATGACGTTACAAGGAATTGATGAAGATTCTGAATTAATACCATTATTAACTCCTGAGGATGAAGAGGAAATGAATAATGAAAGCTTACCAGAGGTTTTGCCTATTTTACCTCTTCGAAATACCGTATTATTTCCCGGTGTAGTAATACCAATTACGGCCGGCAGAGATACCTCAATAAATTTGATTAAGGATGCTAATAAAGGATCGAAGGTCATAGGTGTTGTTTCTCAAAAAGATGAGGAGACTGAAAACCCCGGGATTAAAGATATTAATGTTTTAGGTACTGTAGCCAGAATTTTACGGGTATTAAAAATGCCTGATGGTAATACAACAGTAATTATACAGGGTAAAAAACGATTTGAAATAGCGGAGGTACTTACGGAGAATCCTTATATGACAGCTACAATTCGAGAAGCAGATGAAGCAAGACCCTCACCTGGTAATCAGGAATTTCTGGCTATCATTGACTCAATAAAGGAACTGGCATTAAAAATCATCAAAAATAATCCTAACATCCCAAGTGAAGCTTCCTTTGCGATAAAGAACATAGAAAGTAATTCTTTCCTGATAAACTTTGTTTCTTCCAATCTTAATCTCGATGTAAAAGATAAGCAAGACTTATTAGAGATTCCTAATCTGCAAGACAGGGCACTCGCCACATTGAAATATATGAATGTGGAACTGCAGAAATTGAAACTTCAGAAAGATATTCAATCCAGGGTACGAAGTGATATGGACCAGCAGCAGCGTGAGTATTTTTTACATCAGCAAATGAAAACTATTCAGGAAGAACTTGGTGGTGTTTCTTATGATGAGGAAGTTGATGAAATGCAAGCCAAATCCAAGAATAAAAAATGGGATAAGAAAGTGGCTGAACATTTTGAAAAGGAATTGGCCAAAATGAAACGTATGAACCCACAAGTGGCTGAGTATTCCATACAAAGGAATTATTTGGATTTATTTCTGGATTTGCCATGGAATGAGTATTCCAAGGATAAATTTGATCTTAAGAGGGCTCAGAAAATTTTAGACAGGGACCATTATGGTCTTGAAGATGTAAAGCAAAGAATAATTGAATATTTAGCGGTTCTTAAACTGAGAAATGATATGAAATCTCCAATTCTCTGTCTTTATGGACCTCCTGGGGTTGGAAAGACTTCCCTGGGTAAATCGGTGGCCGAAGCATTAGGCAGGGAATATGTACGGATGTCTTTAGGTGGTTTGCGAGACGAAGCAGAAATCAGAGGTCATCGTAAAACCTATATAGGGGCCATGCCCGGCAGGATATTACAAAGTGTTAAAAAAGCAGGGACTTCAAACCCGGTCTTCATTTTAGATGAAATAGATAAATTAGGGGCTAGTCATCAGGGAGACCCATCTTCTGCTATGTTAGAGGTTTTAGATCCTGAGCAAAACAATGATTTCCATGATAATTTTCTTGAACTTGGATATGATCTTTCTAAAGTCATGTTTATTGCAACAGCTAATAATCTATCTACGATTCAGCCTGCCTTGCGCGATAGAATGGAGATAATAAATGTAACCGGGTATACCATTGAAGAAAAAGTGGAAATTGCCAAACGACATTTGCTGCCAAAACAACTTAAAGAACATGGACTATCATCGAAAGATTTAAAAATTGGGAAACGTCAGCTGGAAAAAATTGTTGAGGGATATACCCGCGAATCCGGTGTTCGTGGTCTGGAAAAACGAATAGCAAAAATGGTCCGATATGCAGCTAAATCTATTGCTATTGAGGAGTCATATAATGTGAAGATTAGCAATGATGATGTTGAAAAGGTATTGGGTCCGGCCAGGATGGAACGCGATAAATACGAAAATAATGACGTAGCCGGAGTTGTTACCGGATTGGCCTGGACCAGTGTTGGTGGTGATATTCTTTTTATTGAATCTATTTTGTCTAAAGGAAAAGGCACACTCAATATAACAGGGAACTTAGGTAAAGTCATGAAGGAATCTGCTACCATTGCAATGGAGTATATAAAATCCAATGCCGATAGTTTTGGTATAGATCCAGAAGTTTTTGAAAAGTATAATGTTCATATTCACGTGCCGGAAGGAGCAACACCCAAAGATGGTCCAAGTGCGGGCATTACTATGCTTACCTCACTAGTTTCTTTATTTGCTCAGAAAAAGGTCAAAAAAAGCCTGGCTATGACAGGCGAAATAACCTTAAGAGGTAAAGTTTTACCCGTAGGTGGTATAAAAGAAAAAATACTTGCAGCTAAAAGAGCCAGGATAAAGGAGATAATACTATCGGAGGAGAACAGAAAAGATATCCTTGAAATAAAAGAGGAATACTTAAAAGGTCTAACTTTTCATTATGTAACGGATATGAGCGAGGTAATAGATGAGGCCATTACTGACCAAAAAGTAAAAAACGCCAAGAAGTTATAGCCAATATTCATAATACTAAATTGTCCTTTCATGTTTGGAATTAAGCTAAGAGGTCTTTTTTAGTTTGACTTTTATTCATTTCTCTCTACTTTTAACATATGGGAAAGATTACTATTGCAATTGACGGTTATTCGTCAACAGGAAAAAGTACTATTGCCAAAGAATTGGCCAGCGCTTTAAATTATAATTATGTAGATACAGGTGCTATGTACAGGGCGATTACGCTATTTGCTTGTGAAAATAATTGTATTGTCAACGAAAATATTGACCATGCTAAGCTTATCGACCTCCTTCCAAAAGCGAATCTAAAATTTCAATTAAACAGGGAATTAGACCTTTCAGAAATGTTTCTCAACGGGAAAAATGTGGAGCAGGAAATAAGAAGTATGCGTGTTTCTAAACAGGTTAGCAAAATTTCGATAATCCCCGAGGTAAGAGAAAAATTGGTAAGCATGCAAAGAAAAATGGGTATTGACAAAGGGATAGTTATGGATGGCAGGGATATAGGAACCGTCGTTTTTCCCAATGCAGAATTTAAAATATTTATGACGGCTTCTCCTGATATAAGAGCGTCTAGGCGATATAAGGAATTGATTTCAAAAGGAGAAGAGGTAACTTTCGAGGAGGTGCTTAAAAATGTTCGAGAGCGTGATTATATAGATTCAAACAGGGCAAATTCACCTTTGTTGAAGGCTGAGGATGCTATTGAATTTGACAATAGCGATATGGGCTTAAAGGAACAGTTTGAACGAATCCATTATCATGCGCTGCAGGTTATTGAAAAACAAAAAAAGAACGCTTAAAAAGCGTTCTTTTTTTTATAAATTAGATAACTAATTGTTAGGGATTATCAATACCTGATCTGGATGAATTATATCCGGGTTTTTCAGAATATTTGTATTCGCACTAAAAATCTGTTTGTATTTCATTGGGTCACCATAATAGTGCTTTGCTATTTTGCTTAGAGACTCCCCGCTTTTCACAACATGACGATGATATACAGAGCCATCACCTACAGAAATATTGGCCTTTATATCTGAGGCGTGTTCACCGCCAATTTCTTTTATTTTATCCCAAATTAGATCTTTTTCATATTGGGTATGCGCTTCTCCTTTAATCTTTAAAACGCCTTCTGCTTCAACTACATCACCATCTTTTATACCTAATTGTTCACCTAAATTAAGGACTGCCTGATATTTTGCTTTAACACTCATTTTGTTTATTTTAATTATTACTATTTGTGACGTACAAGTTACAAAATACCTGTTGATTTTACCAGGAAATATGTAAATCTCGACCCTTATTTTAATCCTTCCCCTACACTACTTTGTAAAACAACATTTTAATTGTACTTTTGCACTCCTTTTTTACAAATAATCAGGAGAAAAGAAAGGACTAAAAAAAAATCAAATAACAGCTTCTGTAGGAATTGTTTAACTCCTGAAAGTACTACGGAATACAAATTTAATCAGCACATGGCTGAAGAAAAAGCAATAACAGAGGTAGTAGAGACTACTGAAGTAAAAGAAGAACAAAAAGCAGAGACACCAAAACAGGATCCTCAGGAGTTTTTGGAGAATTTCAATTGGGAGAAATATGAAGAAGGAATAGAGCGTGTTGAAGATTCCAAGCTTGAAGAATTTGAAAAGTTAGTTACAGAAAATTTTGTAGATACAGCCGATGAAGAGGTTGTACAGGGCACGGTTACTCATTTAACCGACCGTGAGGCCATTATCGACATTAATGCTAAGTCTGAGGGTGTTATCTCGCTCAATGAGTTCCGATACAATCCAGATCTTAAGATTGGTGATAAAGTTGAGGTTCTTATTGATGTCCGTGAAGATAAAAGCGGACAACTAGTTTTATCACACAGAAAGGCCAGAACTATCATGGCCTGGGATAGGGTTAATGCTGCGCATGATAAAGAAGAAGTGGTAACCGGTTTTGTAAAATGCAGAACAAAGGGAGGAATGATAGTGGATGTTTTTGGAATTGAAGCATTCTTACCGGGTTCACAGATTGATGTTAAACCTATTCGGGATTACGATCAGTATGTTGGTAAGACGATGGAATTCAAAGTAGTTAAGATCAACCATGAGTTCAAGAACGTGGTTGTTTCACATAAAGCATTGATTGAGGCAGATATTGAAGAACAGAAGAAAGAGATTATCAGTCAGCTCGAAAAAGGCCAGGTTCTCGAAGGTATAGTCAAGAACATTACGTCCTATGGTGTATTTATTGACCTTGGTGGCGTTGATGGCTTAGTTCATATCACCGATCTTTCATGGAGTAGAATAAATCATCCAAACGAAATTGTAGAATTAGATCAGAAACTCAATGTTGTTATTCTTGATTTCGATGATAACAAATCCAGAATCCAACTAGGTCTTAAACAATTGGAAAAACATCCTTGGGATGCTCTGGGAGATGAAATAAAAATTGGTGATAAAGTAAAAGGCAAAGTAGTTGTAATTGCGGATTATGGTGCCTTTTTAGAAGTTGCCGAAGGAGTGGAAGGATTGATTCATGTTTCCGAAATGTCCTGGTCAACTCATTTGAGATCAGCACAGGATTTTGTTAAGGTTGGCGATGAACTAGAAGCAGTCGTTTTAACCCTTGACAGAGAAGATCGTAAAATGTCATTGGGGATTAAGCAATTAACACCAGATCCATGGACTGACATTACAACAAAATATCCTGTTGGTTCCAGACATAAAGGAATTGTCAGAAACTTTACCAATTTTGGCGTTTTCGTTGAATTGGAAGAAGGTATAGATGGATTAATATATATATCAGATCTTTCCTGGACCAAGAAAATAAAGCACCCTTCAGAATTTGTAACAGTTGGAGATACTTTAGAAGTTGAAGTATTGGAGCTTGACGTAGAAGGGCGTAAATTGAGTTTGGGCCATAAACAAACTACAGAAAATCCATGGGATAAATATGAAAAGGAATTTGCCCTGGGCACTGTTCATAAATCTTCAATTTCTGAAATAGTAGATAAAGGTGCCGTTATAGATTTTAATGAAGATATAACTGCATTTGTTCCTCAACGCCATATGGAAAAAGAGGATGGCAAGAAATTGACTAAAGGCGAAGATGCTGAATTCAAGATTATTGAATTCAACAAAGAATTCAAACGTGTAGTCGCAAGTCACACCGCTATTTTTAGAGAAGAGGAACAACGCAATGTAAAAGTGGCTAAGAAAAAAGCAGCTGCTTCAGCAGAAGAGGCTAAGCCAACTTTGGGTGATGCCAATGTGCAATTACAAGCGTTGAAAGACAAGATGGAAGCCGATAAGAAAAAATAGGTTTCTAAGAAGTCTGCTTCAATAGTAGTAAAGAAAAAGTCCTGATATATTTGTCAGGACTTTTTTATTTATCGGGTATTTCTATAGTATTGAAGGAGAAAGACCTGTACAATATTTGAATCCATCATTTATATTAAGGAGAAATCCCTACTTTTGTAGTCGAAAAGAGTATGTTATCTAGCGCATGAGTCAAAAAGTATTGCTTTCTTCCAAAGAAATTAACATTATACTACACCGCCTGGCTTGTCAACTTTTAGAACATCATTTAGATTTTACAGAGACCGCATTAATAGGAATACAACCACGTGGAATTTTTCTTGCACAACGGCTTTCCAAAATTCTTAAAGAGGATTACGGAGTTAAACAAATAAATCTGGGACTCCTTGATATTACTTTTTATCGGGATGATTTTAGAAGAGGTGAAAAAACCCTGGAAGCCAGTAGCACTAAAATTGATTTTTTGGTGGAAGGTAAAAAGGTTGTCCTGATAGATGATGTACTTTATACGGGTCGAAGTATTCGTGCTGCATTAACGGCCATTCAATCTTTCGGAAGACCTAAGGAAATAGAATTATTAACCCTTATTGACCGTCGTTTTAGCAGGCATTTACCAATTCAACCTAACTATCGGGGAAGACAGGTAGACGCAATAAATGAAGAGAAGGTAAAGGTCATGTGGAAGGAAAATGATGGGAAGGATATTATTTATTTGGTAAGTAAATAGGGAACATATGAGCGAATTGAGTGTTAGACACTTATTGGGCATTAAATATCTTAAAGAAGAGGATATTCAACTCATTTTTGAAACCGCTGATCACTTCAAAGAGGTTATTAACAGATCAATTAAAAAAGTTCCTTCACTTCGTGATATTACCATAGCAAATATTTTCTTCGAAAGCAGTACAAGAACCAAGCTGTCTTTTGAACTGGCGGAAAAACGTTTATCCGCCGATGTAATTAATTTTTCCGCATCGCAGTCTTCGGTAAGGAAAGGCGAAACACTTATTGATACCGTTAACAATATCCTTTCCATGAAAGTAGATATGGTGGTAATGCGCCATCCCAGTCCCGGGGCTGGTATTTTTCTTTCGCAACATGTGGATGCCGCTATTGTCAATGCAGGAGACGGAGCACATGAACATCCTACCCAAGCCCTTTTGGATTCTTATTCTATTCGTGAAAAATTGGGCGATGTTGCGGGAAAAAATGTAGTAATAGTAGGCGATATTCTTCATTCGAGAGTAGCATTATCAAATATTTTTGCTCTAAAGTTACAAGGTGCAAATGTGAAAGTTTGTGGTCCCCGTACCTTGCTTCCAAAACATATAGAATCTTTAGGGATCGAGGTAGAAACCAATCTTATAAAGGCATTAAATTGGTGTGATGTGGCCAATATGTTGCGGATTCAAAACGAGCGTTTAGATATAAGTTATTTTCCAACAACCAGGGAATATACACAACAGTACGGAGTAAATAAAGCAATTCTGGATGGCCTGGATAAGGAAATTGTAATTATGCATCCGGGGCCAATAAACCGCGGTGTTGAGATAACCAGTGATGTGGCTGATTCCAAACAATCCATAATTCTAAACCAGGTGGAGAATGGAGTTGCTATTCGTATGGCAGTGATTTATTTGTTAGCTTCAAAAATAAAAACAAGATGATTTTTGATAAAGCCGGCAATACAACTATCGTATACCAGGAAAATATTTCCTTAAAACAATTTATAGAGAACCTTAACAAATCTTATCAGAATATAAAAAACGATCACCTAATTATTAACTTGTTTTCGTTCTCTAAAATAACTTCAAATGATATTTTGGAGTTTCTTCAGTTATCAAATACACACCGGGCTGCAAATAAATCTTTTGTATTGGTCACGAATAAAGTGGAATATGATCAGGTACCGCATGAAATTTGTCTGGTCCCTACAATCCAGGAGGCAAAAGATATTATTGAAATGGAAGAAATTGAACGAGACCTTGACCTGTAAATAATGAATTATAAGCTTGCACAAATTAATATTGCACGCATGTTGGCACCTCTGGACAGTGTTGTTATGACGGATTTTGTGAATAACCTGGATCGAATTAACGAATTAGCAGAAAAAAGTGAGGGCTTCATCTGGCGATTTATAGAGGACAATAACGAAACGGCTGTTAAGGTATTTAAAGATAATTTTATTGTTGTTAATATGTCGGTATGGCAATCCATAAATGCGCTTTTCAATTTTACCTATAGGTCTGAACACAAGGATATTTTCAAAAGGAGAAAGGAATGGTTCTCTGCTATGAAAGAAATGCATATGGCCTGCTGGTATGTGCCTGATGGTGAATATCCGACTCCTCAAGAAGCTAAAGTTAGGCTGGAATATCTCAACAAATATGGGGAAAGTCCGTATGCGTTTACTTTAAAGAGCAATTTTACCCCAATGGAAGCCAAAGAATATAAATTGGAAACCCGGAAACAAAAATGAAGCTGCATATCCTGGGTTGCTACTCTGCTACTCCTAGAGCATTGACTAACCCAACGTCTCAGGTATTGGAAATAAGGAACCACCTTTTTCTAATAGACTGTGGTGAAGGAACACAGGTACAGTTGCGAAAGAATAAAATAAAATTCTCAAGGATTGAGCATATTTTTATTTCACATTTACACGGAGATCATTTTTTTGGTTTACCCGGACTAATTTCCACGTTTAAACTTTTGGGTAGAGAAAAGGACCTCCACATATATGGTCCCGAAGGAATTCAACAGGCCATTACCTTACTTCTAAAGCTTGGCAATTCCTGGACCAATTATAAGCTTGTTTTTCACGAACTAACTTCCAAAAAATCTGAAATTATTTTTGAAAATACCAAGCTAAGGGTGAAGACAATTCCTTTGGATCATAGAATATATACCAACGGTTTTTTATTTAGCGAGCTACCGGGTGAGCGTAAATTAAATGTATTGGCAACCGCAAAATATAAAATAGACAAAGCGTATTATCAGAGTATAAAACAAGGCAAGGATATAAAAATGGATGATGGTTCAGTTATGGCAAATTCAGAACTCAGCCTGGATCCCCCTAAGACAAAACAATATGCCTATTGTAGTGATACCGCATTCAATATGGAGTTGGCACCCCTTCTTAAGGGTGTTGACTTGCTGTATCATGAAGCCACTTTTTTAGAGACCGAAGTACATTTGGCGAAAAAAACAAAGCATTCTACGGCCAGGCAGGCGGCAACAGTTGCCAAAGAAGCCAAGGTAAATAGATTAATTCTGGGACATTTTTCTACAAGGTATAAATCTATAGTACCATTCAGAGAGGAGGCTATAGAAGTTTTTAAAAATGTTGAATTGGCTGACGACGGTAAGAGTTTCGAAATTTAAGCACAACTACTTTCAGAAATTCTGAATTTCACTCCTGCTTATAGTAAAAGACGATTATTTCTTTCTCACTTTTTTATAAAAATTCAATAACACTTCACTTTTATACATCTTTTCCCCAACTTTGTAGTACTAATGTTTGTCTTTTAAAAAAATGCATAGAGATTTAGGAAATCATCGGAAATCTTACAAAAAAAGTGCCTTAACTGAGGAAGCTGTCTCGGACAATCCCATGGAACTTTTTCAGAAATGGTATTATGAAGTTGAAGCTGCTGACGGCATAGATGAAACAAACGCGATGTCAGTTTCGACATTGGGACTGGATGGATATCCAAAGAGCAGAATGGTCCTCCTAAAAAAATATACATTTGAGGGTTTCATTTTTTATTCTAATTATCAAAGCGAAAAAGGAAAAGCTATTGAGGCAGATCCAAGAGTTTGTTTGTCATTTTTTTGGCCCAATCTGGAACGGCAGATAATTATTAAAGGAAAGGCGGAGAAAATAGCCCAAAATCTTTCCGATGGTTATTTTGAGTCCAGACCGGAAGGCAGTAAATTAGGATCCATTGTATCTGATCAAAGCAGTGTAATTGAGTCGAGAGAAGTATTGGAAAATGAATTAAAGAAATTGGAAGAAAAATATAAAGGCAAAGAAATTGAACGTCCGGATTATTGGGGTGGTTATCTTGTCAGGCCTGTTTCTATGGAATTTTGGCAAGGCAGGGATAACAGGTTACACGATAGAATCCGGTACTCACTTCAAGCAGATTTTGATTGGAAAATAGAGCGACTGGCTCCATAAAACTAAATTAATTATGAAAACAGTAATTTTTGTCAGGCACGGGAAATCATCCTGGGAGTACGGAGTAAGTGACCAGGACAGGCCCTTACAAGAGAGGGGAATTAATGACGCCCATCTGGTAAGTGCTGAATTCAAAAGTCTGGCTAAGGACATAGATTCGGCATATTCAAGCTCTGCAAACAGGGCTCTTCATACCTGTATAGTATTCTTAAGGACTTTTAATTATCCTTTGGAAAAATTAAAAATTTCTGATCAGCTATATGATTTTTCCGGGGAGGCGGTAATGTCTTTTATAAAACAACTGGATGATAACTTCAATAAAGTCATGATTTTTGGCCATAACTACGCACTTACCAATGTTGTAAATCAATGGGGGAACAAGGCTATAGAAAATGTACCTACTTCGGCTTTGGTGCAAATCAGCTTTGATGTCTCCAATTGGCAAGCAATTAAAAATGGCACTACCGAACATGTCCTTATTCCAAAACACCTTAGATAATGATTAAATCTAAAAATCAATACATCAACAGGGAAATAAGCTGGTTGATGTTTAATGATCGTGTATTACAGGAAAGTGCAGATAAAAATGTTCCATTGATAGAACGACTTCGGTTTTTAGGTATTTTTTCAAATAATTTGGATGAATTTTTTAAAGTGAGGTACGCTACTATTAAAAGAATTGTCCTGGCAGGCAAGAAAGGTAAAAGTGCCTTAGGAGGTGAAAAAGCAAAGGATTTGTTGGCAGAAATCACCAAAATTGTAATCGATCAGCAAAGTAAAAGCCTGGAAATTCACGATGATATAGAAAGTGAATTAGAATCAGAAGGTATTTTTTTTATTAACGAAACGGAGGTGTCTGATAGTCAGGCCGAATTCGTTAAAAATTATTTCATAGAAAAGGTTAGCCCCCAATTAATGACTATAGTTCTTAATGATCTTAATCAATTTCCACTTTTAAAGGATACCGAAGCTTACCTGGCTGTAAAAATGATTCTTAAAGAAACCGAAAAAGACCAAAAAGACAAAGGAATAGTAGAGAATCGGTATGCACTTATAGAAATTCCAAAAGGCGTAGACCGATTTGTTGTACTTCCAAGGGAAGGAGATAAAAATTACATCATTATACTGGATGACCTTATCCGGTATTGTCTGGCTCGGATATTTCCTATGTTTGACTATGTAGCTATTTCTGCACATATGATTAAAATTACAAGAGATGCCGAATTGGACATAGACAATGACTTAAGTAAAACATTTATAGAAAAAATATCATCAAGCGTTCAAGGAAGAAAAATTAGTGATCCGGTTCGTTTTGTTTATGATAAGAGTTTAGCCATTGATACCTTAGAATTTTTAAAAGGGAAAATGGGTATTGAGGATACAGATAGTGTGATAATTACACCACTACCAGTTAAAGGGCTAAGTCTGGAAGGAAGCTTATTGGAACGTATTGCCGAAAGGGATTACCTGATGTATGCACCATACCATACCTTTTCATACATTATAAAATTCCTTAGGGAAGCTGCACTGGATCCAAAAGTAAAAAGCATTAAGATTACCGTATATCGCTTGGCAAAGAATTCACAAGTAGCGGCATCTTTAATAAATGCCGTGAAAAATGGCAAAAAAGTTACCATGCAGATAGAGTTAAGGGCTCGTTTTGATGAGCAGGCCAATATCAATTATGCGGAAGAATTACAGGCAGAAGGCGTAAAACTGGTCTTTGGAGTCCCGGGTCTGAAAGTACATAGTAAAATTTGCGTAATTGAAAGGGAAGAGGGCGATTCAATTAAGCGATATGGATTTATTAGTACCGGAAATTTTAATGAATCAACTGCCAAAATATATACAGATTATACCTTATTTACAGCTAATGAGGCTATCTTAAAAGAAGTCAAAATTGTCTTCGATTTTTTTGAAACCACATACAAAATATATAAATACAAACATCTGGTCGTTTCTCCTCATTATACTAAAAGTTTGTTTAAAAAATTAATTGACAATGAAATACAATCTGCAATACTAGGCAGAGATGCCTACATCAAAATAAAGATGAACAGTTTTACCTCCTATGAAATGGTAGATAAATTATATGAGGCTAGTAGGGCTGGTGTTAAAATACAGCTAATTATACGAGGTGTTTGTTGTCTTATTCCAGGGGTTGAGGGTATGAGTGAAAATATTGAAGCCATAAGTATTGTTGATAAATTTTTAGAGCATCCGCGGGTATTTATTTTTGGTAATGATGGAGATCCTAAAATCTTTATCTCATCTGCGGATTGGATGACAAGAAATTTAGACAATAGGGTGGAGGTTGGCTGTCCAATATATGACGATGACATTAAGCAGGAATTAATAGATACCTTTGAAATCTCCTGGAATGACAATGTTAAAGCCCGAATTTTTAATGGGGAACAGGACAATGTTTATAAGAAGAACGAGCAACCCAAATTGCGCTCTCAATTCGCTATTTATGAATACTACCTTAATAAAATAAATTCTAAAAAACTAGAAGTTTGAATATCCGAAAATTTGCCGCAATAGACGTTGGTTCCAATGCTATTAGGTTATTGGTTCATAATGTTATTGAGGAAAGGGATAAGGAAACAAAATTTAGGAAAAATGTACTTATCAGGGTCCCTGTCCGTCTAGGAGAAGATTCTTTCACCAAAGGTGCAATATCTGAATTCAATACTGAAAGAATTATAAAAACCATGAAATCTTTTAACCTTTTAATGGAGGTTATTGGAGTAGAAAAGTATAAGGCATGTGCAACATCGGCTATGAGGGAGGCACGCAATGGAAATAAAGTTATTGCCAAGATCTTTAAAGAATCGGGTATTACCATTCAATTAATTAATGGTAAAGAAGAGGCCGCAATAATTGCATCTACTGATCTAAAAAAACTTATTCAAACGGATCAGTCCTATCTCTATATAGATGTAGGTGGAGGCAGTACAGAATTCACTTTATTTACTAAAGGGAGTATTAAAGTATCAAGGTCTTTTAAGATAGGAACAGTACGCCTTCTTAATAATATAGTGAAAGACGATATATGGAATGATATTGAGTCATGGATAAGAAAAATTACAAAAGGGACGTCTAAAATTTCAATAATTGGTTCCGGAGGCAACATCAATAAATTACATAAATTGTCAGGGCGAAAGGAAGGGGAACCTATTTCCAATATCTGGTTGAATGCTCAATATAACTTTTTGAACAGTATGTCCTATGAAGACCGTATCTCCGAGTTAGGTTTGAATCCGGATAGGGCAGATGTAATCATTCCCGCCACACGGATATTTTTGTCTTCAGCTAAATGGAGTGGGGCAAGAAAAATTCACGTACCCAAAATTGGTCTTTCAGATGGGATTATAAAGACCTTATATTATGATGAATTTTGATTTCGAATTTTAATATATTTAAAAATATTGACAGGAAGCCTCTGGACTCCTGACTCTGAAGTAATTTTATGCTAACCGTGTATAGTTTCTTTTCTACCTAAATCCTTCATTATCTCTGCTTCATAATCCAAAAGTTCCAGCCATTTTTTATCTACCTCCTCCTTCTGTCCATATTTCCTGGCAAATTTCAAAAACATTGTATAATGCCCAGCCTCACTAACCATAAGTTTATGATAAAAATCTGACAGTTCCTTGTCATTTAGTTCTTCTGAAAGCAACCTAAACCGTTCACAACTTCGTGCTTCAATTAACGCAGCGTATAAGAGTCGGTGCACAAGCTGAGTTGTTCGGTTTCCTCCTTTCGGAAAAAATTTCAAAAGTTGAATAGCATATTCATCCTTTCGATACCTTCCCAGTGTTTTACCGCGTTTAAGGATCTTATCGTGTACCATTTTAAAATGACCCATTTCCTCCCTTGAAAGCGCTATCATTTCCTGTACCAACTCCGGATATTCGGGAAAAGTAACAATCAGTGAAATTGCAGTACTGGCCGCCTTTTGTTCACAATAGGCATGATCTGTCAGAATTTCGTCTATATTTTTTTCCACTATGTTTACCCAGCGGGGATCAGTTGCTAATTTTAGTCCTAACATGATTCAAATTTTTGCTAAATTAAAAAGAACCTGTGAAACACCTATAGTGTTTTATTAAACTATATATGTTTATTAAAAGAGGAGGTTTGCTGTTATCTTAATATATTTGTGCAGTCAAAGATATTTCTTTTGTTTAACTCCTTGTTTATTTTGTAATTGGAATATATGCAGCATTTGGATACTCGCGTACAGTTATCTGAAATTCTTGGCGATAGTGTATCGGAAGAAACACTTACCTGGATAGAGAATAAGTCAGATTTAATTATTAAGTCAAAATCTGCAAAGGAATTGTATCTGATCTATAGTTTAATTGCCGGAAAAATTGATCTTGCAAAAAAACCAATAATCCGGGGGATAAATCAGGGATTGAAAGATTATCTAATCGCACAGAATGCAGACTTGCTTCAAATTGCCAGGATTTATTTACTTATTAGAGTACTTGAATCAGATAAAGCATATTTTTCAACCAAGGTGGCAAATCTTATTCAGGTCGCGGATACCGGGGAGCTGGAGACATTTTTGAAGTTTTTAATACTTTTACCTAATGCCGGTGACTATAATCAGGTAGGAGTTGAGGCATTGCGTACTAATATTGATATAATTTTTGACGCTATAGCATTAAACAATCCATATCCCTCCATATATTTTAATGATCAGCAATGGAATCAAATGTATTTGAAAGCGGCATTTATGCAGCGAAATTTGAGAGATATTGTTGATGTTGAAAAGCGGGCCAACGGCGATTTAGCGAGAATTATTTCAGATTATGCCCATGAGCGTTGGGCGGCTTCAAGGGATATAGATCCAATGTTCTGGCGACCTGTAGCAGGATTTTTGAAAGGTGATTTATTACAGGATATGGATCATTTGTTTAAGAGTAAAGATAAAATTGAAAATCTGGCGGCTGCCCTTTGTTGTTATTACTCCCACGATCAGGAAGCAACCAAATTATTGGATAAATATCCGGATTTGATTCAAAAAATAGCGAGTAAAGCTGTCACCTGGGAAAATTTAAAAAATAAACTATGAAAGAAAAAATGATGATAATTGACCCTCATATTCATATGACCTCAAGGACAACCGATGACTATGAAGCCATGGCGGAAGCAGGAATTGTAGCAATTATTGAACCCTCTTTTTGGTTAGGTCAGCCGCGAACCCAAGTTGGATCATTCCAAGATTATTATAGTAGCCTTGTTGGATGGGAACCATTTAGAGCGAGTCAGTTTGGCATAAAACATTATTGTACCATTGGATTGAATTCCAAAGAAGCCAACAATGAAGCCCTGGCCGAGCAGGTTATGGAACTTTTACCCTTATATCTTCACAAGGAAAATGTTGTGGCTATAGGAGAAATAGGTTATGATGATCAAACTCCGGCTGAGGATAAGTATTTTCGGGAACAATTAGAACTGGCTAAAGAACTAAATATGACGGTTCAGGTTCATACCCCTCATCGGGATAAAAAGGCCGGAACAATTAAGAGTATGGAAGTGTGCATGGAGCATAAACTGGATCCTGGAAATGTTATAATTGACCACAACAATGAGGAAACAGTAAAAGAAGTTTTAGATAAAGGTTTTATAGCCGCTTTTACAATTTATCCCAAAACAAAAATGGGCAATGAACGCATGGTAGAAGTAGTGCGTAAATATGGCAGCTCAAATATCATAGTAGATAGTTCAGCAGACTGGGGAGTTAGTGACCCATTAGCTGTACCAAAAACTGCAGCCCTTATGTTAAAACGAGGAATTGATCGTAAAGACGTCATAAAAACCTGTTATAAAAATGCATTGGATGCATTCGGTAAAAATGGTAAAATGAAAGAATCAGACTGGCTAAATCCGCAGGGAATTAATCAATCAATTCTTTTTAAGGATAATAGTGTTTTACGAGGTCAGGAACCTCGTGTGGACACAGATCAAATTAAATAGAATGAACTTGGTACTCCTGGGTTACGCAAAGCTTTCCAGGCCTGCAAACTTGCCTACTGCCGTGGCTGATATAATGGCCGGTGCCAGTATATCTGGTTTTACTTTGCTAATTATATCAGACACATTTTTAAACGGACCGGTATATCTGAATTTAATCTTACTTATGTTTTCCTCAACATTCCTTTACGCTGGAGGGGTTGTACTAAATGACGTATTTGATTTTAAAATTGACCAGATAGAACGACCCGAAAGACCTATTCCAAAAGGAGATGTATCGCTTAAAGGAGCTTCATTATATGGTACCGGCCTATTGATGTCAGGAATTTTCATATCCTTTTTTGTGAATTACCTTAGTGGTATAATAGCTTTAATTCTTGCCGCGGGAATCATACTTTATGATACATTCTCCAAAAAATATAATTTTCTGGGTCCATTAAATATGGGGCTTTGCAGAGCTTTAAATTTAATTTTAGGAATGTCTGTATTTGGTGAAATATCCCACTGGATGTATGCCGTAATTCCTCTTATATATATTTTTGCCATTACGTTAATAAGCAGGGGGGAGGTTTTTGGGCAAAACAAAAAGCATATAATTTGGGCAGGACTATTATACGCAATGGTTGTTTTTATCGTTTTGATGATTACACCTGATATACAGAGGCGGTGGATTAGTTTATTTCCTTTCCTGGGTTTATTTATATTTCTGATTTATAGTTCATTGATTAGAGCATATAGAATAAATTCACCGGAAAACATTAAAAGAGCTGTGGTCAGTGGTGTGCTTTCAATAATTGTTTTGGATGCCTCACTCGCTGTTGCCTTTGATAGTTGGCAGTTTGGTTTGGTTGTTTTACTATTGCTGCCACTGTCATACATACTCGCTAAGATATTTGCGGTAACTTAAATTAAAAGCATGCAATTAAAACCCATAGAGCAGTCTTTTGCTGTAAACTTTAAATACAGTCTGCACTTTACAAACGATGTGTTTGAAAGCAACAATAGCCTGTTCGCTGAGGTCATAAAGTCTTATACACCAAATGAAAAGGTTAAACTCCTTTTTGTTGTAGACGATGGCGTTCTTAAAAAGCACCCGGAGTTAATCGGGAGTATTAAAAATTATTGTCTTTTGCATAGCTCTCAACTACTATTTACAGAGTGCCTTGTAATACCGGGTGGAGAAATAGCTAAAAACAATTATGATAATGTAGATAGAATAATAAGTGCTATCAATAATAACGCCATATGCAGGCACTCTTTTGTAATTGTTATAGGGGGTGGTGCAGTAATAGATGTGGCCGGTTATGCTGCGTCAGTTGCACACAGGGGTGTAAAACTCATCCGTATTCCAACAACGGTGCTTTCCCAGAATGATGCTGCAATAGGGGTAAAGAATGGTATAAATGCTTATAGCAAAAAGAACTTTATAGGAACTTTTGCACCACCATATGCTATTTTAAACGATAGAAATTTTTTGACAAGCCTTGGACAACGCGATTGGATTGCAGGTGTGGCTGAGGCCATTAAGGTTGCACTTATTAAAGATGAATTTTTCTTTAATACAATTAAAGAAAATGCGATTAAATTGAAAGAACGTGATATGGATGCCATGCTTAAAACTATTTACAGGTGCGCCGAAATGCATATGGAACACATTGCTAAAGGAGGCGACCCTTTTGAAAGTGGGTCTTCCAGACCATTAGATTTTGGTCATTGGTCCGCTCATAAGTTAGAACAGATGAGTAATTATTCTTTGAGGCACGGTGAAGCTGTAGCAAAGGGGATTGCACTGGATTTAACATATTCGCAGCTTGTAGGTTTTATTTCAGTGGAAATTTTGGATGAAATTTTAGAAGTCATGGCAGACATTGGCTTTGATTTGTCTATTCCGGTTTCAGGGGGCACGGAAATGCAGGAGTTATTAAAAGGGATTCAGGAGTTTCGCGAGCATCTTGGAGGAGAATTAACAATAACATTGATAAACGGTATTGGGCAGAAGATAGATGTGCACGAAATAGACATGGAATTAATGAAGAATGCAGTAAATTCCCTAAATAATAAATATAAAATTAATGTGGCATAAACTATGCTGATCGATGATAAATACCATCTGACTTATTGTACAAATATTCATCCGGGACAGGATTGGGCAGGCACTTTTGAGAGTTTAGCGCAATACTTGCCTATTATAAAAAACAAAATATCAAAAGAACAACCGTTTGGTATAGGATTGAGACTATCCAATAAGGCAAGCGAAGAACTTGCTATGAATAATAATCTTCCACAATTTAGAAGTTGGTTAATAAAAAACGGTCTTTATGTATTTACCATGAATGGTTTTCCATATGGAAATTTTCATGATGAAGTTGTTAAGGATAAAGTACATGAACCCGATTGGACAACAAGGGATAGGGTCAATTATACTATAAGATTATTTGAACAGTTAGCTTACCTCTTACCTGAAGGAATTTCCGGTGGCATTTCCACTTCACCTATTAGCTACAAACACTGGCATAAGGGCACTGATAGCAAAAAGATAGTCCTGGAAAAGGGGGCTGGTCATTTGACGGAGCTTATATTAAAACTCTATGAACTTGAAGAAAGAACATCCAAGTATCTTCATCTTGATATAGAACCGGAACCTGATGGGATGCTTGAGAATACTGAAGATGTTTTAATGTTCTACCGTAACTTTCTTTTACCAATTGCGAAAAAGGAGCTAATAAAAACTCTCGATGTGAGTGAAGAAAAGGCAAAAGATTTGGTTTTGCGCTATTGTACCCTTTGTTATGATATTTGTCATTTTTCACTTGCCTATGAAGAGCCCGCTTTTACTTTCGAAAAATTAAAGGAAGCCGGAATTAAGATAGGAAAAATACAGGTAAGTGCAGCTTTGAAAGTTAGATTTGACACATCTGATAAAGATAAAATATGGGAATCATTGGCGCAATTTGATGAACCTACTTACCTGCACCAGGTTACTGAAAATACAAACGAGGGAGTTAAGACTTATAATGACTTACCCATTATTCTTAAAAATAAAACTGATGTTTCAGAATTAAGAGCCCATTTTCATGTTCCTATTTTTCTTGAATCTTTTGAGGAATTATATTCCACACAGGATCATATATTAAAGGTGATAACCATTCTCAGGGAAAATGTGATTTCAGAACACCTGGAAGTTGAGACATATACCTGGGATGTACTTCCAGATTCTCTTAAAAAAGAACTTTCAGAATCGATAATCAGAGAAATGAGCTGGTTAATAGATAAACTATAAAAGGTATGAATAAAACGGTTGTTCTTAATGTTGTTGGTCTTACCAGCAGGCTCATAGGTAAACATACACCTTTTATTAAATCCTTTTTGGAGAAGGGCGAGTTAGCCTCAATTGAACCTGTTTTACCAGCGGTAACCTGCACTTCTCAAACAACCTATCTTACCGGTAAATGGCCATCAGAACACGGTATTGTTGGAAATGGATGGTATTTTAAGGATGAATGCGAAGTAAAATTCTGGAGGCAATCCAATAAATTGACTCAAAGTGACAAGTTGTGGGATGAGATGAAGGAATTGGACCGTAATTTTACCTGTGCTAATCTTTTCTGGTGGTATAATATGTATTCTACCGTGGATTACAGTGTTACACCCCGTCCTAACTATCTTGCTGATGGCAGAAAAATTCCCGACATCTATTCACATCCTCCTGAATTAAGAGACCAATTGCAACAGGAACTGGGCACTTTCCCTTTATTTAATTTTTGGGGCCCCAAAACATCCGTAAAATCCAGTCAATGGATAGCCGATGCCGCCATCAATACGGACCAATTGCATGATCCTACCCTTACTCTGGTTTATCTGCCTCATTTGGATTATAATTTGCAGAGATATGGTATTGATTTTTCCAAAATCAGTAAAGATCTGAATGAAATTGATGAGGTAGTGAAAAAACTGGTAAGTTATTATGACAACGGAAATACAAATATTGTTCTACTCTCGGAATATGGCATTACCAATGTGAATAACCCAATTCACATTAACCGTATTCTTAGATCTGAGGGATTAATAAGTGTCAGGGAGGAACGAGGCCTGGAACTTTTAGATACAGGCGCCAGTAAAGCTTTTGCGGTAGCTGATCATCAGATAGCGCACATTTATCTTAATGATCAAACAATTAAAAGCGAAGTAAAGGAGTTATTAAAAGGAATTAATGGTGTTGAAAGAGTGTTATCGCAAAATGAATTGGAAGAAGCCCATTTAAATCACGAAAGGTGTGGCGATTTGCTGCTGATTGCGGATAAAAATTCATGGTTTACCTATTATTTTTGGGTGGATGATGCGAAAGCACCGGACTATGCAAGAATGGTGGACATCCACAAAAAGCCCGGTTATGACCCGGTAGAAATGTTCACAGATCCTGAAGACAAATTTGTGATGCCCAAAGTGATATTAAAACTTTTGAAAAAGAAATTCGGATTTAGAACTGTAATGAATATAATACCCCTAAAAGCAAATCTGGTCAAAGGTTCTCATGGCAGAATTCCTGAAAATCAATCAGATTACCCGGTTTTTATAACAAATAATAAAGGATCATTAAAGCAGGAACTTTTTAAATCCACAGAGATTTACCAGCTTATAACTAAACTCTTAACCGATTAAAATCTTACGATATGAAAAATCTGTTTAAACTTCTTTCTTTGGTATTTACATTGTTATTTATATGGGCCGCTTATGTTCAATACAATGATCCTGACGCCCTGTTGTGGTATGCTATCTATGGCGTTGCTGCTGCGGCATCTTTGTTTTTCTATTTGGGTAAATTGAACTCTACCGTAGCAATTATTCTAAGCGGAATATATTTTATTGGCACTGTTGTTTTATGGCCGGAGAAGTTCGAAGGAATAACTATTGGTAATGGAGATATTGTGAATATTGAAAGAGGAAGAGAGTCTTTGGGGCTGCTTGTTGTAGCCATAGTAATGCTGATATATGCCCTTAGGTTGCGATTGGCAAATAAATCAAAGGTCTAAATCGAACTCCTTTCTTAGGAGATCAATGGCAGGATTAATTTCCCTTAGTTTTTGATACTTCTCTTCAGGAGTATAGGCAAATTTTTTGGCAATTTCGTCATTGACGGTTATTTTCAACTCAATGCTATAATTGTTGAGTTGCTTTCTTAGAAACTTCAAAAGGAGATATTGTTCCCTTTCAATTTCTTTTTTCATTGTTCCATTCGGAAGCTCAATCCATATTTCCGTTTCATCAACTATTTTAGGTTGATCGGAACTTAGATTTGAAGCCATTATCTTTTTACCTGCTTTGTCTAATTTTTGAATATAACTTTCCCAATGTTTTAATAATTCCTCTATTGCAAAATTTTCTTTAGGTAGCTCATCTTCATCAATTACTACTTCTATCCTTTTGAGCTGATGTTCCTTTTTCGCCTTTAAACTGGATAATGATAAACCTGAAATTCTTTTCGATCGCTCCTTAATCCTAATATTTTTATTAGGTTCTGATATCAGCACATCTTCAGAAATACTTTCCGTTAAAGGCTGAGGATCAAACTCTTCTGTTTCAGTAGATTCTCCCTGCTCGCCAATTTCGACTTCCTTGTCTTTGGGTATGACTGTTTGGGTTTTGTCCAAAAATTTTGCCGATTCCAGAGATTCCGGAGACTGGTTGGCGGGTAGCGTATCAATAAAAAACGAAGTGGGTATTAATTTAATTTCACCGTTCCAGGCGCTGAGGTCAAGATTTTTTTTTTCACCATTAAAATCTATTGAGGCTAATTTCATTAAAGTTAGTTCAACCAATAATCTATGGTTTTTACTGACTTTGTAGTTAAGGTCACACTCATTTGCTATAGCTATCCCTTTTAGCAAAAAGGATTCAGAAGTTTTTTTAGATTGTTCCAGATACTGTTTTTTTGCTTTTTCACCGACCTCCAAAAGTGCAATGGTGTCTTCAAATCTGCAAACCAAAAGGTCTCTGAAATGTGAAGCCAAACCGTTAATAAAATGATGCCCTTCAAATCCTCTGGCCAGAGTTTGATTGTACAAGACTAATAATTGAGGAATATTGTGCTCCAGAATTAAATCTGTAGTGGCAAAATATGTATCGTAATCCAGAACATTTAAATTCTCAGTTACAGCCGCTCTGGTAAGTTTCTTTCCCGAGAAACTAACTACCCGGTCAAAAATAGACAAAGCATCTCTCATTGCGCCATCTGCCTTCTGAGCAATAATATGAAGCGCGTCATCTTCTGCCTCAATACCTTGTTGCCCGGCAATATATTTGAGGTACTCTGCCGCGTCCTTAACGGTTATTCGTTTAAAGTCAAATATCTGGCAACGCGATAATATGGTTGGTATAATCTTGTGTTTTTCTGTAGTAGCTAAAATAAAAATAGCATGTTTAGGTGGTTCTTCAAGTGTTTTTAAAAATGCATTGAAGGCAGATTGAGATAGCATATGTACCTCATCTATGATATAAACCTTGTATTTTCCAACCTGAGGAGGTATTCGTACCTGATCTATTAAGTTCCTGATATCATCAACAGAATTATTGGATGCCGCATCCAGTTCAAAAATATTGAATGCAAAATCTTCATCTTCCTTCTCTGTGCCGTCCTGGTTGATCTGTTTGGCCAAAATCCGCGCACAAGTAGTCTTACCTACTCCTCTGGGGCCACAGAATAAAAGTGCCTGAGCCAGATGGTTATTATCTATTGCATTCAGCAGCGTATTTGTAATGGCTTCCTGACCCACAACATCCTTGAAGGTATTGGGTCTGTACTTGCGAGCTGATACAATAAATGGTTCCAATTAAATAAGGTTTAGCAGACAAAATTTAAATGCCTGCTGTGTTATATACAAATATATAAATAGCCGCTAATTCTGGCGTTTATTTTAAACATATATCCCAATTTTTATCAACAATTGTTTGGTAACAGAACTATTGACTTAGCTTGAAAATATAAAGATATTCATTATTATTTTCCAGTAGGAATTTGCAATAGGATATGAATTAAGTTCCAAGTATGAATAAAACTGTATTTTTTTTAGCCTAAAACAGGATATTGTACCTTTGTATTAAACAGGTCCCCTTATCGCGCTGACAGTATATGTTAGTGAGGAAAGTCCGGACACCTTAGTGCAGCATAGCGGGTAACGCCCGTCTCTTCCGCTTTATGTGGAAGAAGGACAAGTGCAACAGAAAGCAAGTACAGGTAATGCTGTAGTGAAATCAGGTAAACTCTATGCGGTGAAACGTCATGTATATCAACGTTTGAGGACTGCACGTTCAAGTTGAAGGGTAGGCGGTTAGAACTTATGGGTAACCTTAAGTCAAGATAAATGATAAGGAGGTCTCTTTGAGGCCATACAGAATCCGGCTTATGACCTGCTTTTTAAAAACTTCCTCGCTCTATAGGGTCTGTTTTAGATCTAAGAGTGAGGAATTTTTTTATTCCATAGCCTTATTTGGTTCTAAAAAACTAAAAACACTCCCTCCGTATTTCTTCATATATTTAAAATTTTCAAGAGCAGATAAATCTGTGTGTTTGGAATGCTCAATTATTAACACACCATTTTCATTTAATAACTGTCTTTGGAAAACAATTGAAGCAATTCTGGAACAATCGTCGATGGTGAAACTATAAGGCGGATCAACAAATATGATATCAAAATTCAGATTTATTTTTTCAATAAACTTAAATACATCACTTTTAATAGCAGAAATACTAAAGCCGAGTTCTTCAGCCATTTTTGATATAAACTTAATACATCTGTAGTCCTTATCAACAGCCACAATCTCACTACTGCCTCTGGATGCAAATTCAAAACTTATATTCCCTGTTCCGGAAAATAAGTCCAGTACTACCAGATCCTCAAAATAATAGTTGTTATTTAAGATATTGAATAAAGCTTCTTTAGCCATATCGGTAGTAGGACGTACTGGTAATCCCCTGGGAGCGTTGATACGACGGCCTTTATGTTTACCGGAGATAATACGCATTAAAGAGCGTTTAGTACAGTAAAATCTATTACTTCTTTCTCCAACTCTTCTGTAGAATAAATATCGCTGGGAGGGATAAATAATGAAATATGCTGTATATATTCATAGGCAATATTGTAAAGCTCATCTCCCATATCTACTGAACCAAAAAGCCTCAGTTTTATGGTTTCCGTGTTCAACTTCAATTGTTCTAATGTAAAAAGCAGGTAATAAATAAAATCTTCCTTGGTTATAAATTGAAAGCTATTAAAGAATAATAATTGTTTTTGATTAAGTACCGTAATATCCATTTGCTTATCCGCAACATGCACATAACAAATGGGCTCATTTCCATTGCTTTGTGAATTTAATAAAGATTGTACCATTACTGTCCCATGGTGCATGAATACAAATTCCCCAAAAAGATCATAAATATAATTGTTGATATTTACAAAAGGTAAATAAACATTTACCATATCACAGCTATCTATCTCATCATATTCAACCAAATCATTGGCGAGTATTTTGATATTAAACTTAAGATAGTTGGCAAGTTCTGCTTTATCAAATAATGGTTTAGGAACGAGACTAAAGAGGTTATTTCTATGGATGACTACGACCTCAGTAAAGGAATAATCTGTAAGCTGTGATTCTCTAAACAGCTGCTTTAATTCCTTTTGCGCCTCATAAGGGCTTAGCTCCTTACCAAAGTTAAGCCGTTTGAAATGTTTGATCGTGTTAGATATGGTGTCCACGATGCAAAAAGAAAGTCCATTCAAGCTAACCTGAATGGACAATTTATGATAATTTTCAATGTTGTTATTGATCTCCTTTTTTGTCATATATAGGTGGCCAGTTACCATTGGTACTTACATCAGTAAGCGAACCTACTCTAATTTCCGATCCGTTTACTTCTTCAACACTTATTTGAGCGTTTTCCTTAGACATAAGATCTTTAGGTTGGTCGTATAAAATAACATCTTTTTTAACTTTGGCTTCAAAAACCGGTGCTTTATAACCTCCCTTATCAACAATATCAGCTTTCATTTCAAATTTTTCGCCTCCTTGTGCGTAAGGAACATTCATCATGCTTTTATAGCGATCATCTGCTTTAAACAAAGAATCCTTTACGGAAACAAACCCCAGGGTGTCAATAATGGTAACCTCTCTTAATAGATCGATGCCATATGTTTTGTCGAACTCCATATATGAAGAGTCTCTTTGCTGAGTAATGGTATATTGACCCCCGTCTACAAATGCGATAAGACTATTAAAGTCGTTGGCAAATTTTCCATTAACCGCCCTGTAGGCTTCCTGAGAATTTCTAATATCCTTTAAATTGGAAATTACTTTAGAATAACGTTCTTCCTTTACCTTTTGGAACTCAATAGGTCCTGTAACAGATCTATAAATTAGGTATCCAAGGCCTACGCAAATTATCCAAAGTACTATCTGAAGTATGGTTTTCATTTTTAACTGGTATTAATTATCTTTTAGTGGTCTTCACAAATCTACAATTTTTTTTTAATCGTAAAAGGTTTTGTCGCAAAAATCCTCTTTATATTTGAAGGCTTATGAAATTGCTCACCGCGACTTCTTTCTATAAACTTCTTAAGGATAACTTTCCTCATGTACCCACACCAAAACAAGAAGTGGCATTGCAACAGCTTGCACATTTTGTGTTATCTCAAAAAAAAGAGGAAGTCTATTTGTTGAAAGGCTTTGCCGGAACTGGTAAAACAACCATAGTAGGGGTTATAGTATCTAGTTTATGGAAGACAGCTATGAAAGCGGTTCTGCTGGCACCTACCGGAAGGGCTGCCAAGGTGATGAGTAATTATTCAAAAAGTCAGGCCTTCACAATTCACCGGAAAATCTACTTTCCAAAAAAAGAAAGTGGGGGAGGCATAAAGTTTATACTTGCACCTAACAAGCACAGGGATACAATTTTTATTGTGGATGAAGCTTCTATGATCCCGGACAAACCATCAGATTCTAAGTTATTTGGGAATGGCTCACTATTAGACGACTTGTTGATGTTTGTATACTCCGGCCATAACTGTAAATTGATTTTAATTGGTGATACCGCTCAGTTACCGCCGGTTCATTTACAAATCAGTCCTGCTTTGGACAGCGAAAAACTGGCTTATAATTATAATAAAGAAGTTACAACCTTAGAGTTAGATGAAGTAGTAAGACAGGCAGAGGACTCAGGGATATTACTGAATGCCACCAATTTGCGCGAGCAACTACAATCTGGCTACTTAGATGATTTTAAATTTGATGTTAACCCCTATAAAGACATAATAAGACTAATTGATGGCCATGACATTCAGGAAGCTATTGATAATTCATACAGGGAAAATGGCAAGGAAGAAACAGTGCTGATTGTTCGCTCGAATAAAAGAGCAAATTTGTATAACGAAAATATAAGAAACAGGATATTATATCTGGAAAATGAGCTGGCCCCCGGAGATTATATGATGGTTGTCAAGAACAATTATTTTTGGTTAAAGCCCAATTCTGAGGCCGGTTTTATTGCAAATGGGGATATTATTGAAATACTCGAGATTTTTTCAATTAAGGAGCTATATGGGTTCAAATTTGCCGAGGTAAAGGTGAAAATGGTGGATTATCCCAACCAAAGACCATTTGAGACTGTATTATTATTAGATACAATAAGAGCTGATACACCTTCCTTGTCTTATGAAGAAGGAAATAGGTTATATCAGGAAGTACAAAACGACTATGCTCATGAAAAATCGAAATACAAACGGTTTTTGGGAGTGAAGAATAACAAATACTTTAATGCCTTGCAGGTGAAGTTTTCATATGCCATTACGTGCCATAAATCGCAAGGAGGACAATGGAATACGGTATTTGTAGAACAACCTTATCTTCCGAATGGAATAGATCGTGAATATTTGCGATGGCTCTATACTGCGGTTACCAGAGCTAAAGATAAATTATACCTGATAGGGTTCAAGAGTGATTTTTTTGTTGGTCAGGAATGACTTAAATTAGTACAACGGATTTTTATAATGACATCTGAAACAATTATTAGCATATTTCTTGGAATTGGACTTGCCGCATCAGTTGGGTTTAGGGTGTTTTTACCTTTGTTTGCGCTGAGCCTTGCAGCTTATTTTGGCGTTTGGGAATTAAACCAGCACTGGGTATGGATTGGCAGTCTTGCGGCATTAATTGTGCTCGGGGTTGCTACAATAGTAGAATTAATGGCCTATTTTATTCCCTGGGTAGATAATTTACTTGATAGTTTAGCAATTCCCCTTGCGGCAATTGCAGGCACTGCTGTAATGGTTTCTACAGTGGCCAATTTGGACCCGGTTGTTACCTGGTCCCTTGCCATTATAGCCGGGGGAGGAACTGCAACGGCCATCAAAGGTGCTTCTGCGGCTGGAAGGGTTGTTTCTACAACAACTACAGGCGGTTTGGCGAATCCATTGGTAGCTGCTGTGGAATCCGGAACAGCTATAGTGGTTTCAACAGCATCGATATTTGCTCCAATACTTGCGATGGTTCTGGTTATAATTATATTAATTTTTATTTTTTACATATATCGAAAACTAAGGCCAAGAATTAAAAATGATTAAAAACTATTTCAATGACTAAAATAATTGCCATGATACCTGCCCGTTACGCAGCTACCAGATTCCCCGGAAAATTGATGCAGGATCTGGCGGGTAAACCTGTCATAGTCAGAACCAATGAGGCTGCCTTAAAGACAAAATTATTTGATGAAGTTTATGTAGTAACAGACAGCCCAATCATTTTTGATGCTATCGTAAGAGAAGGCGGTAATGCTATTATGAGTAATGAAGAGCATGAATGTGGCAGCGATAGAATAGCGGAAGCCGTGATCGGCATGGATGTAGATATTATTGTTAATATACAAGGCGATGAACCTTTTACAGACAAGGAGAGTTTGGATAGTATGTTAGAAGTATTTAAAAATGATCTGAACGAAGAAATTGATTTAACATCCCTAATGACAAAAATTACCGATTCGGATGAAATTAGTAATCCAAATATTGTTAAGGTAATTGTTGATAACAGGAATTTCGCACTTTATTTTTCGAGATCGACCATCCCTTATCTGAGGACGACAGATATGGAAATTGATTATTTTAAACATAAAGGTGTTTATGCTTTCAGAAAAAGGGCACTTATGGATTTTAGAAGTTTGCCTATGTTAACTCTTGAAGCTGCAGAGAAAATTGAGGCCATACGATATTTAGAGTATGGAAAGAAAATTAAGATGGTGGAAACCGAAGTAAATGGAATAGAAATTGACACTCCTGAAGATTTAGAGAAAGCTAAAGAGGTATGGAATTAGATTTTGGTAACATAAAAGTGGTTGGCTTCGATGCCGATGACACACTCTGGGTAAATGAAACCTATTTCAGGGAAGCAGAAGAAAAGTTTGCCGACCTTCTTGAAAATTATGAAACTAAGAATAAGGTAGACCAGGAGCTTTTTAAAATGGAAATGAACAACCTTGAGTTGTATGGTTATGGGATAAAAGGGTTTATGCTTTCCATGATAGAATCTGCAATGGAATTATCGAATAATCATATTCCTCCACAGACAATAACTGAAATATTGAATCTTGGAAAGTCAATGATAGCCAAGCCTGTAGAACTTTTACAGGGTGTTGAGGAAGTATTGCAAAAACTGGCCAATAAATATCGGTTGATTGTTCTTACAAAGGGTGATCTATTAGATCAGGAGAGAAAATTAGAAAGATCCGGACTTACAAAATATTTTCATCATGTTGAGGTATTAAGTGACAAGAAAGAGGAGAATTATAAAAATTTACTGGACCATCTGGAGATTAATGTTAATGAATTTTTAATGATAGGAAATTCGCTGAAATCAGACGTAATACCTATTTTGAATATAGGTGCCAGGGCAGTGCATGTACCATTTCATACAACCTGGGTTCATGAACAGGTTAATCCGGAGGAAATGACGAATAATCACCTCACATTAAATACGATATCCGATATTCTTAAATACATTAGTTAAAATTATGAAACAAGACAAAGAAATGACATTAAAGAATACTACTAAAATCACAAAAGGGCCTTACAGAAATTTTCCAATGGTACCACGCGTTGTATTCGGGCCCGGTTGCTTTGACCAATTAGGGGAGATAATAGAACCTCACAGAAACGGTCCTCAAGCCCCTGTAATTTACCTTGTAGATGATGTTTTCACTAACTCAGACTTAATGGAAAGAATTCCTGTTCAGTTCAATGACAGGACTATTCTTATTTCTGCGGACAAAGAACCAAAAACTGGACAGGTAGATGATTTGGTTAGTCAGATAAAAGAAGATTTTACAGAGTTACCTTCAGGAATAGTTGGCATTGGCGGAGGCACTTTGTTGGACTTAGCAAAAGCTGTCGCAATCATGTTAAATAATGAAGGTTCTTCGGCAAAATATCAGGGTTGGGATTTGGTACATAATCCTGCGGTCTATCATGTGGGGATACCTACTATAAGCGGCACAGGGGCTGAGGTTTCCAGAACAACAGTTTTACTTGGCCCCGAGAAGAAACTGGGGATTAATTCGGATTTCACCCCCTTTGACCAGGTTATTCTGGACCCTGATCTTCTTCATGGAGTACCCAAAGAACAATGGTTCTATACCGGGATGGATTGTTTTATTCATTGCGTAGAATCTCTTAACGGGACCTACCTAAATGCATTTAGTCAAAGTTATGGTGAAAAAGCGCTGGAGTTGTGCGAAGAAGTTTTCTTAGGTGATATTTCAGATTCAGATTCCAGAGATAAGTTAATGATGGCTTCATGGCACGGCGGTATGAGTATTGCCTATTCTCAGGTAGGTGTTGCCCACGCAATGAGTTATGGACTATCTTACTTACTGGGCACCAGGCATGGCATTGGAAATTGTCTTGTTTTTCAGCATTTAGGAGAATTTTATCCTGAAGGAGTAACTAAATTCAATGAAATGATGGAAAAGCATGATATTCAACTTCCTAAGGGAATTTGTGCAAATTTAACTGATGATGAATTCAATACTATGATAAAAGTATCATTGGGTATGGTGCCACTGTGGGAAAATGCCTTAGGTAAAGACTGGGCTAAATATATAACTCCTGAAAAATTGAGATCTATTTATCAGAAAATATAAACTCAGAAAACATTTAATTAGTAGATTATAGTTGTTTTATGATTATTTGATACTAATAAATGGAGAAGGTACTGAACTCTTTCTTCCATAAAAATCCCACGCACTTTTAATGCAAAGACTGTCGAAGTTTATTTTTTTTAAAATATTAAAATGGAGTCTTGTAGGCTCTTTTCCTGATGTGGATAAATGTGTAGTAATTGTTGTTCCCCATACCAGTTGGGTAGATTTTTTTCTGGGTTTATTGGTCAGAAGGGTATTTAATGAAGAAGTTAATTTTATTGGAAAGGAAAGTCTGTTCAGGCCTCCGTTCGGTTGGTATTTCAGATGGATGGGAGGTGCACCAATAGACCGGAGTAAAAGTCAAAATAAAGTAGCAGCTATTACCAAAATATTTGATGAACGCAAAAAATTTAGGTTGGCACTCGCACCAGAGGGCACCCGAAAAAAGGTAGCTGACTGGAAAACAGGATTTTATTATATTGCTAAGACGGCCAAAGTTCCCATTGTAATGGTGGCATTCGATTTTGGCAAAAAACAAGTCAAGGTATCAGAACCTCAATACCCCACAGATAATATGGAAGCCGACCTTATAAAATACAAAGAATTCTATAAGGGCGTGGTTGGGAAAATTCCTGAATACAGTTTTTAAACTCTTACGAACGTAAACCCTATACTTGCGGTTTCAAAAGTACCGTCGTTGTCAAAATCATATTCTCCTGAATCAAAACCTCCATTTATAGTAAATGTGGTTGCATTAAGTGTTGCCCCATAGGTATCCCAGTCACCCGGATAATCGGCCCATTCGATAGCGAAATAATATTGTCCTTCGAATTCTTCCCAGAACATTTCTCCACTTGTTGTATACGCAGGCCTGTCTGCCGGATCAATAGTTAAGGTAAACCTGCCACTGCTCTGGACAGTCAGGGATACAGTTCCTCCTTCGTTAATGAGCTCAATACTCTGTGTATTGCCATCACTAAAACTGGCCGATGTAGCATCCCAACTGCCTGCTAATTCGCTAATTTCAAAAGGGCCTCCCACTTTGACCAATTCGTCTGTATCGTCTGATGAACAGGAAAGCAGTAAAAAGATGAATAATGGTACGCATAAAAATATCTTGCTTAGTTTTTTCATAATATTAGATTTAAAGGGTTATCAATAAATTAAATTCCACTTAAGGTAAAATGAGGTCAAAGAATCATAGGTTCAATTTCAATTTTAACCTCAACCGATTGTAAAATTATTAAGAGGACTAATGAATTGAAATGATATGCATCATCTCTTCAAAATTATTTGACAAGCAATTAATCCAATGCAGTTTTTATAAGCATTTTACACTTGCTCTTAAAAGCATAAAAATATAAGTTGGGTAAGTGTAAGAAGCTCTTAAGAGCTATATCTGGAATAATATACTTACATAAGTATTTGGAAATTTACTCCTGCATAGTATGATATACATTTTGAACATCATCATCTTCCTCAATTTTCTCCAATAGTTTTTCAACATCTTCCACTTCTTCTTGGGAAAGTTCTTTGGTAATCTGTGGGATTCTCTCAAATCCTGATGATAGGATTTCAATTCCCCTGTTTTCCAATTCTTTTTGAATGGAACCAAAACTTTCAAAAGGGGCATAGATTAGAATGCCATCGTCATCGACAAAGACTTCCTCGGCACCAAAGTCTATCATCTCTAATTCCAGTTCTTCGGGGTCTATTCCTTCTCCGGAAATACGGAAATTACAAGTATGGTCAAACATAAATTCTACAGATCCCGAAGTACCTAAGCTGCCGTTACATTTATTGAAATAACTGCGAACATTGGCAACAGTCCTGGTATTATTATCCGTGGCTGTTTCAACCAGTATAGCAATGCCATGGGGTGCATATCCTTCAAACAATACTTCTTTGTAATCACCAAGACTTTTATCACTCGCTCTTTTAATGGCTCTCTCAACATTGTCCTTAGGCATGTTTACCGCCTTGGCATTCTGAATTACCGCTCTTAACCGTGAATTGGAATCCGGATCAGGGCCACCTTCCTTTACGGCCATAACTATATCCTTCCCAATGCGTGTAAAAGCCTTGGACATAGCTGACCATCGCTTCATTTTACGCGCTTTCCTAAATTCAAATGCTCTTCCCATAAATTAATGTACTATTTACTGAAAGCAAATTTAACAAATTTAAATGTTGAGACAAGAGATGATATAACTGCTGAAAATTATTTATTATTTACTATATTTTCAATGCTTTTTGCAAGTTCAAAATCATTGTTGGTTATACCACCAACGTCATGCGTATTCAATCTTATATTAAGAGAGCTATAGACATTTGACCAATCCGGATGGTGATTTTGTGCCTCGCATTCAAAGGCAATTCGTGTCATTATTGAAAAAGCGTCTTTAAAATTTTTAAACTTATAAGAACGTTCAATAGCGGCATCTTTATATTCCCACCCTGGCAATTCTTTTAAGCTGTTTTTTATTTCTTCTTCGCTTAATTTTTCCATAAGATTCTATTTTTCTTAAAGTTAGAAAAATATGATCTAGGTATTTAAAAATAGGCAGATTTCTTGCTAATTAACCAATAACATGGTGATCAATTATCTCCTGGCAACTAATTCGCAGGTTTTTTGGAAGTATATTGTCTTTGGGTAAGACTGCCAGATAACGCTCTTCATTTGTAGTGAATACCCTTTTAAAAATGGGATTAAAGCTCCCAATCCTTTCAAGAATATCCTTAATAAAGTCTTCATGATGAACAAGATCATGACTGCCCAAATGAAAAATTCCGCTCTTATTTCGATTAATGAGATAATGGATTTGCTGAGTAAGCTTGTAATCGCTTATTACATTAATAA
>NZ_CAMYOM010000033.1 GCF_947260015.1 uncultured Eudoraea sp. | reverse complement strand
TAATGGTTTTCAGGGGCTGGAGGGGCAAACTGTCCCGGAAATGAGCGACGATTATATTGCCCAGGTTTCTGAACGATATATTGAACTTTACGAAAATATCACAGGAGAACCATTTGTAAAGGCAGATATCTCAAACATTCAAGAACGTATTGAGAAAAACATATTGAAGTACTTGGAAAAGTAATTACTATAATCCATAAAGCTAATATCCCCTTATCAAACAATAAGGGGATTTTTAAGTAGCGAGAGGGAGACTTGAACTCCCGACCTCAGGGTTATGAATCCTGCGCTCTAACCACCTGAGCTACCTCGCCGAATGTTTTAAAATGGCTGCAAATATAAAGGTTAATTTCTTGTTGGTCAAAATTCATTCATCAAAATTAATATGTCCGTTTTATTTTTTTATCATATATAAATATATATATTGTCCAACTTAAATATGTTGTGGAATGAGTGATACAATTAAATATGAAATTGAGTATGTGATACAGTCTTCTCCCCAGTTGTTATACCAATATCTGTCAACACCATCGGGACTGTCTGAATGGTTTGCAGATGATGTGAATTCCCGTGGCGAGATATTCAACTTTATTTGGGACGGCTCTGAAGAGGAAGCTAAACTATTAAAAAAGAAAAGTGACGAGTTTATAAAGTTTAAATGGTCAGAAAATGATGATGATGATAGTTTTTTTGAGATGCGCATTATTGTAGATGAAATTACCAAGGATGTCTCTCTTTTTATAACTGATTTTGCCGAAGAGGATGAAGTTGATGAAGCAAAAATGCTATGGACAAATCAGGTATCCAGTCTAAAACAAATATTGGGTTCCAAGTAATAATAAAAATAATTTTAGCAGTATATTAGGCCTTGATTTTTCAAGGCTTTTTTTATGGTCAATTACGATGGACAACTTGTAGATAAAAACTCATTCTATCTTCATGCAAATAATAGGGGGTTCCTTTATGGTGATGCTCTTTTTGAAACCATTAGGGTGGTAAATGGAAGGCTTATTTTTTGGGAAGATCATTATTTAAGGCTTATGTCATCTATGCGTATTTTAAGAATGGAAATACCTATGTCTTTTACCATGGAGTTTTTAGAAGAACAAATATTAAAGGTGTTAGCGGAAGGGGAAAAGAATAATTCTGCCCGAATTAGGATTACGGTCTTCAGGAAAAATGGGGGCTTTTATTTACCAAAAAGCAATGAGGTGTCTTATCTAATCGGCACGGAATTTTTAGCGGATGCCTATTATATATTAAATGAAGCTAATTATGAGGTAGAACTCTTTAAGGATTTTACAATAAGTAAAAACATGCTTTCAAATCTTAAAACTACCAACAGGGTCCTAAATGTAGTAGGAAGTATTTATGCAAAAGAAAATGGCTACGATAATTGTTTGCTGTTAAATGATTCCAAGTCGGTAGTGGAGGCACTCAACGGGAATATTTTTCTGGTAAAGGATAAAGTATTAAAAACACCTCCATTAGAAGATGGTTGTATCAAGGGAACTATAAGAAAAAAAGTATTGGAGATTATCAATAAAATTGACACTTATGAATGTCAGGAAAATTCCATTTCCCCATTTGAACTTCAGCAGGCCGATGAACTATTCATTACAAACAGTGTTATGGGAATTCAACCAATAACAAAATATCGTAAGAAAATTTTTGAAAATAAAGTGGCTAAAGAGCTTTTGGGTAAGCTAAATGCCGCCGCCAGGTTTAATTAAGACTAGGATTTTCGGGGGCATTGGACCACAATAAATAATCGCCACCAAGTTCCACCATTTTTTCTTTCCAGAAAGCTATTGTAGATTTTTGAATGATATTGCTCTCATATTCGTTCTTTACTACGATCCAGGATTTTGTATCCAATTCCTGAACAAGCTGCAGCGATGACCATCCCGAATACCCGAGAAAAAATCGTATGTCTGTATCGCTAATAATCTTTTGATTGATGAGTGCTATCGTTTTTTCAAAATCACCACCCCAAAAAATTCCATCTGATATTTCAATACTATTATCAATTAAGTGCGGCACCTTATGGATAAAATAAAGATTGTCTTGTTCTACAGGGCCTCCGTTGAATACCTGAAACGGAACATTTATTTCCTCAATCAGGTCGCTTATATCATAATCCAATGGCTTGTTAAGAATAAACCCTACCGATCCTTCATCATTGTGCTCCGCCAAAAGAACGACAGATCTGTTGAAAGAAACATCTCCTGTTAGTGTAGGTTCTGCAATTAGCAATTTCCCTTTTTTGGGTTTTAAACTTATCATAGCTCTTATAATGCTTTTAAAAATAAGATAAATCTTGTAAATAACAAAAATCGCTATAAATTAAAAAAGCGCCCCGGTTTTGGGGCGCTTTCATATATTTTAAAAGGATGGACTAGTTTACAGAGCTGCTTAAATCAGAACCTGCTTTAAACTTAACTACATTCTTTGCCGCAATTTGTATTGTCTTTCCAGTTGAAGGGTTTCTGCCTTCTCTGGCATTTCTTCTAGATACAGACCAAGATCCAAAACCCACAAGAGAAACTCTATTCCCTTTCTTAAGAGATCCTTCTACGTTCCCCAAGAATGATTCTAATGCCTTTTTTGCTGCTGCTTTAGTGATGCCTGCGCTAGCTGCCATGGCATCAATTAATTCTGTTTTGTTCATAATTTAATTAAATTAATTGTTGTTAAATAATTTTAAGCTTGAACAAATTTATACGGATTTGCGGTTAAGACAAGTAAAACTGGGGTAAATCAACGATTTTGTTGATAACTTAAAACGTTTGTTGATAAAGTTGGGCTTTTTGGTTGATTCTCCCAGCCCAATGTTAATGGGACTTTAGGTCATAAAGGCTGATTCTTTGATTTTAAGTCCATTTAAAACATCAATAACAGCCATCTTCCGTTTACCCGGTAACTGTAATTCCGTTAGGTAAACATAACCTCCGGAGGAAGCTACCTTTAACTCCTTTTTAGTGAAGAGAACACTTCCGGGTTTAAAATTATGCTCTTCCTTTCGCCATTTAGCTTTGTATATTTTAATTACAATTAATTCGTCATCATTGTTTAAATTGGTCCAGGCTGCAGGGAATGGACTTAATCCTCTAATATGATTGTATATGTTCTCCGCTGCTTCTTCCCAATTTATTTTGCAGGTTTCTTTATTGATCTTATCTGCGGTTTTAAATGTGCTCTCTAGTGGTTGTTTTTGTGTTACAACCTGGTTATTTTCAATAAGAGATACCGTCTTTAAAACTAATTCCGCTCCCAGGATCATTAAGCTGTCGTGTAGATCTCCCGCAGTATCTTCTGGCCCAATCTCGGTTGTTTCCTGCAGAATAAGCTCTCCGGTATCTATTTTCTCATCGATAAAAAATGTAGTAACACCTGTTTTCTTTTCCCCATTAATAATTGCCCAGTTTATAGGAGCTGCCCCTCTATAGTCAGGTAATAATGAAGCATGAAGATTAAATGTGCCATATTTGGGCATGGACCATACTTGTTTTGGCAACATTCTAAATGCTACCACAATTTGGAGGTTAGCTTTTAATGATCTTAAATGATTCAGAAATTCCTCATCCTTTAAATTAGTCGGTTGCATAATATGCAGTCCAGCTTTTTTTGCATATTGTTTAACGGAAGATTCATGTATTTTTCTTCCTCTTCCTGCGGGTTTGTCTGGTGCCGTAATTACTCCTACTACCTGATACTCCTTTTGGATCAGCTTATCTAAGGTGGCGACAGCAAATTCCGGGGTACCCATAAATACTATTCTCAAGTTTCTCATTTTTGCAGACTATATTCATTTTTTGAATTAATATTAATTTTGCCGTCTTCAAGTAACATTTGAAGTGTTTTTAATATCAAGAGTTCATTTTGCGGTAATTCCAGGATAATGGCTCTTGAACTACTTTGTTTCGATTCAAGTAATTCAATAATGTCACTTTTTATGTCGAGAAAGCTTGTACGGTCAAGTTTCTTTGGGTTATTACAAACATCACAATTATTACAAGGCTGACTGGTCTTTTCGCCGAAATACGATAGTAATTGGCGATTTCTACACAAGGTGTCATTTTTTATATAACCAAGCATACTATCCACTTTATTAATCTTTGTTTGCAACTGCATTTCTACTTTTTTGGAAAAATTATTAATTGTCAGATCATCTTCCCTTGGCACCAGGAAAACGAGCTCCAGATCTCTATTACTTGCTTTTAGACTAATGACTTTATCTTTATCTAGTTGTGCCAGATTATTTAATGTTTTTTCTTCTGAAAGTGAAGTTTTTTTGGAAATTAGCAGTGTATTTATCTTGGTTTCAAAATCAAAAATCCCTCCATAAGTCCTTAAAATGGTTTGCACAAATGGTGCTATACTCTGATGTCTTTCCATATAGTCTAAAAGATTGTTTTTAGTAAATAAAAATTGTACAGTTGTTTTACGGGAAAAACTTTGTGATAAGGATATAACCGAATTCTGATCAAGAATACTTAGCCCATTATATGTCATAGGTGAATTAAGCTTATAAAGGTGACAGAATTCTTCAAATCGAAACTGAAAAATTTCATCAGGCAGAGTTCCGTATGGTATTTGAAAATAATTATTGAGTTTATTATAAAGTAATTTCAAAAATTTGACATTGGGTAATACCTTTAAAAATTGGTTTTTTAGTTGTAATTCATCGTCTTTATTGGTTATCATTATAGCTTTAGCCGGGAGACTATTTCTGCCAGCTCTGCCAGCTTCCTGATAATAATTCTCCAGGCTTTCCGGGATTTGATAATGAATAACCAAAGAAACATCGGCCTTGTCTATTCCCATTCCAAAAGCATTCGTGGCCACCATTATTCTTACTTTATTATCGAGCCATAAATTTAGTTTCTTTTCCTTTTCCTCTTTTGGGATACCTCCGTGATAGAAAGTAGCAGAAATGTTTTTTTTGTTTAAAAAAGCAGCGATTATTTGCGCCATCCTTCTGCTACGCACATATATAATGCCGCTTTGGTCTGTATTCTTACATAACTCATATAAACGTCTTTGTTTATCTTCTTCCCAAATAACCCCAAAATATATATTTTTCCTGCTAAACGAATCTTTGAAAATTTGATGTTCTCTGAACCGAAGATTTTCGGTTATATCCCGGGCAACTTTTGAGGTGGCCGTAGCCGTAAGTGCAATTACAGGAACTAATGGTTTTATATCCCGCAAAAGAGAACAATTTAAATAGGCCGGGCGAAAATCATTCCCCCATTGAGATATACAATGTGCTTCATCTATCGCAATAAGATTGATCTCCATTTGGGCAATCCTGTCTTTTACTATTTCCTGTTGCAATCGTTCAGGTGACAGATATAAGAATTTGTAATTTCCATAAATACAGTTGTCTAATAAATTATTTAATTCTTCTTTGGAAATTCCTCCTGTTAAGGCAACGGATTTTATACCTATATCCTTTAATTGTTGAACCTGATTTTGAATAAGGGCAATTAATGGCGAGACTACAACGCATAATCCTTCCCTGGCCATAGCCGGAATTTGATAACATAAAGATTTACCTCCACCTGTAGGTAAAAGTGCAAGCACATCTTTACCATATAAAACAGCATCTATAATAGCCTTCTGAGATCCTTTAAAGTCGTCATAATCCCAATATTTTTTTAAGATTTCTTGTGGATCCCTCATCGCTAATCTTCCTTCAACTCGTTTAATATAAAAGAAATACGCTCTTCCACGGTACCAGTTGGGATAAGAACCGGTTCATAATCATATCTCATATAAGTCCGTTTTAAGTGGTCATGTATTTCAATGGCTTCCTCAAAGCTTTCTAATCTTTCATTGTCCGATATATAAATCTTTTCCCAAGGTGGCAGAATTACAATTTTATCATATCTGTTGTTTTTGCAAGCGTCTTCAAAATCCCGGGTGTAACTTTGGTCAAAATAGTCCATATAGGCTAAAACATCTGGAATACCCCGATCAAAAAAGACATAGGGATTATTGATATTAAATGACTTTCTATATTGTTCCTTCCTGCCGCTAAGGATTCTTCGATTAAATTCAAAAGGTTCTTTGACAAAAGCAAGTGGATTGGAAACAAATGATTCAGGATTACCCTTTTTTTTTGCCTCAAGAGTCATACTTCTTACAATCTCGTGAAAACAGGTATAACCACAAGCTTCAAGTTGTTGTATAATGACCGTTTTTCCTGTACTTGGTCCTCCCGTAATAACTACTTTTTTAGATTTCAAAAGCTATATTTTACAAGTACAAAAGTAATCAATGCGGGCAAGCATAAAAAATTGATTACGAAGCTTTATATTTGTAAAAAAAATAAATGGATACTGAGAAATCAGATGAATTTTACCTTAGACTCAAAGAAGAATTACTTAGAAGTAATAGCTGGCCTGCGGATTACTTGTATAAATTTATTGTTCCCACAGATCGGGATAAGATTAGACAAATAGAACAAATATTTGACAATACGGGAGCAGTTATTGAATCTAAACAATCCAGCAAGGGGAAATATACCAGTCTTTCAATAACCGTAAATCTTGCAAATCCTGATAAGGTTATAGAAAAATATAAAGAAGTTGGCCTGGTTGAGGGCGTAATATCTTTATAAACTGGGATAACTGGGATAATTTTCCTAATTTGCATCCGTTATAGAGATACTTCCTTTACATATTTTTAATCAGAATTATATAGAAATTTGAATCCAGTAGAAAACCTAGAGTACAATACTGAGCGCGAAAAGCTCATTATTCCAGAATACGGTCGCCATTTTCAGAAAATGGTAGATCATGCCGTTTCCATAAAAGACGATGAAGAGAGAAATAAAGTAGCGAAGGCAATTATTAGTGTCATGGGTAACCTTCAACCTCATTTGAGGGATGTACCCGATTTTCAGCATAAACTTTGGGATCAACTATTTATAATGTCCGACTTTAAGTTGGAAGCTGATTCACCTTTTCCCATAACTCCAAAGGAAGTCCTGCAAGCAAGACCTGATGCATTGGAATACCCACAAAACCATCCTAAATATCGCTTTTATGGGAATAATATTAAGCGAATGATAGATGTAGCTATAGGATGGGATGAAGGCGATATGCGTGCCGGATTGGAATACGCTATAGCTAATCACATGAAGAAGTGTTACCTTAATTGGAACAAGGATACTGTTGAGGATAAAGCAATTTTTAAGCACCTCTTTGAACTTAGTGATGGAAAAATAGATTTAGCTACTGATGGCGTTAGCCTTACAGATAGTGGACAGTTTCTTAAATCACGGATTACAAAATCCAATAGAACCAGTTCCTCAAAAAAGAGTCATCGAAATACTAATAGAGGTAAAAAACGGTATTAAATTTTTCTTCCTTAAATGGGAACATTCAAAATTGAGGGCGGCCATAAACTTCATGGGGAAATAACCCCACAAGGCGCTAAAAATGAAGCATTACAAATTCTTTGTGCGGTTTTGCTCACCTCGGATGAGGTAGTCATTAACAACATTCCAGATATTGTTGATGTCAACAAGCTAATCTCCTTACTAGAAGACCTGGGAGTAAAAATTCAGAAAAAGGGCAAAGGATCTTATTCCTTTAAAGCCGATGACATTAATCTGTCCTATCTGCAATCTGAACAATTTAAATCTGATGGACGGGGATTAAGAGGTTCTATTATGCTGGTAGGCCCTTTATTAGCCAGATTTGGCAAGGGTTACATTCCTAAACCGGGAGGTGATAAGATAGGCAGACGCAGATTAGATACCCATTTTGAAGGGTTTATACAGCTGGGTGCTAAATTCCGATATAATAAAGAGGAGCATTTTTATGGGGTAGAGGCCAAAAAACTAAAAGGCACCTATATGCTTTTAGATGAGGCATCGGTTACAGGTACCGCTAACATTGTTATGGCAGCTGTTTTGGCAGAAGGGCAAACAACTATTTACAATGCAGCATGTGAGCCTTATCTGCAACAATTGTGCAAGATGCTAAACCGGATGGGAGCAAAAATTTCCGGTATTGGGTCTAATTTATTGGTAATTGAGGGGGTCTCAAAATTACAAGGCACAACGCATACTATGCTACCTGACATGATCGAAATAGGGAGTTGGATAGGCCTGGCAGCTATGACCAAAAGCGAATTAACCATCAAGAATGTCAGCTGGGACGACCTTGGACAGATCCCGTCAGTTTTCAGGAAACTGGGTATTTCTTTAGAAAAAAGAGGAGACGACATTTACATTCCTGAACATAAAGAGGGCTATAAAATTCACAACTATATTGATGGTTCTATTTTAACAATCTCAGATGCACCCTGGCCCGGTCTCACCCCGGATCTGTTAAGTATTATCCTGGTTATTTCAACACAGGCCAAGGGCGAAGTGCTCATCCATCAGAAAATGTTTGAAAGCCGTTTGTTCTTTGTAGATAAATTAATAGATATGGGGGCAAAAATTATTCTTTGTGATCCACACAGGGCTACTGTAATTGGTCACGATTTTAAATCCACCTTAAAGTCTACAACGATGGTATCCCCCGATATTAGGGCAGGAGTATCCCTTTTAATTGCCGCTCTATGTGCAAAAGGAACATCAATCATTCATAATATTGAGCAGATAGACAGGGGTTATGAGGATATTGACAATCGTTTAAGGGCTATTGGCGCAAAGATTGAAAGGATTTAAGAAAAAGAGTTAGTACTCAACTTTTCCCATAGAAACATACTATTGTTAAAGTCTTAAAAATGAAAAATACAGTTTGGGAAAAACTACCGTTGATTAACAATGATTCGGGTCAAAAGAAAAGATTTGAATTACACATAGAAAACGAAACTGCATTCATAGAATATATTCAGGCCAAGAATAATATTATTTACCTCACCCATACAGAAGTACCCCGCTCATTAGAAGGAAATGGCCTTGGAGCAATTATTGTTTCTAAAACGCTTGAATTTATTGAGAAAAATGGATTTAAAATGGCTCCCTTATGTCCTTTTGTTGCGTCATACCTTAAGCGTAATCCCAATAAAGCAACAGGATTATTAGCTCCAGGGTTTTCGGTAGGCTAAAAAGAGTCTCTGTTAAAGCAAAAAGAGCAAATCACCAAAACACTTTAAATAATCACAATAAAATCAACGCTCTACAACATCCCCGTTTGGATACTTGGCAAATCTTCCTTTTTCCCTTGGGTGAACGTTATCTGCATATGGCCAGGGCCAGCCGCCAAATTGCGTAAGCCTGTATTCCTCCATAGCTTGTTGAATTTCCGACTGAGTATTCATAACAAAGGGGCCATATTTGGCAACCGGTTCATTTATAGGTTTTCCCTGCAATAATAGAAAGTGTGATTTCTTATCCCCATTTTCAATAGTAATTTCAGCATCTGAATGTAGCTCCACAGCATGATTGGGTTTTATAAGCTGCTCACCAATCTTTACTTCATCGCCTTCATAATAATAAAGGGTACGATTTAAATTAGCAGAAGCGGGAGGTAAATTAAAGGTCTCGTTTTCATCCATATGAATATTCCAAATGGTTACCTCATTATCTGAATTTGCTGCCCACGAATTAGGTGCTGGTTCTGGTGCAGCTGTACCTGTATAGTTTCCGGCAATTATTTTTACAGTAGTATTATTTATCTTAACAAGGGGGATGTCCTCATGCCAGAGCATCTTAAAATGAGGTTCAACAAATTTATCTGCTTTAGGTAAGTTGATCCAAATTTGAAATAATTCTAAGGGATTATCCTGATCTGTATTCAGCAAAGGGAACATTTCAGAATGCTGAACACCCCTGCCCGCAGTCATCCATTGTACATCACCCTGCCCAAATCTGCCGGCTGCTCCTAATGAGTCTGAATGATCACAAAATCCTTTATTTACAATAGTAACGGTTTCAAATCCCCTGTGCGGATGAGAGGGAAACCCAGGAATAGTATGTCCGTGATACATTCTCCAACCGTCTTTTATGGTAAAGTCGTTACCGAGGTTACGCCCTTCAAGGGAAACATCGGGTTCCATTGCACTATTGCCCTTTGGGTAATGATCTAAATGATAAACACAGAACAAAAACGGGTCTTGTGTTTCCCATGGGAATCCTAAAGGAAAAATACGTTTAATAGGGTTACTCATATTATTATTTTTTGATGTCTTGTAAATTTTTTAAATCGGTTGCGGGTTTTAAAAACAAAGTATTAGATTAGTCGTTAATTGTGGATTGCTGTATTAATTTCAACCCAGTTCTCTTCAGGGTCTTTGATATAAATCTGACGTACTCCATCTGCACGGTTTGTAACGGCATTCTCTTTCCCGGGCCAATCCCAATAGGGAATATTTTTTTCTTCCAGAAACGAAATGAGTCCATCCAGGTTGTTGGTTGCCAGGCAGAGGTGGATACTTTTATTATTTTGACGTATCACGGAGTCTTTACCTATAAGGTGAAGTTGAGAATTGCCATGAATACTAAACCATCTAAACCCTTCTGATGCCGATGGATGGGGAATTTCTTTTAATTTCAATATGTCAGCATAGAAGTCTCCGGTCTTTTTGAGATCTGTAACTACAATAGAATAATGGTCGAATTGAAAATCAAAATCCTGGGCGTATGAATAGGATAAAAAGCATATGGATAATAAGAGGATCAATTTTTTCACAGGAATATTATTTTATATACACTTATTAATAGTGCATTATTGATTATCATAGGATACAAAAGCAAAGTGCTTGCTATCGGGTGACCAGGATGGGACATTAATTGTTCCCTGGCCGCCTATAAACATGCAGAGATTTTTAATTTCATTGGTATTTAAATCATAAAGACGCAAAGAAACAGCCTTCATAGCAGGATGCCGGTCTCCCTGAACTTCCAGATAGGATATAAAAACAAAATAGTTCCCATCCGGTGAAGGATGCGCAAACCAATTTGAATAGGCATCATTAGTTAATTGTTCTTTTTCGTTGCCATCAGATTTCATTCTCCAAATCTCCATTTTTCCGGAATGCATTGAATTGTAATAAATGTATTTACCATCCGGGGAATATTCAGGGCCATCATCCAGTCCCGGACTGTTGGTGAGGCGTTCCTCTGCACCTCCCTGAATTGAAATTCTATAGATATCAAAGTTATTATTGCGACTTGCGGTATATACAACGGCATCACTCTCGGGAGACCATCCGTGCCAGTAGGATGGATATTCTAATGTCACAAGTTGAGGTGTGCCTCCTTCAAGAGGCAATGTATAGATCCTTGAAGTACCGGATTGCACTCCTTCTATTGGATCATTATTACTAATGGCCAGCATTTTGCCATCCGGAGAAATTCCGTGATCATTATTGCATTTAACAGCAGTTCCTGTATCTATTTGCTCCTTATGGCTTCCATCTGTCTTTATTTTGTATAAAAGGCCATTTTGATTCACAATTAAATAGTTCCCATCCGGACTCCAGTTGGGAGCTTCAAAGTGTGCCTTTTCTTCATATATGACTTTTCGTTCCCCGCTTCCCAGTGAATAAATTTCCAGCATTGATTTAAGCTGGGATGATTGTCCAAAACTTTGCCCCGAACCCATTATAAATAGAATTACAAGCGTTTTATTAAATATATTATTCATAATATTCAGAGATTAGTTAAGACAATAACAACCAAATCTATTTACTATAATTATGAATGCACAACAGATATTTTACCCCACAAAGTTTATTTTCTTATGTGCTCCGTCACAATAGGGTTTATTAGCTGATGCACCACATCTGCATAATGCAGTTACCCCGCTTTTACCTTCAGTCTTACCACTGGTATCCTTAACTTCTAAAGACCCATGTACCAAAAGCGGACCATTAGCCATTACTTCCACTCGAGTATTGTTATTTCCTTCTTCTGAATTTTTTGTTTCTCCTTTCATAATATAAGTTAGCGCCCCGGAAGGACATTTTTTAATTTGTGATTTTAATTCATCAATAGATGCATTTTCAGGTTCAATCCAGGGTTTTTTGTCCGGATCATAAACTTTAGGCAGGGTAGTTACACAAATAGCTGAATGTATGCACTTTCTTGGTTTCCATACTACAGTGAGATCACCCTTTGAATATTCTTTAATTATTTCTCTTTCTGCCATAATTTATTAGTTATTCTTTATTATTAGTTGTCTTCCACTGGTGGAGGGCCGGGTGGGATATTTGCTTCATAGACCTCACCATCCTTCCGATCATAATACTCATTCTTAACTTTTTGAATTAATTTTTGATCCTCAAAAAGATCTACAGCGGTCATGCTTAAAGCTTTAGCAGCGTAGGTCATCCCTTTATGACCAATACTCATTCCACCACACGCAACTACCGCCCAGGAATGCCAGGGGATATCTTTGGGCGCTGCAGTTACACTTAAATTTATGTTAGGAACATTCCAACTTACATCGCCCACGTCTGTTGATCCTCCGCCGGGGTTTTCTTCTGTTTCTTTAAGTGGGTTAATTTTGCTGTCCATCCCTATCCGAGGTTTTTTTGTTACCTCCTGAATCTTTTTACCAAAGGCCTGTTCTTCTTCTGTATATGTAATATCACCCAAAACTTCTAAGTTCTTTTGCATAATCTCCTCACCCGATCTGTTCACCAAAACCTCATATATTCCGGAAATCAGGGAAATTTTATAATCTACATTCGCCATTACTGCCGCACCTTCGGCCATTTTTTGAACCCTTTCGTATACAGGCACTACTCCGCTTCGCTTTGTGTCCCTTACACGGACCCAAAGTTTAGAGTAATCGGGTACTACATTAACTACTTGTCCACCATCTTGAATATGGTAATGAATCCGTACCGTTGGTTTAATGTGTTCTCTGTAGTAATTAATTCCTGTTGTATATAACTCCAGCGCATCAGAAGCGCTTCTCCCATTCCAGGGATCGGCAGATGCATGCGCAGCCTGGCCAAAAAATTCAACTTTAAAGTCAACAAGAGCCAGTGTGCTTTGAGCATCGGCTTCGGTATTGTCCCCAGGATGCCAGCTTAAGTTAACATCAACATCATCCCACAAGCCATCCCGTACCATCCAAACCTTTCCAAAATATTTTTCTTCTGCCGGGGTGCCAAAAAATTTAATGGTCCCTTTAAGTTTACCCTGTTCTATGAGTTCTTTTACGGCCACTGCAGCACCAAGACTGGCTGTTCCAAATAAATTATGACCACAACCATGTCCGGCCGCTCCTTCATTTAAAGCTTCCTTTGTGGGTTGTGCCTTTTGAGAAATTCCCGGGAGGGCGTCATATTCACCTAAAATGCTTATTACCGGTTTGCCGGAGCCGTAAGTTGCTATAAAAGCAGTGGGCATTCCGGAAACGCCACGCTCAACGGAAAAACCATTCTTTTCTGCATAGTCAGCTAAAATCACAGAAGATTGATTTTCATTAAATGCCGTTTCGGCAAGGGCCCAAATAGAATCGCTAATAGCTATTAATTCTGCATTGTGTATTTCTATTGATTGGATAATTGCTTTTTTGTTGTTGCTGATTTTCTGAGCTGAGCCCAGATAGCTTAGAATAAGCAATAATCCCAAGAATAATTTTTTCATATTTTTAGCAATTGCATTAGGATTAATCGTCAGTGCAATAAAAATACTGTTTTTTGCCGGGTAATGTCTTTAACAATCATAAAAAGTCACTAACCCTTTCACCAATGGCTTTTAAAGAATTTAGCTGAGTGCTTCTTTGTATATTTTTAGGCAGCGTTCACGGGCCATTTTATGATCTACCATCATTTGGGGATAAGTCAATTCCTGCAGTTCGGGAACCCACTTATTGATATATTCTTTTTGTTGATCAAATTTTTCCACTTGTGTAAGGGGATTGAAGATCCTGAAATACGGCGCGGCATCTACACCACTCCCTGCAGCCCATTGCCAGTTTCCAATGTTGCTGCTAAGTTCGAAGTCTAAAAGTTTTGAAGCAAAGTAAGCCTCTCCCCAACGCCAATCTATTAATAAATGCTTACAAAGAAAACTTGCCACCAGCATTCGTACCCGATTATGCATAAATCCTGTAGAATTAAGTTCCCTCATCCCGGCATCAACCAAGGGGTATCCTGTTTCCCCATTTTTCCATTTTTCAAATTCTTCTTCATTATTTCGCCATGGAATTCTGTCGTATTTTGGTTTAAAGGCTTTATGGACAGTATGGGGAAAATGCCATAGAATTTGCATAAAAAACTCACGCCAAATCAATTCATTTAAAAATGTTTCATTCTCGGCATTTAGGGCTTTTAATACTACCTGTCGTATAGAAACAGTTCCAAATCGCAAATGAGGCCCTAATTTGGAGGTGCCGTGCTCAATAGCCGGAAAGTTTCTGGTTTTTTCATATGAATTAAGTAATGATGCTGAAATTTTATAAGCCGGAACCTTGGTATCAGATCTTTTAAACCCTATCTCTGCTAATGTCAAATTAGGTAAATCAGTTTTCTTGATCATCTTGTTTAAAAATGACCCCGAATCATAAACCATTGCTGGTTCATCTGTTTTAAATTTTTGTTTCCACTTGCGCATATAGGGCGTATAAACCACATAGGGTTCACCATTATCCTTTACAACCTGATTCTCCTCAAAAACTACCTGATCTTTAAAGGTTTTAAATTCGATATCAGATAATTTTAATTCTGTTGCAATCTCACTATCCCTTTTTTGAGCATAGGGTTCATAGTCCCTGTTAGTATATACACTTTGAATGTTATATTCATTAATAAGGGTTTTAAAAATATCTAATGGATTGCCTGCATAGACACCAATGGAACTTTGGTAATGCGTTTTCAGTTTCTCTCTCAATTCCTGTAAAGAATCGTAAATAAAAGTCACCCGGGCGTCATTTTCCGGTAGGGAATGAAGTATTTCAGTATCAAAAATAAATACAGGCAGTACCGGATGACTTCCTTTCAGGGCATTGTAAAGCCCTGCGTTATCATCCAGCCTTAAGTCTCTGCGAAACCAAAAAATATCTACTTTTTTCAGCATTTAGTTAATATTGAGGGTAGACAAACCTCCATCTACACCTAAAACCTGACCGGTTATCCAACCGCTTTTATCACTTAGTAAAAAAGCTGCAATATTGGCAATATCCTCAGGATTTCCTACTCGTTTGAGAGGATGGCGTTCTGCCATACTTTCTTTCTTTCGGTCATTGTTTAATAAGCGCCTTGCCAGCGGGGTATCTACAAGTGATGGTGCAATGACATTTGTTCGCACTTTAGGCGCATATTCTGCGGCAAGAGATTTTACAAAACCTTCTATAGCGCCCTTTGCAGCAGATACGCTTGTATGAAATGGCATTCCTGTACTTACGGCCACTGTACTAAAGAAAACCATACTTGAGTTGTCTGCCATCCTGTCGATAATGTCTTTAACAACCTTTACCATGCTAAAAAAATTAAGTTGCATATCATCCTCAAAATTAGCCATGCTCAGCATTTTCAGCGGTTTTAGATTAATACTCCCGGGGCAATATACAAATCCGTGAAGTTCCTCAGGCAATTGTGCGGTATTCAATGAGTCGGTTAATGCGTCAAATTGAATATGTTCTACGTTCAGATCCTTCAAACCCTCCGCACTTCTAGATGCTACATAAATGGTATGGGTTTCCTGCAACTGCTTTACAATGGATAAACCAATACCGTAAGATCCTCCGATTAACAATAGATTTTTCTTCATAATTAAATTGATTTTATACTTAACATATTAGAGGTACCCTTCATATTCCCGTAAATTTCCTCAAGTTTCATTTCGCGGTATGCGAATATTTTTTTCAGTTGTTTTTTAACGAGTAAAGGATGTGCTAATTGACCCAAAACTCCAAAAGGCAGCTTATAGTCAATGATATCTTCCATTTCTACTCCACCAGAAATAGGTTTTATAAAATGCTTGTGATGCCATAACGCATAAGGTCCAAACCTTTGTTCATCTACGAAGTATTGACCTTCCTTTACATGGGTAATTTCGGTAACCCATTTTGTTGTTATTCCGGCAAACGGAGAAACTTCATATTGAATAATCTGACCCGGAAACATATCCTTGTCTGCGCCATTTAGAATATGAAAACCCATGTGTTCCGGTGTGATAACCTTTAGATTTTCCGGATTTGATAAAAAAGACCAGGCCTCATCCTGTGAAATCGGTAAACATTGTCTGGAATGTAGTTGATATAATTGCATTAAAAGGTTTTTAACAAAATTAAGTGCAATATTGTTTAATAAAAAATTAAATATGTTAAACAAATAGTAAATGTTAGCCTGTTTTATCTTCTTGTATTTAGTTGGGGTAAACCCATACAATGGGGTAATACGTCTTATGATCGGGAAATTTATGGTCCAAAGTAGGATTTTTGTATATTTCTGAAGCCAAATGTCATGATTTCCAAATTATATATTTTAATTTTTATCCTTCCTGTCGTTTTCTTAAATGCCCAGGTGAGCGCCACCCTTGTGGGGACATTACCCGACGATGTTCTGGAATCCTCAGGGCTTGTTTATTACAACAACAAAATCATCACTCATAATGATTCGGGAAATTCTCCTCGAATGTATGAAATAGATACTCTAAGTTCGCAGATCATCCGGACAATTACTATAGACAATGCTACGAATATAGATTGGGAAGATATAGCTCAGGACGAATCCTATATTTATATCGGCGATTTTGGAAATAACACTGGAAACAGGCAAGATCTTGTCATTTATAGAGTAACTAAATCTGATTATGACCTTTCAAATACAATAAGTGCTGAAAGAATAGACTTTTCCTACGAAGATCAAACGGATTTTTCAGGGATGCAGAATTCTGACTGGGATGCAGAAGCCATGGTTGACTTTAATGACCAGTTACTCATATTTACTAAACAATGGCAGACAAATGGAACGGTCGCATATTCCATTCCTAAAATTCCTGGATCTTATTCAGCAAAAAGGCTGGGTTTTTATGATGTCTCTGGTTTAGTTACAGGAGCAACATATAATATTTTCTCAAATGTCCTGATGTTATTGGGTTATTCACCTCAATTACAGCCGTTTATTGTTCGGATGGACGAACTTTCTACAAATTTTTCATTTAACGGGACTGAAGAAAAGTCGGATTTGGGAATTGGGTTTTCACAGGTTGAGGGAATCACCTATTCAGATTCAAATACGTATTATATTTCTTCGGAACGTTTTCAAAATAATGTACCTCCCATAACTCTTGCTTCCCAACTATATACTTTTGAAACCAACGATGCCCTTCAGGAACCTGAAGAACCACCAATAGAAATTCCGATAGATTCGGTGAAAGTGGAAAATGAATTGGTTATTTACAGAACCTTTGGATCAAATGAACTTCAGTACGATCTTAATTCAAGCGCCCCATTGTTTGGACGAGCTATATTCGATATTACGGGAAAAAGAGTTAGACATACCAATGGGAATTTAATTGAAAATAACAGCATAGATCTTAGCGGATTGGGCAGTGCCGTATATTACTTAACTTTTTATCTGCAAGGCATAACAATATCTAAACCGTTTATATTGGAATGATCCTTTCTTTAAGCATTATTTAAGGAATTGTTAACAAGAGGAATACACCATTATATTTAGATTTGTTCTAACTATAAAATCTGGTAAATAATGAAAAAACTAACACTATTGATCTGCGTCGTAATGGGATCTATTTCTATGAACGGACAGATAACAACACCAGCCGCTAGTCCGGCTGCGAAGATTATGCAAACGGTTGGATTGACTGATGTAACCGTAGAGTATTCCAGACCTTCTATGCGTGGTAGAACCATTTTTGGTGATCTTGTTCCTTATGATAAATTATGGAGAACCGGAGCCAACAAAAATTCGATGGTAACTTTTAGTGATGATGTTACTATTGCCGGCCAAAATGTAAAGGCTGGTAGCTATGCTATTTTTACAAAACCGGGATTAACTTCCTGGGAAGTAATTTTCTATTCCGATACTAATAACTGGGGAACTCCTGAAAATTGGGATGATTCAAAAGTAGCTGCCAAGACCAACGTTGAAGTATATACTATGCCGTCGGATGTAGAATCCTTTACTATGAGTATTGATGACCTACACAATAATGGGGCTACTCTTGGGATGATGTGGGAAAAGGCCTATGTAGGAGTCTCCTTTGAGGTACCTACCGTGGCAAAGGCGATTGAGAGTATTGAAAGTGTAATGAATGGTCCTTCGGCTAATGATTATTTTTCAGCCGCTTCTTTTTATTTTGAGGAAGGAAAAGACCTGTCCAAAGCAAAAGAATGGATTGATAAAGCCGTATCAATGAATGATAAAGCGTACTGGATGGCTAGGAGACAATCCCTGATTTACGCTAAAATGGGCGATACAAAAGGCGCTATTGAAGCGGCTAAGAAGTCAATGGCCGGAGCAGAGACAGCCGGCAATGCAGATTATGTAAAGATGAATAAAGATTCACTTAAAGAGTGGGGAGCATTGTAATTCTTTCAAAATTGATATTATCTAAAACCCTTACCTTAATTGGTTGGGGTTTTTTATTTCATATAAGAACAAGTATCATTTATTAAATGTACTATCTCCGGATGTCAGATTTTATTAGGTTTTAATGGGAGGAGTCTTATGAAGCCTGTCAAATGATTCAAGTACTAATGCCAGTAGAATTACCAGTGCACATCCAATAGCATTTAACCACAAATACCCCATCCAATCTAAATACCAAACAAGTACCACAACCACCTGCGTGATAATAGCGGCAATAAAAACAGCATTCCCTTTTACAAACCGGAAAAAGAAGGCTAGTAAAAACATGCCCAATATGTTTCCATAAAAAATAGACCCAATAATATTGACTAGTTGAATTAGATTGTCAAAGAGGTTTGCCACACAGGCTATTAGAATAGCAACGATACCCCAAAGCAAGGTAAATAACTTGGAAACCTTCACATAATGTTCCGGGGAGTATTCATCCTTTTTATTTCTTTTATAGAGGTCCAGTGCGGAAATTGTACCAAGGGCATTTAATTCGGAGGCTGTGGAAGACATTGCTGCAGATAGAATAACTGCTAATAAAAGACCGACTAAACCTTTGGGGAGATAATTTAGGATAAAATGGATAAATACATAATCCTTGTCGTTTGTCTCAACAACATCATCTGCCTTTTTAATCATAGCCTTTGCCGCTTCCCTGTTGTTTTTTTCTTTTTCAATTATCAGGAGCATTTCATTTTTGGCTTCGGTAGTTGTGGCCTGATCGTTTAAATCCAATGCTGCAGAAAATTGTTCCTGCGCCATTTTCTTTTCAACCTCTAAATTTTTATGACCTTCCTCTAATAATTTGTAATCTTCTGCATAGGAAGTTTGCATTATTGCATTCGTAGCTGCAGGATTAAAATTTAAGGGTGATGGATTGTACTGATAAAACACAAAAACCATAACCCCAACCAGGAGAATAAAAAATTGCATAGGGATTTTTAAGATCCCATTAAAAATAAGACCTAACTGACTTTCCCTGATGGATTTACCGGAAAGATATCGTTGAACCTGACTTTGATCTGTTCCGAAATATGCCAGCATAAGAAACATTCCTCCTGTAATGCCACTCCAGAAAGTATATCTACTCCTCGGATTGAAACTGAAATCTAATATATTTAATTTATCACTTGCTCCTGCAATTTTCAAGGCTTTGGTAAATGTGATATCTGCAGGCAAATAACCCAGAATAAAAAAGAAAGCAATAAACATCCCGGTCATAATTACAAACATTTGCTGTTTTTGGGTAACACTTACTGCGTTTGTACCGCCGGAAACGGTATAAATGATAACTAAGGAGCCAATAATAATATTCAAGGTTTTTAAGTCCCACCCCAAGACGGCAGAAAGGATTATGGAAGGAGCAAAAATTGTAATTCCTGCTGCAAGGCCGCGTTGTATTAAAAACAATACGGCTGCAAGGGTACGGGTTTTAAGATCAAACCTTCGTTCAAGAAATTCGTAGGCTGTATATACTTTAAGTTTGTGATACAGAGGAATAAATACAATACAAATAATTATCATGGCTATCGGAAGGCCAAAGTAGAATTGAACAAAACCCATTCCATCGTGAAAAGCCTGACCGGGTGTGGAGAGAAAAGTAATGGCACTTGCCTGTGTAGCCATGACAGAAAGACCAATCGTCCACCATTTGGATTTATTTCCGCCCAGGACGTAGTCGTTGACGTTTTTATTACCTCTTGTTTTCCATACCCCGTAAACTACAATAAACAAGAGGGTTCCACTAAGTATAATCCAGTCCAGTTTTTCCATTTCAACTGTAAATGGTCATGATAAAATAAAAAATAAGGATGTATATCGTATTGAGAATCAACACCAGTGTATATTCCTTTTTCCAGGTAAGTTTGTCTAGCATCATTTGCCTTTAATATCTGTAGTGTTATCTATTTGTTCTTTTCCTAAAGATAGAATATTTGCAAATAACTTATAGGCGCCGGAAACCCCTGCAGGAAGTTCTCTAAAAAAACTTATTCCGGTATAAATATAATTTCCCTTACCATATGGTGCTACAAGAAGTGCTCCATTGGTTGGCGATTCTCCTTTGTCATTCATTTGCAGAATAGGTGTGAATTTGGGATCCCATTCATCCGGAAAGTAAAGCCCTCTCTCCTGAACCCAACCCTCAAAGTCCAAATTTGTAATGGTATTGGGAAAATTAATAACGGAATGATCACTTGCAATAATCTTCACTTCAGAATCCTCATTGGTAATGCGGTCTCTGGATATTTTAAGAGGGTAGGGGGCCAGATCTTTAAAAGAGGCGTCTCTGCGCCCTGCAGTGTTGTATTGTATTATAAGGTTTCCTCCCTGCTCTACATATTCCAGTAAAAAACGTTGTTTAAATTCAAGCGCTTCTATAACGTTATATGCCCTGATCCCTGTAACAACCGCGTCATATTTGTTTAGACTACCCGATTCTATAGCTGTGGGATCAATTAAATGAACGGTATAACCTATCTGTTCCAGGCTCTCGGGCACCTCATCTCCGGCACCCATTATATACCCAATTTGTTCGCCAACTTTCTTAATGTTCAGTCTTACAACTTTGGCTTCGGAGCGAATTAAAACTGTTTGCGTAGGAATATGGTCGTAGGTAATCTCAATTAATTCTTTATCCAATTTTTTACCATCAATGTGGATAATGGGGGTTATCAGACTTTCGTCTTCCTTTGCAGGAGGGGTTAGTGTAAAAACAACTGTCTTTTCATCATCCTTGTTTGCAATTTCAAATTCTATAAATTCCTTATCTACCACCCAACCTTTATTATGGCCCAAATGCACATTTCCTTTAAGTCCGTTTTTATGAGCGGTAATAGTTACCGGGATTTTTCTGGGAGTTCTGTCCGCAAATATCAAAACCTTGTCACCAAATCTCGCAGTAGCTTCCGGTATAATTTCAAAGGGCTCATAAAGTTCCCCTTTATCAGGTTTTGAATATCTATGAATAACCGGTTTTTCTATTTTTATTGAATACCCGTTAAATTCCAATTCAAAGCTTGCGTGAAATGGGCGTATGGTTTCAGGACTTCCTATTAGTTGCGGGTCATTTACTTTGTACATGCCCAGACTTCCCTTTTCTGCCAGCCAATACGGACTGGTATAAGGCTGATCTTCCGGTATTTTAAGATCTAATTCAAGGTTCTTTTTTTGATTATTAGCTAAGGGTATTTTATCCTGCTTATAAGATTCCGACGCAAGAGTAACAGAATTAAATAAAATATCAGTATTACTTCGGTTTAGGACCTCAATATTTATCTTTACACTACTGCCGGGAACTGCATTTGACACTGCAGATGAAGCTTCCAGATAAAGTCCGCAAACAGTGAGAATAATATCTTGGAGTTCTTTTAATTTAATATGTCTCCAGTGATCATCCTCAATACTAACAAGCAATTTATGTGCCTCCAGCAATTCCGGAAGGTGTTTTGAAGGATTTACAAAGTCAAAATTCTCTTCTACTGAAACCAATAGTTTGCCAATAGCCTCGCCTCCTTTTATTCTTGACCAGCTTGTATCAATCCCTTCAAAAATATTGGATGTATCATTTGGCATGTCCCCGGACAACAATTCTATATATTCATCCTGACTACCCCTGACAGACAATCTGCCAAAACCCTGGCTTAGATGCTGACTACTTGCAATAGATGCAATTTCGTTGTTGGATAGCCCTCTCATGGGATAATAAACCCCAACATCTAAATTCACCATCTTGGATTTATCTGCTTTTTCAAAATTTTCAGGACTCCCGTAGAACCACCATGATGCATTAAAGAACGATCTTTTGGGCTGCCAAAGACTTACTTTATCCAATTGTTCAGGATACGCATTTTTATCATTAGCAAGATCAAAGGCTTCTACACTTAGCATTGCAGAAGAAGTATGATGTCCATGGGTTGAACCGGGTGTTCTGTGATCAAATCGATTTACAATAACATCTGGTTTGAAATTTCGTAGGACCCAGACAACATCACCTAAAACAGCCTTTTTATCCCATATTTTTAAAGTTTCAACCGGGTGTTTAGAATAGCCAAAATCATTTGCCCTGGTGAAAAATTGTTCTCCCCCGTCAACTTCCCTGGCCGCCAGTAATTCTTCTGTTCTTAATACTCCAAGGAGTTCTCTAAGTTCCGAACCTATAAGGTTTTGACCTCCATCACCTCTAGTGATAGATAAATAACCGGTTCGGGCTTTAACTTCGTTTGAAAGATAAGATATAAGTCGTGTATTTTCATCATCCGGGTGCGCTGCAATATACAAGGCAGAGCCCAAAAAATTTAATTTCTGCAAGGAATGAAAAATGTCTGAGGAACTGCTTTTTTTTGGTACTTGGGCTAAAACGGATTGTACACCTAAAAATAGCCCAATAAAGAGTACCAGATAATAACGCATAGTTTTTTTATAAGGTGGTGGTCAAATATAGAAAGATTAGAAGCGCTGCGACATTATTTAAAACTTCTTTAACAACTTATAATACTTCACTTTCATCAAGATTCTCATTTGCTGTTACATTCACCATTAAAATTCCTTTTTGAAGCATAAGGTTATTGGGATATGTTAATAATTCTGAATTATCATTTCGTAAATGAATATTAAATGCCCTTATGTCCTCAATAATGTAATTTCCCTCGTACTCTATTTCCTTGTCCATTATTCTAATTCGATCACCTATTTTAAAAGGAAAAGAGAAGTAAAGAATAATACCCGACGTAACGTTGCTTAAAATGGACCATTGCGCAAATATAGCAACCCCAATAACCGCAAAGATGGAGGAAAAAATAATACCAAGCTCTCTGAAATTAACTCCCCAAATAAATATGATTATTACAATCCCAATAACGATAAGACCAAAAGAGACATATTTTATAATCAATCTGGTGCGAGCTTTATTCAGGTCGCTTACGCTGCCTACTTTACGAATGGCTTTGGATAAAATAAACTTTAAGACAAACAACGTTATTATAGTGATAACCGTTGCTAAAAATTCACTCTTATAATCTATAATAAATTCTTCCATAAGTTCTATAAACCTAAACTTTCCCTCAGAACAATATCTGCGTTTGAATTTTGCCTCCAGTAAGGGGTAGTAATTGTTTTAATCTTTGTTGCTTTAGACTTTAGAGTTTTGGCATTTGCTCCAAAACCATTTTTAAACTCATCAGACCAACTTTCTATTGTATAGGGAAAAGCCGTACTGAAGTTGATGGTAAGTGTGCGTTCTAATTCCGGATAGATTAAGGTATACGAACTAATTCCATCTTTCACTGTAAGAGTGGCACTGGCTTTATATGTTTTAATCTCTTTATGAGTTAGCCTGATATATTCTAATGAAGGAATAACTTCCAACTCGCCCTGGGGAAGCCCATTAGGGTTTATTCGTAATTTGTTCCACAACTCGTTTTCCAAAATGTTTTTTTCCATTTTAAATTCCTGATCTGCTTCACCTTCAAAATAAGAGTGCGCTTCGTACTCAAAATCCTCCCTGTTATTCAATTGGGCATACACATGTCCACACCATTCCTGAATAGATGAGGATATTTTTATAGCATGTTGATTGTCCTGAACCGGATAAAAAGAACTACTCATAATAGAATAGGGGTAAATGCCTGTAAAGTATTTTTTTGTACTGTTAAATTTTAGTACCGGAATATTTTCAGAATTGCTTCTATCTGCCTTAACTTGTTTATCTGCCAAAAATGGTTCCGTAACAAAAATTAAAACTGCATGTCCCTCTCTGAGTTCTCCATACCTTGCCTGTTCGAGCTTATAAGAGGTGATTTCAGCTTCTCCGGCATACCAATACTCCTTAAACTCCGGGGAAAGGGGGTTCGGTTCTGCGGTTTCAGGATTATTTTTCAGGCTTTCAGCGTTGACAATTGCATTTTCTTTTGAACTGGCTTTTAGTTCACAGGATATAAAAACCAATGGCGCAGCTAAGATTAAAAAAGCTAGAAGTATTTTAGGGATAAGTAGTCTCATAGTATTTTATTTTTGGTCAAAACTACTCAAAAACTCCAGACTTGCCATCTCCATTAACGTTTTGTAAACTAAATGGTTGTGTAGCCCGAAAATATTGATATTATTTCTACTCTTTATGATTTCCAATTTTTTATTAACTCTTTTATTCGAAACTTTTCGATTATTCCAATATAAACACAAGGCGTGAAACCAAGCCGCTGTTATAGCCAACATCTCCAAAACGGTCGAGAGTAGAATATCTGTAGTTTATATTGACCTGAATAGCAGAAATAGGATACCAATTTATGCCCACTGAAAAAGTATTCATTTCACCTCCATCAATGTTCTGATCAGTCATATCAACCGATGACCATCGACTGTAAACTTCCAATTCACCCCATCCTCCTGTGTTAATGCCATTTGCGACCTTCACTTTATTAAATA
>NZ_CAMYOM010000032.1 GCF_947260015.1 uncultured Eudoraea sp. | reverse complement strand
AATTACAATCAAAGGATCAGAAAGAGAAAGCGTGGGCAAAAAGGCAACGAAGGCCCTACGTAATGCTGGAAAGGTTCCTTGCGTGGTATACGGAGGGGAAAAACCATTGCACTTTTCAGCGGATGAATTAGCATTCAAAAAATTAGTGTATACTGCAAAAGCCCACACTGTAAAGGTTGATTTGGATCAAGGTGTCAAATTAAAAGCCGTAATGCAGGATATACAGTTTCATCCTGTAACTGATAGAATTCTACACGTAGATTTTTACCAACTGTTTGACGACAAAGAGGTTTCAATGGAAATTCCTGTTCGTTTACAAGGTAGTTCTCCGGGAGTAAAAAATGGGGGACGCCTGCTATTCAGAAATAGAACACTGACTATTAAAGCCTTACCAGATAACCTTCCCGATTTCTTTGACATAGATATTTCCGAATTAAAAATTGGAGATAACATCCTGGTAGAATCCTTGCTAAATGATGAATTTTCAATTCTACAACCAGAATCTACTGTGGTCGTCCAGGTTAAAACTGCCCGTGCAGTCATAGAAGAAGAAGTTGAAGATGAAGAAGGAATAGAAGGAGAAGAAGGTGCAGAAGGTGCAGAAGGTGAAGAAGGTGCAACAGAAACTGCTGCTGAAGGTGGAGAAGCCCCAGCTAAAGATGCCGAATAAATAAGTTAAAACTATTCTTACTAAGCATCCCGTCCGTATAAATCAGGATTCGGGATGCTTTTGTATTTTTACCCTGAACCAATTGAGGGTATGAAAAGATTTATTGAATTTCTTTTTGGGAAGGAAAAACGACTATTAGAAGAAACAGATTCCATGAAAAAGTACCTGCTAATTGGCTTGGGAAACATTGGTGATGAATATGCCGACACCAGGCATAATGTTGGTTTCCAGGTGCTTAACAAGCTATCTGAAAAACAAAAATTCTCCTTTGAGACCCGGAAATTAGGAGATTTGGGTTCCTTTAAAATAAAAGGCAGAAGTGTTTTATGTTTAAAACCATCTACCTATATGAACCTAAGTGGTAAATCTGTAAAGTACTGGATGGAAAAAGAAAAAATTCCAATAGAAAATATCCTTGTCATCACCGATGATTTAAACCTCCCCTTTGGGACACTGAGACTAAAAATTAAGGGAAGTGATGGTGGCCACAATGGTCTTAAGGATATTCAAAATAGCTTACAAACTGTGATTTATAACCGATTGCGAATTGGAGTTGGTTCTGAATTTAATAAGGGAAGACAAGTAGACTATGTCCTTGGAAAATGGAATGATGAAGAAAAACGTGAACTTCCTGAACGGCTGGAGAGAGCTAATGAACTTATCTCATCTTTTGTCCTCGCCGGAGTAAAGATAACCATGAATGAGTATAACAATACTTAGTACACTTTTTCACACTTACTAGTACTATTAACCAAATTGTCTTGATCTTATAACGCCCGAAAGGAATAAATCCCTGAATCTGAACTGTTTCCCTCGGCATCTTTGGTGATTACTTTCCAATAATATACCGTATTGGCACTAGTATTTATTTTAATACTGGACACAGAAGAGGCGGGCGAAGCTGCCAAAACCTGCGGAGGAGAAGCTATATCAAGAAATATCTCATAACCTACAATATCCTCATCAACATCTGCTCCGGACCATTCCAAAATGATTTCTCCGTTGATATCACGCACCACTGATGCCCCGGATAAAGGTGCTATTATTTGTGCAGGAAAGGGAGCATGGGTAATTTGGGAACCTGCATTGAAAAACTGCCAGGATGCACTTGAAGCAGTTTCCTGCACCTCTGTATTCCTGGTAATAACTAACCATGAATGCGGAGCTCCTTTTTCTATGGTGATTTCTGCACTGGTGGATTGCGTACTAACCGTTTGGGTAATATCAGTTATAAGATTCGATACCCTTAATTCATAGGTATTTGTGTTGTTCGCGGTTTGCCACATGAACTCTACCCTGCTTGTGGTCGGAGTTATACTTACACCTGTGGTACAGAGGGAGTTCTGCAAAGGGAAAACTAAAACCGCCGCTGAAGGTGGCTTGGGTGAGTCTTTTTTACAGGCAGTAAAAAGCAGGCTTATGAAAACTATTAAAATAACTCTCATCGCTTCAATACTTTATAGGTTCCTTTAAGAGTTTCTCCTTTGACATTTACATAATACAGCCCTGAAGGTAATCCGGCAAAATTAAGTGTCAGTGTATCCTCATTACCAGCATACTTTTGACTGCTGATAAGTCGCCCATCAGATGCAAAAACGGTAATGTCCCCCGGACCCGTAGTTGGTCCTAAAAATATATTTAAAGTCTCAACGACCGGATTTGGATATATAACAGGAATAGCGGGAATAAAGACAGTCTCGTCATATGCCCCCTGACAGGTCAGATTAGTAGAAACTTTTAAGGTATTTAGTCCCTGTTTCAGATCCAGTACAATTTCTGAGCCTTCAGTCTGGGTAAGGCTCCCATTTAATTCAATATTATACAATTGGGAACCTGATAATGTCAGAACTGCCTGCAGCCCATCTAAAGAGACCACAGAACTTACACCTAGAGGTTCGGGTTCATTTATTACTACGTCAAAACAGATTTCCTCAAAAGTATTTACTCCATCCGTTCCAGTTATGCAAACCGAGTAAGTGCCCGAAGCTAAATTTTCCAATTTATAATCCTTGGTAAAGTCCTCGGTTATATTCAACCCGTTGCCCAATACATTAACCGTATAATCCATAGACATTACGGCGGTTATTTCAAATGATCCGTTATCACTGGTGATGCAGGATTCACTTTCTATTGCCAGGTTAAAATTATCCGCAGCAAAACGAAAAACGGGACAACCGTCTGCATTCACCTCGGTTCCCGGAGGTGTTCCCAGGCAAAGGTCATCTCCATCGTCAAAAACCCCATCTCCATCATCGTCGGGTCTCAATTCACCTTCACCGCAGATTTCCAGGTAAAAGTTATCAATGCTACCCCCATCGGCCGGGGCAGTATCAGAAACTGTTAGTATCCATTCGCCAAAAGAAGATTCGCCATTAAAGGAGGCTAATGAACCCAAGGGGCTTACTGTGCCACTAATTGCGGCCGCTCCGCCACCACAGATAAAAGCATCTCCGTCATCATCAAAAACAGCATCAATATTTTCCAATTCCCCACAAGAGTTGGAAGTTAAAATAACCTGCGTACCCTGGGGCGATGTAATACTAATTATAAGATCTGCCAGGAAAGTATGTTCTAATTCCAAACCTATATTTACATCAGTTATCGGCAAATCATTTAAGAATGTAATTATAGTAGTTACTGTTGGTGTACCTATAGAAGTTATATCTACGGGCAAGTCTTTAGCCGTTTCAATGTCGCAACTAATTGTTATAGTCGTAAAGCTGAATGGTGGGCCAAAAGTTCCTTCCCCACAAGAATTTTTTGGTTTTATTCTCCAATAGTAAATGGTTTCTTCCTGAAGGTTTTCGGGTAAATAGGTATTAAAAATAACATCGCTGGCAGATTCAATAACTGAAGCGAACAGCATATCTGTGGCAATTTCTATATCATATGAGGTATACTGTGCATTCAACTCCCAGGTAAGTTGTTGTTGCAGACCTACCTCTGTTGCCATATCAATGGGAGTCTGTAAAACCACATCTGAGAAGTTAGCATCGCTAATATTAATATTTAATGTTACATCTTTAGTGATACTCAAAGAAGTTGCAGTGACGGTCACGGGATAATTCCCGGGAAGAACAAGATCTGTATTAGAAAAAGTAATGGAAACCGGAGTGTTATTTATTGTTGCAGTTGGTGGTGTAAAAACTGCCGTGAGGCCGGCAGGCATACCCTGAACACTAAAAGTAACCTCCTCATTAAACCCTAAATAGGTTTCATATATAAACGGTACCACAAGGTCACTGGGTTCACAAACTTCATAATTGAGTTCTGCAAAATTTAAGATAACTTCAGAATCTTCAATTACAAAATCAGTAGAGTTCATACTGAAAAAAATATTGTTTGCGCCCTTAACCATGATACGTGCAGTTGTAGTACTATTGCCAGGAATAAGAACCTCATGGCTGCCATCATTTGGAACTGCCGTTGCCAGCTGTATTGGAAAACTTAGGCCTCCGTCTGTAGATAAGAATATATCTACCTGCTGGGTATTTATTGGTGTTTTGTTAGTATTGGCGACATCCCAGCTGATGGTCTGCACAGATCCGGCCGTATAGGTCTCCGTTGTGTTTTGAGAATTTACAACAAATGGTCCAGCGCTATTTAAAACATCAATCTTTACCAGCTCTGAAGCTACCTGCCCCCCTCCTGCTGCGTTATCTCTTACGGTTAAGGCAAAGTTCATTTCGCGTTCCACATTGGAAACCGTTTCCCAGGCCGAATTTATCGGCGGATTGGTTTGCGTAAGATTCCCCTGGTTAACCTCTGATAATTTTGGAAAATATCTGTCCGGATCTGTAGTGGGCTTAAGCGATCTGAAATTTGCGCCACTTGGATTGTCGGGTCCAAAGTTTTCTGTAGTGACCACGCCGTTATCAATCTGTTCCCAAGCATAAGTAAGTATGTCTGCAGAATCGGGATCTATGGCATTTCCTGATAATACAAAAGGTGTTCCCTTGGGAATAATATAATTACTTATTGGATTAATAACCGGAGGGTTGTTTACTAAAGGTGTAAGTTCTCCACAACTTGTAGTCTGAAGATATTCTATAATTTGAAATATGCTGTTATAATGGAAATAGTCATCTCCATTTGGGGCTACGTTCTCTCCGGGTATTATTCCGGCGTATCCCATAATGGTGGTTCCGGTACCGGGTTCTGCTTGTACCAGGGTGCCTTCAGATTCAAAGGACCAGGTATGATTTGCGCCAAATTGATGCCCCAATTCATGTGCTACAAAATCGAGATCGAAGATATCACCTTGTGGACTTAAGGCAGCAGCGTAACCACTTCCTTTTTGATTATCTGTGCAAACAGACCCTATAAAGCCCGCATTACCTCCATTCGTATCCTCATGAAATAAATGACCTACATCATAATTTGCCTCGCCAATTGTTGTTGTAAGTGTATTTTGAACTTCTGTGTTTAAGTTTCCCCCGTAAGGATCGGTATCAGGGTCTGTAAATATTACCAAATCTGTATTGGCAATCAATTCTAAAGTAACGCCCAAATCGGTCTCAAAAACCTGATTTACCCTCGTAAGTGTGGCATTTATTGCCGCTAGGGCGTCTGGAACTGTACCTCCATGAAATTCAGTATATTCTCCCGTTGCCGAAATTGCTACTCTGTATTTTCTTAGGGTTTGATCATCCACCAGTTTTGAAACAGAACCGTTGATGCTTTTTTCAATCCCTGATTTGGTAAAACAAATAAAGTCGCTGTTGAGTTTCGAATGTAAACTTCTGTCGTAAACTACATAAGTACTGCCTCCATCTGAGACTTTCTCCATGAAAGTCGTCTTTTCGCTTCCTGCATGCACTATCATGCTTTGTACTCCCTTGTGTGAAATGCTAAATCGAATACGGTCTTTACTTCCATCCACACTATAGCCTGAATAGGACCTTATCCCGGGATATTTTTTTGCCAGTTCCGGTGACAAGACCGAATTTTCTGAAACTTTGAATGCCCTTAGTTTCCCCTTGACATCTGGAAAATAAATTATTCCGGGAGCTTGATTTAGGGTAGATATAGATAAAAGTTCCTCAGATAAAGATGCCTGATCCAAATCAAAAACCCTTACCTTAGTTACGTCCGGTTTGGATAGTGAAGGTGAAGAAAACTTAGTGGGAGAAATCTCCTGACCCCAATATTTGGATTGCGCAGATCCGTAAAAGGAGAGAAATATTATTGAAATTGTTAAAACAAGACGTAGTTTTGTTAACATCAAGAGATTTTTAAACTTTTAAAAGTAAGTCTTTTTATTATTTTATTTGTGTGATCACAGTTCAAAGCATTTCCAATTACGATAAAAAGCAGACTACTGCTATAACCATTGGAACTTTTGACGGTGTTCACATAGGACACAGAAAAATACTTGAACGTCTCATAAATGATGCCAAAAAAACCGGCCTGCGATCTACCGTACTTACTTTTTTCCCGCATCCCAGAATGGTTTTACAAAAAGATACTGAAATAAGGCTCCTGAATACCATCCAGGAAAAAATCAAAATTTTAGAGTTAATTGGTCTGGATTACCTGATTATTCATCCCTTCACTCTTAAATTTTCACGTCTTTCTTCCACAGAATTCGTTAGGGACATCCTGGTGAATGAATTAAAGGTCAAAAAAATTATTATAGGTTATGACCACCGCTTTGGCCGTAACAGAAATGCCAATATCCAGGATCTTTCCGCCTTTGGGAATACTCTAAATTTTGAAGTTGAAGAAATTCCGGCACAGGAAATAGATGATGTTTCTGTAAGTTCTACAAAAATCAGAAATGCGCTTATGGAAGGAGATATAAAGACTGCCAATGAATACCTCGGGTATAACTATATGTTAACGGGTGATGTTAAAAAAGGCAAAGGACTGGGACGACAATTAAACTTTCCCACAGCTAATTTATTTATTAAAGAAAAATACAAACTCATCCCTAAAAACGGAGTTTATGTAGTAAAAAGCATCCTTAATGACAAGCTTTTTTACGGGATGATGAACATCGGCTTTAATCCTACTGTAGATGGTTCCTCAAAGAGCATTGAAATCCATTTTTTTGATTTTAAAGCGGATTTATATGATCAAAATATCCAGGTAGATATTATAGAGCGCATCCGCGATGAACATAAGTTCAACTCTTTGGAGGAACTTAAAGCGCAGTTGCTAAAAGATAAAGAAACGTCAAATGCCATAATTTCAAGTTAGATGTTTAATTACTTTTTCTTTAAAAGAATAGACAACAGTCCCTTACTAATTTTTCGCATATTTCTTGGGATTCTTATCAGCCTGGAATGCTATGGAGCCATCTTAACAGGATGGGTCAGGAGAACTTTGATAGAGCCCACATTCAACTTTTCTTTTATTGGTTTTGAATGGTTACAACCATTACCCGGTTCAGGGATGTATATCTACTTCTTTATTATGGGAACCCTGGGTATTTTCATTGCTCTTGGTTATAAGTACAGATTCAGTATTATTTCATTTACCATTCTCTGGACAGCTGTTTACCTGATGCAAAAAACATCATACAACAATCACTATTATTTGTTGGTACTAATCTCCCTGATAATGTGCTTTTTCCCTGCTAACCAGGCATATTCATTAGACGCCAGGGCTAAGCCACAGATTAGGAGCGAGAGCATGTACAGCTATGTAAAATGGATAATAGTACTACAACTTTTTATTGTATATACCTATGCGGCCGGGGCCAAACTATACGCGGATTGGCTCGATTTTAGTTTTGTTGCAATTCTGATGCAAAACAAGGCTCATTATTGGCTCATAGGCGATTTATTGCAGGAATCGTGGGTCCATAAATTTATTTCAGTCATGGGAATTTTATTCGATTTACTCATCGTTCCTGCCTTACTGTGGAAGCCTTCCAGAAAAATCGCTTTTGCCTTCGCAATTTTCTTTCACCTGTTCAATTCTATAGTATTTCAAATTGGGATCTTCCCCTACCTTGCACTGGCTTTTACAGTTTTCTTTTTTGAACCGGAAACTATTAGGCGGATTTTCTTTAAAAAGAAACCCTTACCGGAACCTTCTGAAGTCATTATCCCTAAATACAGAAACCTCTTTTTACTCGGATTTGGAATTTACTTTACGATACAACTTATTCTTCCCATAAGACATCATTTTATAAAAGATGATGTTCTGTGGACCGAAGAGGGACATAGATTGAGCTGGCGGATGATGCTCAGAGGCAGGTCTGGTATAATTAATTTTAAAGTGATAGATAATGATAATGGAAATGTCATTAATGTTAATCTGAAGGACTACCTGACAAAAAAGCAAAGAGGAAGAATTTCTGCATATCCTGATTTTATTTGGCAGTTTGCACAGCATCTTAAAAATATTTATTCTGAAGACGGTGCGGATATTTCCGTTTATGTTAATTCCAGAGTCCGGGTAAATGGTGGTAAGTTAAAGCCCTTTATAGATCCTGAAGCAGATCTCGCCGCAGAACGATGGGACTATTTTTGGCATAATAACTGGATTTTACCATCTAAAGAAACCAAAGCCGAATTACCGGTTTCTAAATAGGGACCCTTTTTATTAATTAAATATGGGTGATAAAATAAAATGTTGCTGTTCCAAATTGATACATTAATCATTTAACCCTAAATTTGCGCCTTAAATCAACTTAACATGTTGCAGTTACAAGCCTTACGAACAAATAAAGATCAGATTGCGAAAGCTTTAAAAAAACGCAATTTTGATGCAGAACTTCATTTGGATAAGGTACTGAGCCTTGATGAAAAAAGACGTGCGCTGCAAACAGATTTGGATAATATACTGGCAGAAGGCAATAAACTTTCAAAAGAGATTGGTATGCTTTTTAAAAGTGGAAAAGCAGAAGAAGCAAACCAGATTAAACAAAAAACAACTCAGCTAAAAGAAGATTCTAAGAGGCTAACCGAAGAACTAAATGCTGTTGCAGATGAGCTGCAGGAAGCACTGTATCAAATTCCTAATACCCCGCATGAATCCGTCCCGGCCGGAAATAGTGAAGAAGATAATGAAGAAGTCTTCCGGGAAGGAGATATTCCTGTGCTGGGTGGCGATGCCAAGCCTCATTGGGAGCTGGCTAAAAAATATGACATCATAGATTTTGAATTGGGTGTTAAAATCACCGGAGCAGGATTTCCGGTATACAAAGGAAAAGGCGCCCGTTTGCAACGCGCCTTGATTGCCTATTTTTTAGATAAAAATACCGAAGCAGGATATACGGAAATGCAGGTTCCCCTCCTGGTAAATGAGGCTTCCGGCTATGGCACAGGGTCACTCCCGGATAAGGAAGGCCAGATGTACCATGTTACTGAAGAAAATCTTTACCTAATACCAACCGCCGAAGTACCTATCACTAATGTCTTAAGAGATACTATCCTCGATAAAAATGATTTACCTATTTGTTATACAGGATATACCCCTTGTTTCAGGAGGGAAGCAGGCAGTTACGGGGCACATGTGCGGGGACTCAACCGTCTTCACCAATTCGACAAGGTAGAAATAGTGCGGGTAGAACATCCTGATAATTCTTACCAGGCATTGGATTCTATGGTAGAACATGTAAAAAATATCTTAAGGGAATTAAAGTTGCCATTCAGGGTTTTACGCCTTTGTGCCGGCGACCTTGGCTTTACCTCAGCCTTAACTTATGATTTCGAGGTGTTTTCAACTGCTCAGGAACGTTGGTTAGAAATTAGTTCCGTCTCTAATTTCGAAACTTTTCAGGCAAACAGATTAAAGCTTCGTTACAGAGATGAAAACAACAAAACACAATTGGCTCATACACTAAATGGCAGTTCACTGGCTTTACCAAGGGTTTTAGCAGGGATCCTGGAAAATTACCAGACCGCAGACGGTATAAACATTCCGGATATCCTGGTCCCCTATACAGGTTTTAGTAGGATAGATTAAATTATTTTACTTGATGGACCTATTGGGGGAAGTTCCATGATTTGGAACTTATATTCGTGTTCTATCAATTCGGGAAAAAGTTCAGTTCAGCGATATTATGTTTTCTTTGACAGTGTTTTTTAAAGAGCTTGGTTAAATTTGATAAATTTCCAATATGAGATTTGCCTTATTATTTATTTGTCTTATCTGTACCTTCCAATCCTGGGCTCAAGAAGATTTTCTGGCGAAGCAGTATTTCAACGATGGTGAATTTAAGAAAGCGGCAGTCTTTTATAAAAATCTGGCAGAAAAAAACCCAAGACGCACAGATTATGCCGACGGCCTGATTGCCTGCTACCAGCAGCTCGAAAAGTATGAAGAAGCCCAGGCCTTTCTTTTAAAGAAGATAGAATCAGGGAACCCGTACCCAACTATTTATATTGAATTGGGGTACAATTACCTGCTTCAGGACCAGACAGCTAAGGCTAAAGAGAATTATGAAATTGCACTTTCGAAAATTGAAGTAAATCCAAATTATGGTTATGGAATAGGGTTCAGATTTCAGCGCTATGCCCTTTTAGACTATGCCCTTAGAGCCTACTCGAAGGCTATGGAGCTTAATCCACAGCTAGACTATAATTTTCAAATGGCCCGTATTTATGGTGAACAAGGAGATATAGAAAGGATGTACGACTCCTATTTGGAATTAATCTCTGTTGGCAAGGCTACTCAGACTAATGTACTTCGAAATCTTGATAATTTTATTACCTCAGACCCTGAGAATCCAAATAATCTCAAGCTGAAAAAAATATTGCTCCTAAAGGCTCAAAAAAATCCGGATATCCTTTGGAATGAAATCCTGAGTTGGTTGTTTGTACAACAAAGGCAATACAACAGTGCCTTTAATCAGGAAAAAGCCATCTATAAAAGATCCGGGGCTTTTACACTTCAACGTTTAATTGGTCTGGGTGACATTGCTTTGGAGGACAATGCCATTGAAGATGCTGAAGCAATTTTTACCTATATCGATAAAAATTCTAATGATCCGGTAATCAAACTCAATGCACGCCTGAGCCTTATTGATATTGAACTTTTGGATGCAAGCTCGAAGCAACTTGATGAGGTAGAAGGGCAATTTGAATCTTTGATGGAAGTATATGGATATGAAAATCACACCTTGCAATTGCAAATTGCCTATTCCCATTTCCTCACTTTTAAAAAAGGTAAACCCGAGGAGGCAATTGCTATCCTCAAAAAATGTTTAGATCTCCCCCTGGAACGCTACAGTAAAGCTTATGTAAAACTTGCCCTTGGAGACATCCTTGTTTTTGATCAGAAGTTCAACGAAGCATTAATTAATTTTTCCCAAGTCCAAAAAAGTTTAAAAAATGATGTTTTAGGTCAGGATGCGCGATTTAAAGTAGCTCAGACTAGTTTTTACAAGGGCGATTTTGATTGGGCATTTACTCAATTAAAGGTCCTAAGGGGTTCAACTTCGCAACTTATTGCAAACGATGCCATGCAGTTAAGCCTTTTAATTTCAGATAATTCTTTGGAAGATTCAACTCAGACTGCATTAAAGAAGTATGCGAGAGCAGATCTCCTGTCTTATCAGCAGAACACAAATGAGGCAATTAAAGTCCTCGATGATATTCTCATAAATCACAAGGGAGAAAAAATAGAAGATGAGGCCCTATTAAAACAAGGTGAACTTTTGGAACTTAACAAAGATTATGAGGCGGCAGAATTTAACTATCTTAAAATTGTTGAGTTTTATGGAAATGATATTTTGGCCGATGACGCTCATTTTGCCCTTGCAGAGCTCTATAGGAACATCTTAAATGAACCCGAAAAAGCTAAAGAACATTATGAGAAAATAATTTACAATTATCAGGACAGCTACTACTTTCCTCAGGCGCGCAAAAATTTCCGAATATTACGTGGCGATAGTATTAACTAAATTTGCATATACTGACTTATAATATTTGATGTATGATTATCTACAATGTTACCATTAATATAGATGAATCTGTTCACGATAAATGGTTGGAATGGATGCAGGAAACGCATATTCCGGAGGTCCTGGAGACAGGAAAATTCATAAAGGCTAAGATAGCAAAAGTACTTGTAGAAGAAGAAATGGGAGGTATTACTTATTCCATACAGTACACCGCTGAAAACAAAGATATTTTAGATAAATATTACGCTGAGGATGCTGAAAGAATGCGCGAGGAAGTATCAAAACACTTCGGAAATAAATTTGTCGCCTTCAGAACTGAACTCACTGTTATTAAAGAGTATACCGCTCATAGTTTTAATGCTACCGAATATCTTTTTACTTACGGTACTTTGCAGGAAGAAAATATCCAGTTAACTGTTTTTTCAAGAACACTTTCAGGTTTTAGTGATACCCTAATAGGTTATAAGCTATCAGATGAGAAAGTAGTTGGTGTATATCCTGTTATGCAAAGTTCAAATGAGCCTGCGGATTTTGTGAATGGCAGAGTCTTTATGTGTAGTAAAAAAGAAATTTTGGAAGTTGATAAATACGAAGGCCCGGCCTATAAAAGAGTTAAAGTAGTCCTGAACTCCGGCAAAAGTGCCTGGGCTTATATAAGCTCTACCCCGCAACCAAACTAGACTATGGGCAAAAAACGTAAAAAACACAGCTCGTTTAAGAAGAGTGCCTACCAGGTAGAAAGTCCGGTTAAAGCTAAAAAATATCTGGGGCAGCATTTTCTTAGAGATGAAGAAATTGCCAAAAAAATAGCCGATACGCTTTCAATGGATGGTTACACCAATGTGCTTGAAATTGGGCCCGGTACAGGAGTTCTCACAAAATATTTGTTGCAGCGCTCTATGAACCTTGTAGGGATGGAGCTGGATGAGGAATCTATCATTTACCTTAAACATAGCTTTCAGTTGGAACACAATGAAATTCTGCAGCAAAATAATTCACTTGAGATAATACAGGCCGACTTCCTGAAATACGACCTTTCAACATTGTTTAATATGGAACCTTTTGCCATAACCGGTAATTTCCCTTATAATATTTCTACGCAGATTGTTTTCAGGTTATTGGAAATTCGGAACAGGGTTCCGGAATTTTCAGGAATGTTCCAAAAAGAGGTCGCTAAGCGAATTTGTGCCAAAGAAGGAAATAAAACCTATGGTATTCTTTCTGTTTTGGTCCAGGCGTTCTATCATGCCGAATATCTTTTCACTGTTAATCCAGAGGTTTTTGATCCCCCTCCAAAAGTAGAGTCAGGGGTATTAAGACTTGTAAGAAAAGATGATTTAACAATGGATTGTGATGAAAAATTGTTTTTTAGAGTAGTTAAAACAGGGTTTAACCAGCGGCGAAAGACTTTAAGAAACAGCTTAAAAATATTTAACCTTTCTGATAATCTAAAAGAAGATGCTATCTTTGACCGGCGTCCCGAAGAATTGGCTGTTACCCAATTTATCGCGCTGACCAAGATGATAGGTGATGACTCCATTTAAACTTACAGACGAGCTACTTGCAGAAATTGAACTGCTTATAGAATCCGGGAAAGACGGAGATTTAAAGTCTTTCATGGCAGAGCTCCACTATGCCGATATTGCAGAAATAGCGAATGATCTTAGTGAAGAATCGGCTACTTATCTTATTAAACTTCTGGATAGTGATAAAACCTCCGACGTACTCATTGAATTGGATGATGATATGCGGGAGGCTGTTCTTAATAATTTATCTTCCAAGGAAATAGCGGAAGAATTAGATGAACTGGACACAGATGATGCAGCGGATATTGTGGGAGAACTTCCACAGGAAATAGTTGAAGAAGTAATTTCGGAAATAGAAGACCGGGAACATGCCAAAGATATTGTAGATCTTTTGCGCTACCATGAAGATTCTGCAGGTGGACTTATGGCCAAGGAGTTGGTAAAAGTAAATGAAAATTGGAACGTACTTACCTGCGTAAAAGAAATGAGGGCCCAGGCCGAAAATGTTACCAGGGTGCACTCTATTTATGTGGTAGACGATGATGACAAACTAAAAGGCAGACTCTCACTTAAGGATCTTTTAACCACTTCCACTAAATCTCCGATTAAAGATGTTTATATTCCAAAAGTGGATCGGGTTAACGTAAATGAAAAACCCGAGGAAGTAGCTAAAATTATGTCCAAATACGACCTTGAAGCCATTCCCGTAGTTGATGAGATTGGCAGGTTGGTTGGGAGAATTACCATTGATGATATCGTAGATGTTATAAAGGAAGAAGCTGAGAAAGATTACCAGCTGGCAGCAGGTATCTCACAGGATGTGGAGGCCGATGATAGTATTTGGGATTTGACAAGAGCCCGCTTACCCTGGTTGTTTTTAGGACTTTTAGGCGGTATTGGTGCAGCGGCTATCATGGGAGGTTTTGAAGAAATGATAAGCAAACATGCAATCATATTCTTTTTCACACCTTTAATTGCCGCCATGGCAGGTAATGTTGGTGTGCAATCAAGTGCCATCATAGTACAGGGACTCGCCAATGATGACCTCAAGGGAAGCATTAGTAACCGTCTCATTAAAGAAATGCTTCTGGCGGCACTAAATGGTCTAATCCTGGGACTGGTTCTTTTAGTTTTTACATGGTTCTGGCAAGGCAATTTTCCTGCGGCACTTGCCATTTCAATTTCCCTGGTTGTGGTAATCATCGTTGCAGGAATAATCGGAACCTTTATTCCCTTGTTTCTGGATAAAAGGGGTATAGATCCGGCTATTGCGACCGGTCCTTTTATTACAACGAGTAATGATATTTTCGGAATCCTGATTTATTTCTGGATAGCAAAAGTTATTTTGGGAATTTAGACTTCACTTTTATTAAAATTGGATACCTTAGAGTTCCCGAAATCTAAAATAAATTCTATTCAAGAATTTCAGTCTATGCTAATAAAAGTTGGATTAGTTCAGGAAAGCCCTGTTTTTTTTAATAAGGTGGAAACAATTTCTAAAATTGAGCAGATCACCAAAACATATGCAGCGAAGGGATGTGATTTATTGGTTTTTCCGGAATCTTTTATTCCGGGTTACCCAAGAGGATTTACATTCGGTGCCACCATAGGCAGCAGATCTGAAAAGGGGCGCAAGCTCTATGCTGAATATTATGAAAACAGCCTCAATGTACAGAGTGAAGACCTTAAAAGACTCGAAGACATTTCAAAAAAAAATAAGACCTACCTGGTTATTGGAGTAACCGAAAAAGATGATATTAGTGGTAGTCTATTCTGTTCAATGCTCTATATATCCCCTACTTCCGGATTGCTGGGTACGCATCGAAAAATTAAACCTACAGGAACCGAAAGAATTGTCTGGGCAGAAGCATCTGGTGAATCATTAACTACCTATCAAACTAAAATAGGCAAGTTGGGAGGCCTGATCTGCTGGGAAAATTATATGCCTCTGGCCAGAATGTCAATGTACAGAAAAGGCGTTGAAATTTATATAGCCCCTACGGCAGATGCCAGGGAAGAATGGACCTCCACAATGCAACATATCGCTTTAGAAGGCAGATGCTACGTGCTAGGTTGCAACCAGTATTTTACCAAATCAATGTATCCGGAAAAATACCAGACTCTTGTTGCCGATGAGCCCGAAACAATGTGTCGCGGAGGAAGTCTTATAGTTGCTCCTAACGGAAAAATTCTTGCCGGTCCATTTTATGATAAAGCCGGAGTTCTTGTAGCTGAAATAGATCTTGAAGAAATTAAGTTAAACAAACTCGATTTTGATGTAATTGGTCATTACGCCAGGAATGATATTTTTGAATTTGACGTCAAAGATCAGCCTGAAACCAAAAAGGAATAAAATATGTTCTATAATAAATTAGACTTAAGTTAATAGAAATGAAAGCTATAAATTTAAAAGAGAAACATGCCGCCTTTAGTAAAACATGGCACCCGCATAAAATAGCGGAGGTAGATGATATGCAGGTAATCCTCGCAAAGATTCAGGGAGAGTTTGTATGGCATTCCCACGAAAATGAGGATGAACTATTTCAGGTTTTAAAAGGTACTTTATATATGCAATTCAGAGACCGGACAGAGGTTGTGAATGAAGGTGAAATCATAGTTGTTCCAAAGGGTGTAGAACACAATCCGTCTACAAAAAACAATGAAGAAGTACATTTATTGCTCTTCGAGAAGTTGGCAACGGCCCATACGGGAAACGTGCAGCACGCAAAGACACAAACCGAATATCCAAAAATTTAAAAAAGAATGAAAATCCTCCACCTAGACAACAACCATCCTTTGCTCATAGAGGAATTCAAAGCCCTGGGTTTTGAGAATGTTGAAGAATATACTGCGCCCAAATCTGAGGTTGAAAAGACAATTCACCTCTATGACGGGCTAATTATCAGAAGTAGATTTGCCATAGACCAAACCTTTTTGGACAAAGCCCAAAACCTCAAATTTATTGGAAGACTTGGGTCTGGTTTGGAAAATATCGACATGGATTATGCCTGGGATAAAGGAATTTTTTTAGCGGCGGCCCCCGAAGGTAATCGCAATGCTGTTGGGGAACATGCCCTGGGATTATTATTGGCCCTTTTTAATAATTTGACCAAAGCCAACCGTGAAGTAAAAACAGGCATATGGGACAGGGAAGGAAACCGGGGGGTAGAACTTGATGGCAAAACTGTTGGTATAATCGGTTATGGTAATACAGGAAAAGCCTTTGCTAAAAAACTCAGCGGTTTTGATGTCGAAGTAATTTGCTACGACATTGTTGGGGGGGTATCTGATGAAAATGCCCGGCAGGTAGGGATCATGGAATTGGAGCAAAGATCAGACATAATAAGCCTGCACGTACCTCAAACCGAACTAACCCTGGGAATGATTAACACTGAGTTTATCAATGCATTTCAAAAACCTTTTTGGTTATTAAATACGGCAAGAGGAAAATGTATAGTAACCAAAGACCTTGTTACCGCTTTAAAATCTGGTAAAATATTGGGCGCGGGATTAGATGTTCTGGAATATGAGAAAACTTCATTTGAAGACATGTTTACTCAGCATGAACTCCCCCAAGCCTTTCAATATCTAATTGATGCCGAAAATGTTATTCTCTCTCCGCATGTTGCCGGGTGGACCATTGAGAGCAAGGAGAAATTAGCTCAGACTATTGTAGACAAAATTAAGTCCAGATTTTGTTAAATTCAGAGTACAAAGAAAACCATTAATAAAATGAAAAAGATCACCATTCGAGTGCTAGTAGTTTTAGGAATAATATTCCTGATTATGAAGGGGCTGGAATGGAGGATTGAATCGAAATTCGAAGTCAGGCTAAATTCAAATCCCGATAGAGCTTACAACATTACGTATTCTGATTTTGATTTAGGCACCTTTTTTAAAGGGGTAACTTTAGACGAAGTCCGTATTGAACCTTTAAACCCTGGAAACGGAACCATAATTACAGGACATGTAGATTACGCTACCATTAATGGAATAGTATGGAGAGAATTGTTGTTTGGCAAAAAATTAAATTTAGATGAGATTGCCTTCGAACAACCAATATTTGAAGTGACACTTAGTGCAGATACTACTAAAAGTACCAGCGGAAAAGGGTTACAAGTAATGTTTGGTGATATAATATCGCGTGCCGATCTAAACAGTTTTCGCATTCAAAATGGTTCAATTATTTTAAAAGATTCTGATTCAAAAGACATAAAAGGTCAGGTTAAGCGATTAAATATACTGGCGACTGAAATAGAAACTGATTCTTTGAAATTCAAAAACCTGATCCCCTTTCAAGTGGGTAATTTAAATATAGATATAGATAGTATTACATTCAAACCAAACGACTATACAGATATTAGCTTAGGTAGTCTTCATTACAACCTGATGGACAAAGAATTTTTGCTGAATGATATTTCCCTGGGCTATTCAATAGATTGGGTTGAAGTTAGTAAGCGCGCCGGGGTCCAAAACGATATTATTGAGTTAAATGTAAAAGAAATTGGTATACATCAGCTTGAGCCATCTAGCGATTTCTATACAAAACTAGATATTGAAGCCCGAAAGATTTCTTTAGACGAACTGAACATTAAACTGCAAAGAAACAAGAATATTCCCAGGCCTCCGGATGTAGTTAAACCTTTGTTTCAAGGTATTATTAACTCAATTCCCATGGAAATTCTTATAGACTCCATTCAAATTTCAAATTCTTCAGTAACCTATAATGAACTTGGAGTTAAAAAAAGTGAATCAGGATCGCTTAAAATTCAGGAAATTAATGGAACTATTACCGGCATCACTAACATGCCCAAAGAACAAATAAATAAAGGTCATTTAGAAGCAAAAATTAGTGCTAGCCTTAAAGGTAAAGCCCCAATTAATGTTGAACTAGATGTTCCATATGATAAAGAAACATTTTCACTGCTCGTAGATGTTGGAGCCATGGGTTTGACCAACTTAAACTCTACTTTAAAACCTCTGGCAGGTGTTGAAATGGTAACCGGACAAATGAACCGGATTAAGTTTCAAATGAACGCCGGCCAATTAAAATCCCAAAACAACATGGTATTTGATTATAGCAACTTAGAAGTGAAATTGCTGAATGAAAAGAACAAAGACAAATCTAAAAATATGGGATTTCTTTCTGCAATTGCAAATACCGCCATTCGGGCAAATAATATGCCTGGTCAGGACAAATATCTTGTTGCCGACTATCAAACTAAAAGGAATGTAGCTCGCTCACCAATTAATTATATTGTTCAAGGATTAATTAATGGTTTCATTAGAATCGTTCCCGGGAAAGGGGTACAAAAAATGATTATTAAGGAAGACAAAAAGGGTAAAAAAAGTAAAAAGAGCTAAACAAAAATTCATGTCTCCAAACTCCTGATAACGCTGAACACGATAAGAAGAACACTGGCCTTCCAAATCAATAAGGCTATGAGGTTCATTTAATTAATGCTTTTTTAAACAACAAAAGAAGCAATTTAGTACTTTAGTATAAAATGTATCCCTCCCCTGCTCTTTAGTTTTGAACCAACACAAAAATCCCAGAGCATGAAAAACATGGTATTTAAATTAGGTGCTTACGTGTTCATTTTTACGCTACGACTACAACAGAAATAAAACAACTATGCAATCAAACGCCAAGACACCAAAAGAATATATTTCCGAACTGCCCGAGGACAGAAAAGAACCTATAATTAAGTTACGCGAAACTATCTTAAAAAATCTTCCCAAGGGTTTTGAGGAAGTTATGAGCTATGGTATGATAGGCTACGTCGTGCCCCATTCTATATATCCGTCAGGATACCATTGTAATCCTGTGCTCCCTTTGCCATTTATAAATATTGCTTCACAAAAAAACTTTATAGCCCTTTATCATATGGGAATTTATAGTGATAAAGATTTATATAACTGGTTTGTTTCGGAATATCCTAAACATGTAAAAACCAAATTAGATATGGGTAAAAGTTGTATTCGTTTTAAAAACATAGCGCATATTCCCTATTCGCTAATAGGCGAATTAGCGGCAAAAATGACTGCTGAACAGTGGATAAATATATACGAACAGGCCTGGAAAAAATAAGCTGATAATTATGAAAAATAGAGTTACCGGACTTGGTGGATTTTTTTTTAAGACTAAAAATCCTGATAAAATAAAAGTATGGTATAAAAATCATCTGGGGTTGAATACAGACCAATACGGCTGCACCTTTTGGTGGAAAGACAAAGAAGGTAATGATTGTTCTACACAATGGAGCCCCTTCAAAGAAGATACCTCCTATTTTAAGCCGAGCAAAAAGGAATTTATGATGAATTTTCGGGTTGAAAATTTGGTAGAACTATTAGCCGCTTTAAAAGAGGAAGGTGTTACCATTGTAGGAGAAATTGAGGAATATGAGTATGGGAAATTTGGATGGATTCTGGATCCGGAAGGCAATAAGTTAGAGCTTTGGGAACCAGTGGATAAGGCATTTCTTTGATACCAAAATAATTATTACATTTAAGAGAGTATTAACCAACACAAAATAATCATGTCAGAAGAAAATAAGGATCCCGAAGACAAAGCAGAAGGCACCTTTGATAAAGCAAAAGGCAAAGCAAAGAAATTTGCTGAAGATGCAAAAGAATCTACTAAAGAAGCCAAAGAGAAGGCCAAGGAATCTGCGAAAGAAGCCAAAGAAAAAGCCAAGGAATTTGCTGAAGAGACCAAAGAATCGGCTAAAGAATTTGCACAAGACACAAAAGAAGCTGCCAGTGATTTTGCTGAGGACGCCAAGAAAACTGCAAATGAATTTTCTGAGGGCGTGAAAGGAGTCACGGAAAGTGACAATAAAAAAATACTGGCAGGGGTACTGGCTATAATATTAGGCTCTTTAGGAATTCATAAATTTATATTGGGTTACCAGAAAGAAGGTTTTATCCTATTGGGAATAACCATTGTTGGCTTCGTGCTTAGCTGCGTTGGAGTTGGAGTTTTTATGGTTTGGATAACTGGTATGATCGGATTAATTGAAGGAATCATTTACCTCACTAAATCTGATGAGGATTTCTATAACACCTACCAGGTGGGTAAAAAACCATGGTTCTAAGATTTAAAAAGTCAGGTTTTTTACGATCTGACTTTTTTTTATTAAATCTATTATCGTAATATTGCAATATATAAATATGTAATGGGAACAACCAAATCGCAAATATTTACTGCCCAACAAAATGAACTGGCTACCATTTTAAAGGTATTGGCCAACCCCGCCCGGATTGCCATCTTACAGCATATTAGTTGTCAGAAAGACTGTATTTGTAATGATATAGTTGAAGAAATAGGCCTCGCACAACCTACCATTTCCCAACATTTAAAGGAACTCAAAAGCATAGATTTAATTGAGGGCGAAATAAGCGGTAAAAGGGTCTGTTACTGTATCAACCAAAAAAAATGGCAGGACATAGGTGCCCTCATTAATAATTTCTTTAAAACTACATATATAAACTGTTGCTAAAAACGAAATAATGAAAACAAAAGAATTTATAGCTCTATTGAACGAAAACGGAAATAAAGAATTAGTATTTGACTATAATAAAGGAACATTAGTAGGCGCGAACTATCACCTTACCGAGGTAAAAAATATCATCGTTGACTCTGTGGATTGTGGTGCAGGAACTGATTTTTGGAAAGAAACCATAGTTCAACTCTGGGAAAGTCCGTCCGAATTAGATAAAACAAAGTATATGTCTGTTTCTAAAGCACTTCAAATTCTAAACAGGGTAAACGAAATTAAACCTATGGATTTAGAAGCCGAGCTTAAGATTGAATATGGCAACGCTAACTTTCACGCCGCTCAGCTGTTTATTGATGAGTACGAAATTCTTGAAGACCGTTTACTTATTAAATTGGCCGTAGAAAAAACTGACTGTAAGGCTAAAGAGGAATGCGGGGTTCCTGTTGAAATTAATGCAGAAAAAGAAGCCTGTTGTTCTCCAGGTGGAGGTTGCTGTTAGTAAATTGGTAAAATAACCAAGATGTCCAGAATCCATTTAACCAGGCCCGGCTTTTTAATTAGAGAAATGTCTGAGGCTCATTGGCCGGAAGTTGCTCAAATATATAAGCAAGGCATTGATACAGGCTTTGCAACATTTGAGAAGGAGATTCCCTCCTATGAGCAATGGAATAGAAATCATAATTCAAGTTGCAGATTGGTAGCTTTAAGAGATGATATGGTCGTAGGCTGGGCGGCACTATCTCCCGTCTCTGGCAGATGTGTTTATGGCGGTGTTGCAGAGGTAAGCGTTTATGTGGCAGAAAAAGCACGAGGTCTTAGCATTGGTAAACTTCTTATGGCAGAACTTATTACCGCCAGTGAAATAGAAGGTATGTGGACTTTACAATCAGGTATTTTTCCCGAAAATACAGCTAGCATCAAACTTCATGAGAAAACTGGATTTCGCTATTTGGGTAAACGTGAAAGAATAGGCCAGTTGGACGGAATTTGGAAAGACAATTTACTATTTGAACGACGAAGTGAAATTGTTGGTATAAACTAAAAGATTTTTTTTAACTATTTGCAGAGAAGGAATTAAACTAGGAGCTATCGCTATTTTCGGTAAACTTTCTTTCCAACTCTGCCTGGAATTCCTCCATCACAGGCCTTACCGTACTCTCTGGCAAGTCTGCTATTTTTATATACATCAAGCCGTCTACCGAATTATTAAATAACGGGTCAACATTAAAAGCTACTACCCGGGCATTTTGTTTAATATACTTTTTTATAAGTACTGGCAACCTAAGGCTGCCGGGTTCAACCTCTTCAATTAAGCGGTCAAATTTATTGAGATCTGCCTCCGTTTCATCAAATATAAAATCCTTATCCGCATCATTTAATTTCACTTTAAATTCCTTTTTCGGCCTGATATATTGTGCTACATATGGATCCCAATAATTTGATTTCATAAATTCTATCATCAGGGACTTGGAAAAATTTGAAAATTGGTTACTTATGCTAACTCCACCAATTAAATATTTATGTTCGGGATGCCTTAATGTAGTGTGAACTATGCCCTTCCAAAGCAGAAACAAAGGCATTGGTTTTTGCTGATATTCCTTAACAATATATGCGCGTCCCATTTCGATGGACTGCCGCATCATTCCGTATAATTCAGGTTCAAAACCAAACAGGTCCTGTAAATAGAAACCATCAATTCCATAGATCTTAAAAATCTCGGACCCCATCCCCATTCTATAGGCACCTACTATTTTTTTTTCATCGTTATCCCATAAAAATAAATGGTGATAGTAGTAATCAAATTTATCCAGATCAATAGAATTATTGGTGCCCTCGCCTATTGCTCTGAATGTCAGTTCTCTTTGTCTTCCTATTTCCTTAAGAATAAAAGGCATATCTTTTTCCTGAGCCAGGAACACCTCATAATTCTTACTTTGCAATAAACGACAATCCTTCTCTCTTAATTTTTCTAATTCTCCTTGTATTACCTCTGTCCTTATTTCACCTACTATCTTTCTTGGAGGTTTTGGTATTTTTAAAGTGGTGGGTATCTGAACTGTTAAGCGTTCTTTTTCATAAGCATTTGCGAGTATGTAGGTTTTTTTACGTAACAGTTCTGAAAACTCCTCTAAGCTTTTATTTTCCTTCTGGGATTTCACGGAAATTGGTTGTCCTATTCTTACTTTAATGGCCCTGTTCCTTTGTGTTGTAACTTCAGAAGGTAATTTAGCCGTCCTGAAGATATCGTTGAACTTTGATAAATGATAGAATAATTTACTATTCTTTGCATGAAAATAAATAGGAACAACAGGCACCTCAGCTTTTCGAATAAGTTTTAAAGCAGATTCCTCCCAGGGCTTGTCAACTATTAGTTTCCCATCTTTATAGGTAGATACTTCTCCTGCCGGGAAAATACCCAGGGGATGTCCATCCCTTAAATGGCTCAAAGCGTTTTTAAAACCTGCAATACTGCTTTTGACATCTTTGTGATTTTCAAAAGGGTTCACAGGCATGATATAGGGCGCCATTGGTTCGATCCGGTGAAGTAAAAAATTAGCAATAATCTTGAAATCCGGTCTCTGTTGCAACATCAACTTAAGAAGTAAAACCCCATCAATACCTCCCAGCGGATGATTGCTTATAGTAATGTAGGCTCCATCCTTAGGTAGTCTCTTAAAATCACCTTCCGGAATTTCAAAGTCTATTTCATAGTGCTCAAGGATGGCGTCGAGGAATTCAGGTCCTTCCAATTGCTTATTATTGTCATAAAACTTATTAATGTCCGACAACTTGGTTAACCTTACCAGGATCCATCCCATGAACGTTCCCAAAAAACCATATCGCTGGAGATTAATTGCCTTGGCTACTTCTTTTACGGTGACTAAACCCATAGAATATGTGACTATATATAAGTAAATATAGGAAAATCAAGAGGAGAGCCCCCTTTTTTTAACATAGTAAAAGTCTGCTTTTAGTTTATTGCTTTACCACGATTTGCAAGGTTTCCTTTCCGCGCTGTTCTATAAGAACATCTCGCCCATTCTGTAAAGATTCTATAGCATCTGTATTAAAATGTCGGATGGTATACAAAGAAACGTCTTCATGGCAGACCACCTTAAACTTACCGGACAGTTGATCCAATAAATCATTAAGCCGGTTAAACTTATTATCTACACATACGGAAAAACTAATTGCGGAATTTTGAATAAGGTCCACCTTCATTCTATAATCATGAAGCAATTTAAAGAGGTCACCTATACTATCCTCAACAATAAATGAAAAATCAAGGGAGGAGAGTTTCATCAGCACCTGGTTCTTCTTAACGATAAAACAAGGAATTTCGGGTTCAATCTTTATACCTTTGCCAACTGTAGTCCCGGCACCCCTGGGATTAATAAACGATTTTACATACAGTGGTATTTCCTTTCTCTGCAGTGGCTGTAAAGTCTTAGGGTGGATTACAGAAGCCCCATAAAAAGCTAGTTCTATAGCCTCGCGATAAGATATTTTGTTTAAAAGACTTGTCTCTTCAAAATACCTCGGATCTGCATTAAGGACTCCCGGAACATCTTTCCATATGGTAACAGAATTGGCATTGAGACAGTATGCGAGAATAGCAGCAGTATAATCAGAACCTTCTCTGCCAAGTGTTGTGGTAAAATTATTATCGTTACTTGCCAAAAATCCCTGTGTAATGTATAATTTATTCTTTTCTACACCCTCTGAAATTAACTGTTGTGTTTTTTCCCAGTTTACCCTGCCATCTCTATAATTGTCATCAGTTTTAATAAAATCCCGAATATCAATCCAGAAATTTTTTATGCCTACTTCATTTAAGTACATACTCACGATGGTGGTTGATAGTAATTCACCATATCCTACCACCTGGTCATAAACAAAACTGTAATTTGGAGATTTGTTCCATGCTAAAAAGCCTTGCACCTCTTCAAACAGAAGAGCAACCTTTTCATAAACCGGATGCTTTTTATCTTCAAATAAGTCCTCCAGAATAGTTTGGTGATACAAGACTACTTCCTCAAAAGCATTTTTTAATCCCACCCGCTTATCAAAATACGCTTTAACCACAGCCTCCATTGCATTGGTCATTTTTCCCATTGCAGAAACCACCAAAAATGTGTTCTGATGTCCTGTTTCCTCAAGGACTTTAACTAAATTTCTTATTCCATTGGCATCTTTAACCGATGCTCCTCCAAATTTCCGGATCATTCCAATCCAAGACTTCCCATGATATACGTTTAACGCCCAATTTTGATCCGTATTTTACAACCTCATCTAAAAGAGCGGTACCAAGTCCACCCCCCCTGAATGCTTCCGCCACAATTAGATCTTCCAGATGTAATATAGATCCTTTCCAGGTTGAATAGCGTGGATATAATAGGGCCATCCCTGCTATAGTTTCATTTGTAGCACCCACAAAACAATGAAATAGTTTATCACTTCCATAACCATCGCGCACCAAATCTTCCGTTGTGGTCTCAACGGCATTTTCTTCTTTCTCAAAAACTGCCAGTTCTTTAATAAGTTGTAAAACCGCAGGCATATCGGCTGCTACGGCCTCTCTAATACTATATTTCATAATTGTTGCAAATAAAACACAAAGTTATAAACTTAAAAAACTTAGTGCTTACGAAAACGATATAGTTTAACAAAATAACCGATATTTGTACTCATATAAAACAACCTTCTTTTATGGATAAAAAAAATAAAACTCTTGGTGAATTTGTTATTGAAAACCAGACTTCATTTCAATACTCTTCAGGGGAATTTTCCAGACTGATAAATGCAATTCGTTTAGCCTGTAAGGTAGTAAACCACGAGGTGAATAAGGCAGGGCTTGTGGATATCCTCGGGGCAGCCGGAGATACTAATATTCAGGGCGAAGATCAGCAAAAACTAGATGTGATGGCCAATGAAATATTTATACAAACCTTAAAAAACAGGGAAATCGTTTGCGGTATAGCCTCTGAGGAAGAAGATGATTTTATTACAATTAACAGTCATGATGAACTACATCAGAATAAATATGTTGTCTTAATTGATCCCCTGGATGGTTCCTCAAATATAGACGTAAATGTTTCTGTAGGGACTATTTTTTCCATTTACCGGAGAGTTACTCCAGTGGGGACACCTGTTAAGCTCGAGGATTTTTTACAGCCCGGAATTAATCAAGTGGCTGCCGGTTATATAGTTTATGGCACCTCAACGATGCTGGTTTATACTACAGGACATGGCGTAAACGGATTTACACTAAATCCGGCTATAGGCACATTCTATCTTTCCCATCCGGATATGCAGTATCCGGAAACAGGTAAAATATATTCGGTTAATGAAGGTAATTATATTCATTTTCATCAGGGTGTAAAGGATTATATCAAATACTGCCAATTAGAAGAGGAAGACCGGCCGTACACATCAAGATATATTGGTTCTCTGGTTTCAGATTTTCACAGAAATATGATAAAGGGTGGTATTTATCTATACCCTAAGAGTAGTATGGCTTCTAACGGTAAATTACGTCTGCTCTACGAATGTAATCCCATGGCTTTTATAGCAGAACAAGCAAATGGAAAAGCCAGTGATGGTTTTACAAGAATAATGGAAATACAACCGACAGAATTGCACGAACGCGTGCCTTTTTTCTGTGGCAGCCCTAAAATGGTAGAAAAAGCAGAAGAATTTATGGCCAGACAAAGAGACCGGGAAAACCAATAGTGCTTTCGTTTTTTATTGTTTTCCTTTTGCTAATGCTTTATGATATAGAGATAATCATCAAAATTGATCCTACCGCTAAAAATAGCCACAGACTCTTGTATAATTTTGTTGGCTTTTTTGGTCGGAAATCCCAATCCGATAGCATATTTCTTTAACAGTACCATTTCCACGTCTTCCACATCATGATCAGCATATATTAACCTAAAGAGATCATATAATCGCTCCAGGCGTTCTTTTAGACTATTCGAGGCAGTAATAGGATATTTGTTAGATTTCTTCATTACCTCTTTATATTCCTCATGGGTAATATCAAGTTTACGGGCAAAATTATCCAACAAAACTTTTTCCCTGGGATTAACCTCGCCATCAACTGCAGCCAGAGATGCTAAAGAGGCAAAATGTGCTAAATTTCGACGATGTTCACTATGAAAATATAAATCTATTATAGGCATAAAACAGTACTAATTTAAGCTGTAAAGATACTTTTTTTAAAGGTTATACTTTTAATAATTAATCAAAATATTTAACAAATTTCTTCAAATCGGGATTCTATATTCATGATTGATTTTAAAGAGAAATTTGTAAATTCACAGAGCTATCCGCAGGCTCAATTTGTGTCGAAAGCCAGAAGGGAAAGAATGACAGAAAAACAACTTTATAATCTGGCAGAAGATTGGTTCAGGCAACAAGATTGGAAGCCTTACCCTTTTCAATTAAAAACCTGGTCGGCCTTTTTAAATGGAAAACACGGCCTGCTAAATGCCCCCACAGGGAGTGGCAAGACCTATGCACTCTGGTTTCCTATTGTTTTAAACTATATTAAAAATAACCCTGAATATAAGACAAAACATAAAAAAGGACTTAAAGCAATTTGGATTACTCCCCTAAGGGCTTTGTCACAGGAAATCAAACAATCTGCAGAAAGAGTGATCCGGGATTTAGATACCCAACTTACCGTTGGCATACGCTCAGGAGATACTTCAACTGCCGAAAGGACCAGACAACGGAGCATTATGCCCGACCTGCTCATTACGACCCCGGAAAGTCTGCAATTGCTTTTAGCCACAAAAGGATATGATACAATTTTTAAGAACTGCTCTGCAATTGTGGTAGATGAATGGCACGAATTGCTGGGCACCAAAAGAGGAGTACAAACAGAACTTGGGCTATCACGACTTAAGGGAATTGCAAAAGATATACGTATTTGGGGTATTTCTGCTACCATTGGCAATCTTGAGCAGGCGCGAGAAGTACTGCTGGGTCCTGAATCTTCTGCTCACCAAAATTCTGTCATGATTAGGGCCAATCTCAAAAAAAAGATTACCGTAAAAAGCATTATTCCCAAAGAGATGGAAACTTTTCCCTGGAGGGGCCATTTGGGACTGCGCTTGCTTGATGAAGTTATCCCAATAATTAATAATAGTAAAACAACCCTAATATTTACCAATACGAGAAGTCAATGTGAAATCTGGTTCCAAAAAATCCTGGAAAAACATCCCGAATTAGCGGGGGAAATTGCCATGCATCACGGAAGTATAGATAAGAAAACAAGGCAATGGGTAGAACAAGCCATAAGAAATGAAAGTCTAAAAGCTGTGGTGTGTACATCAAGCCTGGATCTCGGTGTAGATTTCGCTCCGGTAGAAACTGTAGTGCAAATTGGAGGGCCAAAAGGTATTGCCCGGTTTTTACAGAGAGCGGGAAGAAGTGGTCATCGACCCGGCGAAGAAAGTGTTATTTATTTCCTTCCTACCCATGCCATCGAACTAGTAGAGGCTTCTGCCCTAAAACAGGCTGTAGAAAAAAAAGCAGTTGAAGACAGAATCCCCTATCTCAATAGCTTTGATGTTTTAATACAGTACTTAATCACACTTGCCGTTTCAGATGGTTTTTTTCCTGACAAGATCTTTCCGGAAATTAAGCAAACCTTTTGCTATCAAAGTATTACCCTCGATGAATGGCACTGGCTTTTAAACTTCATTGTTTTGGGAAGTCAGAGTTTACAATCCTATGATGAATATAAAAAGGTTGAGGTAGATGAAAACGGAAAATTCAAAGTAAACAATCGCGGGGTTGCCATGAGGCATCGGTTTCAAATAGGCACTATTGTTGGCGATGCAAATATTACTGTTCGCTATCAGAAAGGTGGTTATATTGGTACCATAGAGGAATCTTTTATTTCCAAATTAAAGCAAGGCGATGTGTTTACCTTTGCGGGTAGAAATCTGGAATTTATCCGCATAAAGGAAATGCAGGCTCATGTACGAAATTCATCCAAAAAATCCTCAAAGGTGCCAGCATGGATGGGCGGCAGATTAACACTTTCTGCACAAATGTCAAAATTGCTGAGAGAAGAACTTTATTCAGTACAATTGAATGAAAAAGAACAGTCAGCGGAGATTAGAGCACTCAGCGGCCTTTTTGCCAGACAGCAATTGGAAAGTACAGTGCCTAAACCTGATGAGTTTTTAATAGAGACATTTCAAACTCAGGATGGTTACCATCATATTTTTTATCCCTTTGAAGGTAGATTTGTACACGAGGCAATGGGCAGTTTACTGAGCTACAGAATTAGCCTGCTATCTCCTATTACTTTTTCGCTTGCCTTTAATGACTATGGCTTTGAACTCTTATCGGATAAAGAAGTGGATATGCAACAGGTTCTTGATAACGATTTATTTACGACCTCCTTCTTGATCGATGATCTTCAAAAAAGCTTGAATTCAACTGAGATGGCACGTCGAAAGTTCCGCGATATTGCAGTAATTGGCGGAATGGTTTTTACAGGATACCCAAAAAAAGGAATTAAAATGAAGCATTTACAGAGTAATTCTCAGCTTTTGTTTGATGTTTTCAAGGATTATGAATCGGACAACCTATTGTATCAGCAAGCCTTCAGAGAGACTTTTGAACATCAGTTGGAAGAAGGTCGTTTGCGAATTGCTCTGGAACGTATTGCGGGGCAGGAGATCGTATGGAGACCTTGTACCAGTCCTACACCCTTCTCTTTCCCATTAATCACGGACAGATTGAGGGAAAAACTATCCAGTGAAAAGTTAGCAGACCGTATCAAGAGAATGAGCGCCATTTTAACCAAAAGCAAATGAAAAATTAATGAAAAGGGAAGTCTAATTAGAATTCTTTTATCACATAAACATTACATGATTTATCTTTGAAAAAATGACCCAAACTATTCAAATTCAAGATCAGAATTTCATCCTGCATCCAAGCGGTACACTTTTTTGGCAGGAGCAGGCCATCCTTTTGATCAGTGATGTGCATTTGGGTAAAATCTCTCATTTTAGGAAATTTGGTGCAGCCGTTCCCCGGGGGGCCATTTACAAAAATTTTGATTTGCTTGATTCAACTATCGCTTTTTTTGATCCCAAAGTAGTTTGTTTCTTAGGAGATTTGTTTCACTCTTCATTAAACCGCGAATGGGAACTCTTTGAAACCTGGGTTAAGAATTCTAAGCTAAAATTTATTTTAATTAGAGGGAATCACGATATAATTTCACCTCTGAGGTATGAGCGAATTGGAATTCAGGTAGTATCAGAATTAGCCTCGGAAAAATTTCTGCTCACACATCATCCGGAAGAGCGACAAGGATATTTTAATTTTGCAGGACATATTCATCCGGCAATTAAACTTAGAGGCAGAGGAAAACAATCTCTTCGACTTCCTTGTTTCTTCAAGACACAAGATCAATTAATCCTTCCGGCATTTGGTAAATTTACAGGATCTTATACCATGAAGAAAGCTCTGAAGGACGAGGTTTTTGCTATTGCAGATGACATAATTATAAAAATTTGAGCCAAATCATGGTCTGCCAAGCTTTCAGGATTTATATTTGCACAAATTTAAACGGTTGACCAAATCTTCATTGCAGCAACTGTATGCGCAGTCTCCTCAACTCAGGAAACTGAAGGATTTTATTGTCCAAAACCAACCTAACATTAGTTTAAATGGCCTTAGCGGATCCTCTTTTTCCTTTCTAATTTCAGCAATCTTTAATAAAACAGATCGTCCTTTTCTCCTTGTTTTGAATGATAAAGAAGAAGCCGCATATATACTTAATGATCTTGAGCAGCTCATAGGTGAAAAGGACGTGCTCTTCTATCCGGGAAGCTACCGAAGACCTTACCAAATTGAAGAAACCGACAATGCTAATGTATTGCTGAGGGCAGAAGTTTTGAACCGTATAAATTCCCGAAAAAAACCTGCAGTTATCATTACCTACCCGGATGCACTTTTTGAAAAGGTTGTCACTAGAAAAGAATTAACTAAAAACACCCTTAAAATAAATAAGTCTGACTCGCTTTCATTGGATTTTCTAAATGAAGTGCTTTTTGAATATCACTTCAAACGGGTCGATTTTGTTACTGAACCTGGTGAGTTCTCCGTCCGTGGGGGCATTCTGGATGTCTTTTCCTTTTCACATGATGAACCTTATAGAATTGAATTTTTTGGTGATGAAGTAGAGAGTATCCGGACTTTTGATGTAGAGACCCAACTATCTACCGACAAGGTTAACCGGATTAGAATAATTCCCAACGTAGAAAATAAACACCTCAATGAAAGCCGTGAAAGTTTCCTGAAATACATTAGTCCGGACACCGTAATATTCCTAAAAAACCCGGAATTAACTTATAACAGGGTTGATTTGTTTTTTGAAAAAGCGCAAAAGGCATTTGGAGAACTCAATTCTGACCTAAAACAATCGAAACCCGAAGAATTATTTACCAATTCCAGCTTGCTTAAAGAGCAATTAACAAATTTTACCCTCGCTACTTTAGGAGGTTTTGATAATACACCAAATTCTGAGAGTGTTGATTTTAATATTACACCTCAGCCTTCCTTCAACAAGAAATTTGATTTACTTATCACTAATCTCAATGAGAACAACAACCGGGGTTATGAAAATTATATTTTCTGTTCCTCGGAAGTACAAACCAAAAGATTCCATGACATTTTTGATGAAGTAGATGAAAATGTGCACTATAAAACTAAAGTCTTCCCATTATATCAAGGTTTTATAGACCACGACCTTAAGGTTGCATGTTATACAGACCATCAGATTTTTGAGCGCTATCACAAATTTCATTTGCGAAACGGTTATGCCAAAAAACAGGCCATTACACTAAAAGACCTCAACAAATTGGAAATAGGCGACTATGTGACCCATATAGACCATGGGATAGGCAAATTTGGCGGGCTTCAAAAAATTGACGTGGAAGGCAAAAAACAAGAGGCTATTAAATTAATGTATGGTGAGCGCGACATCCTTTATGTAAGTATTCATTCATTACACAAGATCTCCAAATACAATGGAAAGGATGGAGCGGTCCCTAAAATTTACAAATTAGGATCTGCAGCCTGGAAAAAACTTAAACAAAAGACAAAATCCAGAGTAAAGAAAATAGCCTTTGATCTTATTAAAGTCTATGCCAAAAGAAGACTGGACAAAGGATTTCAATACGCACCAGACAGCTATTTGCAACTGGAACTGGAAGCCTCTTTTATTTATGAGGACACCCCGGATCAAGGAACTGCTACAGCAGATATCAAAAAAGATATGGAAAGTGAAAGGCCTATGGATAGGCTGGTTTGCGGCGATGTTGGGTTTGGAAAAACTGAAGTTGCAATAAGGGCGGCATTCAAGGCGGCAGAAAACGGAAAACAAGTGGCAGTTTTGGTACCTACAACTATCCTTGCATTTCAACACCACAGAACATTCTCCAAACGACTGAAGGAAATGCCGGTTAAAGTAGATTATCTTAACCGTTTTAGAACTGCAAAAGAGAAGCGCATAATTCTTGATGAATTACAATCAGGCAAAATAGATATCCTTATAGGCACACATCAATTGGCTAGCAAAAATGTTCAGTTTAAAGACCTGGGATTGCTTATTGTTGACGAAGAACAAAAATTCGGGGTAGCAGTTAAAGACAAATTAAAATCAATAAAAGAAAATGTAGACGTTCTTACGCTTACGGCTACTCCTATTCCAAGAACGCTGCAATTTAGTTTAATGGCGGCGAGGGATTTATCTGTTATAAACACACCACCACCAAACAGGTATCCCATTGAAAGTCATGTGACACAATTTAGTGAAGAAGTAATACGTGATGCCATATCCTATGAAATTCAAAGAGGTGGGCAAATATTTTTTATTCACAACAGAATAGAAAATATTAAGGAGGTTGCCGGAATGATACAGCGGTTGGTGCCTGATGCAAAAATCGGTATAGGGCACGGTCAAATGGAGGGCAGGAAATTGGAAACTTTAATGCTGGCTTTTATGAATGGGGAATTTGATGTTTTGGTCTCTACCACCATTGTAGAAAGTGGTTTGGATGTGACAAATGCAAATACCATCTTTATCAATAATGCAAATAACTTTGGATTAAGTGATCTGCATCAGATGAGGGGACGTGTTGGCCGAAGTAATAAGAAGGCTTTTTGTTATTTCATTACACCCCCATATGAGGTAATGACCCCCGATGCCAGGAAACGAATTGAGGCATTGGAACAGTATACCGCATTGGGAAGTGGCTTTAACATAGCAATGAAAGACCTTGAAATTCGCGGTGCAGGAGATCTGTTGGGGGGCGAACAAAGTGGGTTTATAAACGAAATTGGCTTTGAAACCTATCAGAAAATATTGTCCGAAGCTATTGATGAATTAAAAGAAAATGAATTCAAGGACCTTTATGAGGAAACTGAAAGAAAGGAAAAAATATTTGTAAAAGATACACAGTTAGATTCAGATTTTGAATTGCTGTTCCCCGATGATTATATTAACAACACCACAGAACGATTAAACCTCTATACCGAATTAAACACGCTTAGTACTGAAGAAGAACTTCAAGAATTCGAGTCTCAACTTATTGACAGATTTGGTGCGTACCCAACACAGGTGGAGGATTTGCTTAACTCAGTTCGAATCAAGTGGATTGCCACGGGTATTGGATTAGAAAAAGTAGTTTTAAAAAAAGGGAAACTATTGGGCTACTTTATTTCAGATCAGCAGTCTGCCTTTTTCCAAAGCCCGGATTTTTCAAATGTTCTTTCTTATGCACAACAGCATAATGAAACCTGCAAGCTTAAAGAAAAACAAACCCGTAATGGGCTTAGGTTACTTTTAATTTTCGATCGTATTAAATCTGTAAATAAAGCTCTGGAAGTACTTCAACCATTGTCAAAAAAACAGCAGAAGGCAGTTATTTGATGTACCACTATTATTCACTACCTGGATATTTAGAGTAATTCCCCGGAGATACTTCCCTAAAAATACTTAAAGACTTTTATTTTATTGAATATGATAAACCACTTATGTTAGCCTGGCGGTATTAATTATCTTTATTTGAATGATCTACAAGGTAAGTTAATATACATCTCTTCATGCCTGGCAGCATTAATTTAAAATCGCTGTTTTACAGCGATTTTAAATCCTTTATTGTTTTGAAAGCAATGTCTACCTGTTCATCATTTACAATGATAGTGAATTCATTGGTTGTAGAAATAACTTCGTACAGGACAATCCCCTCCCACGCCAATCGCTGAAAAATGAAATAGTAAATCCCTGGAACAGAAACATTCTCCGCCGGGAGTTTTACAGTAATGGAAGACAGGTTTTCAGCTTTCTGTGTACACTTTTCTTCCTTAAATAACTTTTCTATGATACTATCCAAACTATTGCTTACAACTATATTAAGCTCATTAACTCCTCTTGAAGAGGTGTAAAAGACATCTTTATTTTTATTCACCTCTTCCAGGAGTTCAGTTTGGTTTTCTAAAATGGAATCAGATACCAGAAAAGTAAAATCTGTTAATGATGAGCGCACCGTGATTTCCCCGATATTTTTAAGCACTTTTATAATTTTGTGGGTCGCTCTGAATTCAAGATCATCTGACAAACGCTTAAGCGCCATAACTATAGCCCCATTGCGGATATCTTTCCCCAATTCTTCCTGAATTTCCGGTTTGATAAGACGCGACAGGGAAGTGAGATTAATGATTCCCTGTGCAAGAGCACTTTGTAAAAATGGTTTCTTTTTTATGTAATGTTCTACAACAGATGAGATTGTTTTCATATCTAAAAGTGTGGCTACAAATATAACAAAATGTTATAAATAAAATAAATTTTTAAAAATGATAGAAAGCATCTTCCAGATGCTCTATGAAAAATTTGTTATTTTTTTTAAGGATAGTAATAATATCAAACCTTACCTCCCTATCAAGTTTATTTGTGTTTACATAATTATCCGCGGCCGTTACCAGCAAGCCTATTTTCTTTTTGCTTACTGTTTCAGCAATGTTTTCAAAATATGCCGAGCTTCTCGACTTTACTTCAATAATAGCAATTGTATTACCTTTTTGCGCAATAATGTCAATTTCAGCCTTCAGGTAGCGGTAATTACGACATATAATAAGGTATCCTTTTTTCACTAAATAAGCTGCGGCTAATTCTTCACCTTCCTTCCCAAACTCATTATGCACGCCCATAAATTCTCCGATTTCTTAAAAAATAAAGCAGTTTGTCGAAAATATCGGCAAATCGGACCTAATTTCAAGAAGAAGATTGTAATTTCCATGCAGAATAACGAAAATATTTGGATGATAATAATATCCATAAAATTTACGCGTTAAGAATTTGCCCCTAAACACATGAACGTTCTTAAAGCCTAAAAAACTATGGAATACTTCGTTAATTGTAATACCTCTACATTAGCGCCACACACAACACCCTTGGATAAAATAAGGGCGGCGCATTTGTACAGAAGACTCGGTTTTAGTGCCTCAGTACAAACTATCAACGATGCGGTTGGCGCGGATGCCAGCACTCTGGTAAATAGTTTGATCAATGAAGCGGTCACTATGGCCCCTACTCCGGCTCCTGCCTGGGCAGATTGGAACAACAGTAACTATCCGGCAGACGACGATCTGGCAAGACAGGTTAGACGTGCCCAAGCCGAGGAATGGCGGATAAGCTATACCAATGGCTTGTTGAACAACAACCTCAGGGAGCGGCTAAGCTTTTTCTGGAGTAACCATTTGGTTACTGAACTGGATATTTATGACTGTAATTCTTTCCTTTATTATTATACGAATTGCCTGCAAAGAAATGCTATAGGTAATTTCAGAACCTTTATTAGTGAAATGGGTCTTACCAGTGCCATGCTTTATTATTTGGATGGCGTTTATAATAATGGTAACAACCCAAATGAAAATTATGCAAGGGAATTGTATGAGCTTTTTACATTGGGTGAAGGAAACGGATACACCGAAGAGGATATCATTGAAACAGCTAAGGCTCTTACTGGTTATGTTGAGAGGGGAGAAATAGGTTGTGAACAGGTTCTATTTGATCCTACCCGATTTGACGCTGGTCCTAAAACTATTTTAGGTCAGACAGGCAATTGGGGCTATGATGATGTCATTAATATTCTTTTCCAGCAGAGACCCAACGAAATAGCTGCTTTTATTTGTGGAAAATTATACGAATTTTTTGTTCATCCGGATTCCAGTGATGATGCCGGGAATGCACAAATGATAATTTCAGGTATGGCCAGCACTTTTGTTGCCAATAACTTTGAAATAGCGCCGGTATTAACACAATTATTCTCTAGTCAGCACTTTTTTGATGATGAAGCTATAGGAGTCATTATAAAGAGTCCATTTGATATTTACTTGAATCTAATTAATGAAACCAATTTTGCGTATGACAATGGAACTTTACTTAATGTAATTGATACAAGCCGACTTTTAGGACAGGAACTTTTTGATCCTTTTGACGTTGCCGGATGGCAAAGAGACAGGACATGGATTAACACCAATTTTATGATAGGGCGATGGCTCTCTGCCGAGGTATATCTGGAAATGTTTTACCAGAACAACCCGCTGCAATTCCAAACCCTTGCAATGGATGCAGTTGGTGCTGCTGATAGCAATACAAGTAATCCCGAAACTGTGGTAAGAGCCATAGTAGATAAATTTACACCATTAGGATTGCTAACACCCCAGGATTTTGAAAATGCAATGGATGTTTTCAAAATTGAAGATGTCCCGGAAAACTATTACGGTTCAGATTATATTCCTGGCGGACTTGGATTATGGATGCTTGCCGTTAGCCCGGAAGTACCCCAACAAGTATTCCTATTGCTGATGCACTTATCCAGACAACCAGAGTTTCAACTAAAATAAAACCTACGACTATGTCTAATAA
>NZ_CAMYOM010000031.1:9915-60212 GCF_947260015.1 uncultured Eudoraea sp. | reverse complement strand
AAATTCTCCATATCAAAAAAATCAGAAGTAATTAGGTTTCCAAAAGGTCTTGCCCTTTTTTTAAATTTAACTAGTGTCATAATATTAGATTTTAGGTTAAACATTATTTGAGTTGCGAAGGTAATCAGTACATCTGCTATCCGGAATGATCTTGATCAGTCGCACTCAATATTTGTTCAAATCCACAGCGAAGACCTGGAGAACCTTGAAGAGAAATTTTAGGAGAACTTAAAGTTTTTCTTTGTGCACTCAAATTATCTTAAGGTTATCACGAGCTAATAATTGGGTACAGATTTATAAATTATGGGGAATTTGAATATATTCGTGTCCTATGGATTACTTTATCATTACCAGTATACTTGTATTTATATCTGCAGCCTTTGGTTATCTCAATGTAAGGTTCATTAAGCTTCCAAACACAATAGGGCTTACAGTTATTACCATATTATTTACGCTTGGGATATTTGCGCTGAGTTACTTTGATGATACCTTATTAAACGCCGAGCGCTACATCATAACACATATAGATTTCAGATCTGTTTTACTTGATATTATGCTTAGTTTTTTGCTCTTTGCAGGGGCCCTGCATACCGATTTGCAAAAGCTAAAAGAACTTAAATGGCCTATCCTGGTTTTTGCTACTTTTGGCGTTCTCGTATCTACTTTTCTCATAGGAATAGCCGTGTATTTTATGCTACAGGGAATAGGATTAGATGTACAATTTATTAATTGCCTTCTTTTTGGGGCCCTAATATCCCCGACAGATCCTATTGCAGTTTTGGGGATTTTAAAAAAAGCCAATGTGCCTAAAAGGCTGGAAATCAAGATTGTGGGGGAATCACTTTTCAATGATGGTGTTGGGGTCGTAATTTTTCTGACGATTTTCGGACTGGCTAATGGAAGCGCAGGAGACTTTTCTCTTACTAGTGTTCTTACTCTTTTTGTTCACGAGGTTGGGGGGGGATTACTTTTCGGGGCTTTATTGGGCTGGATAACTTTTAAGCTGATGAAGTCTATAGACGATTACGATATTGAAGTCATTATAACCTTAGCAGCTGTAATGATAGGTACGGTTATTGCCCAATATTTACACATTTCTGCACCTTTAGCGATGGTAGTTGCAGGATTGATTGTAGGTGGAAATACAGCAAGGCAGGAGGCAATGTCTAAACTTACAGAAGTTTATGTGGACAAGTTTTGGGAGCTGATAGATATTCTTTTAAACACCATACTCTTTGTCCTAATAGGAATGGAATTATTGGTTTTAGACCTGGAGCCAGAATTTGTGCTGGCCGGACTCATGGCTATACTCATTGTCTTAATTTGCAGGTATGCCTCTTTGATTATGCCTGTAAATGTGTTTAAAACCCGTCTTGATTTTGTTCCCAATACCAATCTTATAATGACCTGGGGAGGATTACGCGGAGCTATATCTATTGCCCTGGCACTGGGTCTAACCCAGGAAATGCACAGGGAATTGTTTTTGGTTATGACCTATGTTGTAGTAATATTTTCTATAATAGTCCAGGGGCTTACAGTAGGGAAATTGGTGAAATTACTAAGGAAAAAAAATGGCGGAATTTAAGGGATTATAAATCTATTTCCAGTAAAATAGGGCAGTGGTCAGAACCAAAGAATTCGGGTAGAATCTTTGAAGATTTTACTTTGGGCATTATGGAGTCACTTATAAGAAAATAATCTATTCGCCATCCCGTATTTCGCTCACGGGCTTTAAAACGATAGCTCCAGTAAGTGTAGGCTATTTTATCCGGGTTTAGATGTCTGAATGAATCTACAAAACCTGAATTAATGATATTGTCCATCCCATCGATTTCTATTTGCGTATATCCCGCCGTTTTGTTGTAGTTTGATTTGTCATTTTTAAGGTCGATAGCACGATGAGCAACGTTGAAATCACCACATACAATTACTGGTTTTATTTTCTCTTTTTCTTTTAAATATTTAAGAAAGTCTTCATCCCACTGGCTTCGATACGGCAATCGGGCTAGTTGCTGGCCCGAATTGGGCACATAAACATTAATTAAATAAAAAGCGGCATACTCAACGCATATTATTCTTCCTTCCGAATCATGTTCTGACATAGCCATATCCAAACTGACAGCACTAGGTGTAGATTTACTTAAGATGGCTGTCCCCGAATATCCTTTTTTATCTGCGGAATTACAATAAAGATGATGCCCTTTTAAGGGCAATAAGGCTTTCTCTACTTCAATATCCTGTGCCTTAGTTTCCTGAATACAAAGGATATCAGGATCCAAAACATTGACAGTTTCAAAAAATTCTTTTTTAACGATGGCCCGGATACCATTTACATTCCAAGAAATGATCTTCATTTTGAAAAAATTTAATATGAATAAAAATAGCACACTTTATTCATATTTAAACATTAATTAGTTACACTTATAAACCTGAAACTAAAATGGCGTTTAAATGTTTCTTCTTAGTGTTCCAGCATTATAATTTATGGATGATCCCGATAATTTTACGATATTGCAGCCTCTTTTAGCAGGTGGTTTAAGAAACGGCTCGTTAAAATTAAACTTGGAGTGTTAGCTCAGTTGGTTTAGAGCACCGCCTTGACAGGGCGGGGGTCGTTGGTTCGAATCCAATACACTCCACATCAAGCAGAAAATCCACGCAAGTTCGCGTGGATTTTTTATACCTGCTAAACAGGGAACTTGTTCCTGAGTTTTGCATGTATAAAATATCAATGCCGGTAAAAACCGGTTTTGATTTTCTATTTGCAGCAGCGGCCTGAATTTGGATCAGCGAGTTTTTTTAGCTAATCCAATACACTCCACATCAAGCAGAAAATCCGCGCCTTTTGGTTCAGGTTTTTGTATTACCGGAAAGAAAGCCTATTCTTTCGAGTCGAAGTTTGTAAGGCCTTCCCTCGCCATCACACCAGCTGGCTCCTCTCTGCAAAAGGTCCACTGGAACTTTTGCGGGCGCTCGGCCCTATTTGCAGCAGCGGCCTGAATTTGGATCAGCGAGTTTTTTTAGCTAATCCAATACACTCCACAAATAGATATCGTAACATTTATATTTAAAGGAGTTAAAATATTTAGTTTACAACATAGTTGACATTTTATATATGACTGGTTGTTCTTCACCAGAAAAGACCTGACTTTCTTCACGAATTCTGACATAGGTGCACGGGAATCCGTGCTCAATAAATTCTTTCAAAATCTGATGAGTACCAATTGCAGTCCATAGTTACAGAATTATCCCATATATGTGTAATATTAACTCCTATATCATAATAAGGCTAAAAAACGGTTAATATACCATATATATTAGAACATCTAGTTGTAGTGAGGGGGCGAATTGGACAGTACATTTGTCCTGTAAATTATTTATAGACAATAAATTATGAATAGTATAACATTAATATTTACAACATAGCTAATAGTAATAAAAATAAAATAAAAAATTATGAGAACTTTTAAAAATCAGACACCAGTTGCGTCAACAAGGGTTACCTTCTTTTCCAACGCAAAAAACACCAGAAGTGCTTACTGGTCTGCAACAAGACAGTACGTTAACAAATAGTTTAGTCAAGTATAATTCAATTAAAGGGCCAGAGATGGCCCTTTTTTAGTATAAAAACTTTCTTAGACGTTTTTTTGGTTTCAGGAAGTGAGAGGTAATTGATTGCCAGCTTAGCAATTTTTGATCTTTTTTCTTTGCATATAGTAATTGAAAGAACTGATGTATAGTTAATAAATTATCTGAGGGTGGAATACACAAATTTTTTACCCTCATGTTTAAAGATAATCCAGAATTCTTTCCAGGGCCATGCCCCGGGATCCCTTAATAAGGAGATTACCTTTTTTTAACTTATTACTTTTAAGGAAGCTAGCTAAGTCATCAAAAGTTGCATATTTTGTGAATTTTGAATGCGTTTTACAGAAATTTTGCCCTACGAGATAGACTTTATCAAAATTCATTCCTGAAGCCAGATCAACAATTTTTTGATGTTCCACCTTTGCGTCTTTACCTAATTCAAACATATCCCCTAGAAAAACAACTTTACCTTTCCCGGGAAGAGTATTAAAATATTCCAAAGCTGCTTCCATGCTATTCGGATTTGCATTATAGGCGTCAAGAACAATGCGATATTCTTTCTTATCTATAATCTGTGAACGATTGTTTTGTGGTAGGTAGGCCTCAATTGCATTTTTAATATCCTCCATTGGAACATTAAAATATTTCCCTATCAACAATGCTGCACAACAGTTGGTAAAATTATAACTACCTATTAGTTGAGTGTTAATTTCAGTATTTTCTGATTCCAGCTTTACAAAAGGATGTGCCCCTAAATAATTTATCCTGAAGTAGTTATGATCAGAAGAGCTGAATCCAAATTTACTGGGGTAATTACTTAACTTTTTCAATTGAATAGCATCGTCTGCATTAAGAAAAATAAATTTCTTATTAGCAATTAAGTGATTATAGAGTTCACTTTTACCTTTGATAACTCCTTCTACACCTCCAAAGCCTTCCAGATGTGCTTTCCCGAAATTAGTTATATATCCACAATCAGGCTGCGCAATATTGCACAAAAATTCGATCTCTTTTAAGTGATTTGCACCCATTTCAATAATGGCAAATTCTGTATCCGCTTTAATGGTAAGCAGCGTAAGGGGTACCCCGATATGGTTGTTTAAGTTACCTTTCGTGGCAATAGTGTTATATTTTTTCGATAAGACAGCGAATATTAATTCTTTTGTTGTTGTTTTTCCGTTACTCCCTGTAAGCCCAATAACCCTTGCTTTACAATAATTCCTGTGATAACTAGCTAATTGTTGAAGGGTTTCCAAAACATCATCTACTAATAAAATGTTTTCACCCTTGACATACTTTGCTTCGTCAACAATAGCATATGTCGCACCATTCCTAATGGCTGCAGATGCAAATTTATTGCCATTGAAATTTTGACCCTTCAGGGCAAAGAATATACAATTAGGTTGAATGTTACGGGTATCTGTGGAGACCTGAGGATACTTTAAAAAAAGGTGGTGCAATTTCTCAATTGTCATAAAACAAATATATAAAAAAGCCCCGATGCTAACATCAGGGCTCAATTCATATTCTGCATATAAAACTATTTGGCTTTTTTGCCTCTAACGGTTTTATTTTTAGTCTTTGCTTTAGATCCAACTCTGGACATGGCACATCGGAATCCGATATAATCTGTGGCCATGTATTGTGGTAAAAATCTACGCTGTGCAGGATCTAACCAGTATGCCCGGTCTCTCCAAGAACCGCCCTTATAAACCCTGACTTCATCATTTATAAGTGTCGACCTATTGTTACTTTTGTCATACTCGCGAATTATTTGTCCGGCAGAATCACGCTCTACTTTGTGTTCCGGAGAATCATACATCTTTCGAGCTGGATCGTCATCATCATCCCCCGCAAATCGGTCAAAGAATCTGGATGATCCGGCATCACCATCCCTGTAGGCTCTGTTATCACTTTCTGAGAAATTGGTTCTTAAATAGGTTTCCTCTTCATCAACAGCTACCATTTTAATTTCTCCGGGTAGATTTACAGCTACAAGTTTTCCATTAGGTAAAGTATCAAAAATTATACTATCTCGCAGAATATTTACCTTACCGTCTTCACCTATCGCCGTTTTCATGTAAATATTACCTCTATAGTAGTTGAAATCACTTATTTGGTCATCCACAATTGGTCGATAAACATCGGCAACCCATTCTGCAACATTACCTGCCATATCGTACAGACCAAGGTCATTGGGTTTGTATGATTTTACCTCAGCGGTAATATCAGCACCATCATCGGACCAACCAGCAATTCCGCCGTAGTCACCTTTTCCTTGCTTAAAGTTTGCTAACTGATCACCTCTTCCCACTCGTTGGCCATTTCTTGTATAATCGCCTTCCCATGGATATTTTTTTCTACCTCTATAATTATTATATTCTCTTGTACCTTGTAATGCAGCTGCTGAATACTCCCATTCGGTTTCCGTTGGCAGCCTATATGCAGGCATAATAATACCAGTACTTCTTGTGGCAAAGTTGGAAACAGAATCTTTTTTCATTTTGCCTTGTAATGAATCTATTTGTCCGTTATATACAGATTCTGGACGGTTTAGATAGGCTTCAGTACTGAAAGTTCCTTCCACCTCACCGGTCATTGCCTCATATTTTGCATTCTGAGCCAAATAACCTTCTTTTTCCAGCATTGCTTCGTTTACCCTGTCCGTTCTCCATTCTGCAAACTGAACTGCTTGTATCCAATTCACACCAACTACCGGATATTCTGCATATGCAGGGTGGCGGAGGTAATTATTGGTCATGGTTTCATTAAAACCCAATCTGTTTCTCCATACCAAAGTATCGGGGAGAGCGCCTTTATAGATATTGGCATATTTTGGGTTTTCTGGCGGGTAAACCGCTTTAAGATAATCAAGGTACTCCTCATACATTAAATTGGTTACTTCAGTTTCATCCATATAAAAGGATTGTACATGTTGTGATGAAGGAGTGTTATTCCAATCATGCATTACGTCATCCTGGACCTTTCCTTTAGTAAATGTACCTCCTTCAATAAAAACAAGTCCCGGACCCGTTTCTTGTTCTTTAAAGTCGGTATTGTACTGAAAACCACCATCTTTGGAGTTTATTTTCCAGCCTGTTGCTCTTGAAACATTTTTTGATGATGATGAGGAAGATTTTTTACAACTATTAAATGTAAAACTTCCCATTATCACTGCACAAGATAGTACAACTTTGATCAACTGTTTTTTCATCTGTATTTAGGACTTAAGTTCAATATCAAACTGCATTTTTCGCATTTTGATAGAATATTTAAATAAAATTGTGTCGCTTTCGGCTTATAAAACGATGATAATTACATAATATTTTATAGTTCCGAAAATATTTTTGCCCATTTACACAGGCAAGATTTATTAGGAGCTTCTCCATTTTGATAACGGCACAATACATAATATAGTATGGATAGAAACAATTCTTTTGCATTAACAGGGATTATAGAAGCTTAGCACTTTAACTTTCCTGACTAAATGTATTTTAAACTATTTAAGTATTTTGACTATTTTCATCGAATTATTACCTAAAATTCAAAATTTATATACCTCTTTATACAAGATATTTTTCAAATGCTCGTTACTAATCAAGTATTCAACGAATAATATGATAGATATTACATAATTATTCACATTTTTGCACTAATACTACCTAAATGAGAAAAATGAAAAAAATAGTTATTCTGGCCTTATTTGCCTTTGTGTTCAAAATTTCTGCACAGGAGCAGGATAGGGTAATAACCACGGCAGTTCCATTTTTAACTATAGCCGCAGACGCAAGATCTGGTGGCTTAGGAGATATGGGCGTTTCCACTTCGGTTGATGCATTTTCGCAGCAGTGGAACCCTGCTAAGTTTGCATTTGCGGAAAGAAAGATGGGGATAGGGTTAGGTTATACCCCTTATTTGGAAAGTATTATTACAGATGTATCCTTGTTAAGCGGAAGTTTTTATAATAAACTAAACGACAGGAGTGCTTTTGCATTCAGTTTGCGTTATTTTACGTTAGGTGAAATTGAATTAAGACAATTTGCCGGAGACCCGGGCACAATAGCCAAACCCAATGAATTGGCAATAGATGGTTCTTATGCACTGAAGCTTAGTGATAAATTCTCAATGGCTATTGCGGCTAGATATATCAATTCAAATCTTAAATTACAGGAAATTGGAGGCGTGGATTCCAAAGCCGCTAGTTCATTTGCAGTAGATATTGCCGGTTATTTTCGCTCCAGAGAAATAGCCTATAATAGTTTTGATGGAAGATGGAAAGCTGGCTTTAATATCTCAAATCTTGGAGGTAAAATACAATATGATGAAGGTGGCCAAACCAATTTTTTACCTTCAAACCTGGGTATAGGCGGAGGTTTTGATTTTATATTTGATCAGGATAATGTATTGGGTTTAAATTTGGAATTCAACAAACTCCTGGTGCCAACTCCTCAGGATTTTAATGGGGATGGGGTAATAGATTCTGAAGATAATGATATTTATCAGGAGATTGGCTGGTTAGAAGGTGTGTTCAAGTCATTCGGAGACGCACCTGATGGAATTAGTGAAGAGCTTCAGGAAGTAACCTGGGCATTCAGTGCTGAATACGCCTATCAAAATGCTTTTATGTTTAGAACAGGATATTTTCACGAAAGTGAATTTAAAGGATCAAGACAATTCTTCACGGTTGGAGCCGGATTTAAATTCAAATCGGTTCAGATAGATCTTTCTTACCTTTTCTCTACTTCAAAAGTGAAGAACCCTCTTGAAAATACGTTACGATTCGCGCTAACCTTTAATTTAGGGGAAGAATTCTATAATGATTAAACATGATTATAAATTTAAAAAAACCTGTCCTCGGACAGGTTTTTTTTATTTAGGTAAGTAGCAGTTTTGCACAACTATCTAAAATAAAGTACATTTAGTTTTAACTCCGGTTAGCCTGGACATTAATCTCATTTTATGGAAAAACGCAGGATTTCCTTTGATTTATTGGTTTTTGATAGTTTGGATGAGCTTTCCGAAAGCGAAAAAGCACTCATGCAAATTGCGGTGGAATCCAGAGAAAATGCCTATGCTCCATATTCGCAATTCATGGTCGGGGCAGCAGTCCTTTTAGCTAATGAAGAAATCGTGATTGGTAATAATCAGGAAAATGCCTCTTATCCTTCAGGATTATGTGCAGAGCGGGTAGCACTTTTCCAGGCAGGTGCAAAATATCCCAAAGTTGGAATAAAAACAATTGCCATTAGTGCATCATCTAAAACCCATAAAGTAGACAGACCTGCAGCGCCTTGCGGAAATTGCAGGCAGGCCATTGCTGAATATGAACAAAAACAAAATTCACCAATTTCTATTTTAATGATGGGGGTTTCAGGTAAAATATTTAAATGTGGAGCCTTAGAAGATATCCTGCCTTTGGCATTTGGAAGTTCCTACTTAAAATAATCTTTTTTAATCCTCTTTAAGAATTTAGATTTAGGCATAAATTCATTTTTTATATTGGATTTATACCTTTTTAATCATTTTTTTTTCACTATTGATTTAATGTGTATTTTTGTTTTTCCTTGATATTCCTGAACTATTCACATCTGAATTTTTCAGCAAAAAACAAGTACACAATAAATAAAATTAATTGATGAAGAAAGTTACCAAAGAGGTATACCTAAAATGGTACGAGGAAATGTTGTTCTGGAGAAAGTTTGAAGATAAACTGGCTGCCTTATATATTCAACAAAAAGTTCGCGGATTTTTGCACCTTTATAATGGTCAGGAAGCTGTTTTAGCAGGCGCCTTACATGCAATGGACCTTAAAAAAGATAGGATGATTACAGCCTATAGGAACCATGTTCAACCCATAGGAATGGGTGTAGACCCAAGAAGGGTTATGGCTGAATTATTTGGTAAAGTAACAGGTACTTCTAAGGGAATGGGTGGTTCCATGCATATTTTTTCAAAAGAATATCGGTTTTATGGGGGTCATGGTATTGTTGGAGGGCAAATACCTTTGGGTGCCGGATTGGCTTTTGCCGACAAATATTTTAAAAGAGATTCAGTAACTCTTTGCTATATGGGTGATGGCGCGGTAAGACAAGGCTCTCTGCACGAGACCTTTAATTTGGCCATGCTATGGCAATTACCGGTCGTTTTCATTTGCGAAAATAATGGTTATGCGATGGGAACTTCCGTAGCAAGAACTGCTTATACCACAGATATTTGGAAACTCGGTCTGGGATATGAAATGCCTTGTGCTCCCGTTGATGGAATGGATCCATTAACAGTTGCGGAGGAAATGAGTAAGGCAATAGAAAGAGCAAGAAGCGGTGGTGGACCTACCTTCCTGGAAATGAAAACATATCGATATAGAGGACATTCAATGTCTGATGCTCAACACTACAGGACTAAAGATGAGGTAGAAGAATACAAGAAAATAGATCCTATTTCTCAGATTCTTGATGTTATTAAGGAGAAAAAATACGCCACTGAAGAGGAAATTAAAGCAATTAATGATAGTGTGAAAAATCTTGTGAAAGAATGTGAGAAATTTGCGGAAGAGTCTGAATATCCTCCAGTAGAACAGCTTTATGATATGGTTTATGAACAAGAAGACTATCCCTTTGTAAAACACAAATTATAAGTAAATGGCAGAAGTAGTAAATATGCCCAGATTAAGCGATACCATGGAAGAAGGTACCGTTGCAAAATGGTTAAAAAATGTTGGTGATAAGATTGAAGAGGGAGATATCTTAGCTGAGATAGAAACAGATAAGGCTACCATGGAATTTGAATCATTTCACGAAGGCACCTTGCTGCATATTGGCATTGCTGAGGGAGATGGTGCACCGGTTGATACATTATTGGCCATAATTGGTGACGAAGGAGAAGATATTTCGTCCTTGTTAAACGGTAACCAGGGAACATTAAATAATAAAGTTGAAACTACGGAAGACACAAATACTCCAGAGAAAACAGAAGAATCTACGGTAATCGCGGAAAATAATATTTCAAGTGAAATACCTGAAGGCGTCGAGATTATTAAAATGCCGCGCCTAAGTGATACTATGGAAGAAGGTACTGTTGCTGCCTGGTTAAAAAAAGTAGGAGATGAAGTGGAAGAGGGCGATATACTGGCTGAGATTGAAACTGATAAGGCAACGATGGAATTTGAATCCTTCTACTCAGGACAACTTCTTTATATAGGGATAAAGGAGGGCGAAACGGCAGCTGTTGACGAAGTATTGGCTGTAATTGGTCCGGCCGGGACTAATGTTGAGGCAGTATTGCAGTCCAAACCTTCTTCAAAAACCGTAACAGCTTCGACTGCGGAGACGGAGAAAAAAGCTCCTCAGGAAGCAACAAATCAAGATAATCTAGAGGTAAAACCAATAAATTCTGGACAACGGGTATTTGTTTCTCCATTAGCAAGAAAAATTGCTACGGAAAAGGGAATAGATCTAATGACTGTTAAGGGTAGCGGAGATCATGGTAGGATTGTTAAGCGAGATGTGGAAAATTTCGTACCGTCTGAGAAGATTATTGCTCCTGCTGCGGTCACTGAAACCAAAACAGCTCCAGAGAGCCAGGTAACTGCTCCGCAAGTCCTTACAATTGGGGAAGAACATTTTGAAGAGGTGAAAAACTCTCAAATGCGTAAGGTAATAGCCAAACGTTTGAGTGAATCTAAATTTACGGCGCCTCATTATTATTTGATGATTGAGGTTGATATGGATAATGCCATGGCTTCAAGAGTAAAGATCAATAGTCTTCCAGACACCAAAGTTTCATTTAATGATATGGTGGTCAAGGCCTGTGCTATGGCACTTAAAAAACATCCCCAGGTGAATACCTCGTGGAATGGGGATACTACCAGATATAATCAGCATATTCACGTTGGTGTAGCTGTTGCGGTAGATGACGGTTTGGTAGTACCCGTATTAAAATTCACTGATCAGATGAGCCTAACGCAGATTGGTACTTCGGTTAAAGATTTGGCAGGTAGAGCCAGAGTTAAAAAATTAACTCCTGCCGAAATGGAAGGAAGCACTTTTACGGTTTCTAACCTGGGGATGTTTGGTATTCTTGAATTTACATCAATAATAAATCAGCCTAATTCTGCCATTCTCTCAGTGGGCACTATCGTTGAAAAGCCAGTTGTAAAAAGCGGACAAATAGTTGTTGGAAATACAATGAAGATTAGCCTGGCCTGTGATCATAGAACAGTAGATGGTGCTACAGGGGCTCAGTTTTTGCAGACCCTAAGAGACTTTCTGGAGAATCCGGTTACTATGTTAGCTTGATAAATTAAAATCTATTTCTTGAAGTACAGTCTTTTAATACATAAAATAAGGTATCCGGAGTACTTAGGGTACCTTCTATTATTTAGAATACAAATGAAGCATATAATTTTACTTCTAGTACTATTTTTTTTAACGGCTTGTGGTTCGTTAAAAAAAGCCCAATCTAATAATCCCCCTTCCGGCCCTGACGGGCTTAAAGGAAATTTGGGCGGTACTTTAGTGGAGAACAATGCTAAGGAAACCGAAACTACTACGGTAAAGAAAACAGGAAATAGTAAATTTTCAGATAGCACCAGAGTTCTCGGAATAATGAACTTTTTGGCATCAGACGACTTAAAAGGCAGGGATTCTGGAAGTGAAGGGATAGAAAAAGCTGCAGAATTTATAGAAAACATCTTTGTCCAAAATGGAATAAAGCCGTATTTCAGGACTTTTAAGGATACATTAACCAATTTTCAAAAGCCGGCTTACAATATTGTTGGTGTTCTGAAAGGAACCGATAAGAAACTCCGAAATGAATATATCATTATTGGAGCGCACTATGATCATATCGGTGTACTAACAGCAGAAAATGGAGATGCCATTGCTAATGGCGCGAATGACAATGCTTCCGGGACAACCACAGTACTGGAACTGGCAAGGTATTTTGGAACTTTTAAAAGTAATAAAAGAAGTCTCATCTTCGCACTCTTTAGTGCCGAAGAAAAAGGTTTAATAGGATCCAATCATCTGGCCAAAAAATTAAAGGAAGAAGACCTTAATCTTTATCTGATGCTTAATTTTGAGATGACAGGTGTTCCTATGGTGGATAAGGACTATATGGTGTATCTCACAGGTTATGATAAATCCAATCTGGCAGAGCAAACTAATAAATATGCGAATAAAAATTTGGTTGGCTTCTTACCCACGGCCAAAGAGTTTGGCCTTTTTCAAAGATCGGATAACTTTCCTTTTCACAATGAGTTTAATATTCCTTCACAGACCTATTGTACTTTCGATTTCACTAATTTTAATTTCTACCACAAAGTAGGTGATGAGGTGGACAGAATGGATTTTGAACATATGACTCAGGTAATAAATAATATGATTCCTGTATTGGAAGGATTTTCAAATTCCCCCGAAAAAGAAATAAAATATTATTAAATGGCTAATGTTATAATTACAGGGTGTAGCAGGGGTATTGGATACGAACTGGCCCGTCTTTTTGCCCAAAGTGGACATAAGGTTTTGGCGCTTTCCAGAAATGACAAACCAATTAAGGAATTAAATGAAGCTAATATTACTGCATTTCCTTTTGATATTTGCGATGATAAAGATTTGGAGAAGGTTGAACATTTCCTAAATGACAATTGGAAAACAGTAGATATTCTAATTAATAATGCCGGACAATTATTGAACAAACCTTTTCTCCAAACAAGCAGGAATGAATTTGAAGAAATATATAAGGTAAATGTATTCGGTGTTGCAGAACTTACCAGACTGCTTATTCCAAAAATGACCATTGGGGGGCATGTGGTAACCATTAGTTCTATGGGAGGTGTACAAGGTAGCCTCAAATTCCCGGGGCTTTCGGCCTATAGTTCAAGTAAAGGCGCGGTTATTACACTAACCGAAATATGGGCTGAAGAATATAAAGAAACGGGCCCTTCGTTCAATGTGTTGGCAATTGGAGCAGTCCAGACGGAAATGTTAGAAGAGGCTTTTCCCGGTTATGAAGCACCTATAACTGCAGAGGATATGGCCCATTATATAATGGATTTTGCATTAAATGGTCAGCGCTATTACAACGGGAAGCTATTACAGGTAAGTAGCACTACTCCTTGATTTAATTTTTTTTTTTTCGTTCTTTTAAATTTATTTTGTCCCTTTTTCTATGGAAAAAAGGGTCTTTATTGCAAGGCTAAAAACAATAAAAACTATTTTTACTTCAATGAACGAAACATTGTTAAAATACCTTCCTGAGAATGCAGTCACACCTTGCCTTGAACTCATAAAGGCAAATAGTGTAAACCTAAAAATAGTGAAGCAGAGGGTAACCCGACATGGAGATTATCGTTTAATGCCTAATGGTTCGCATCAAATTACCGTTAATGCCACGCCAAATAAATATCGTTTTTTAATAACGCTTATTCACGAAATTGGACATTTGGTAGCTTTTGAAAAATTTGGAAGGAGAATAAAACCTCATGGTATGGAATGGAAGCGGACTTTTCAGTACCTAATGCTTCCATTTATTAGACCGGAAATATTTCCAACTTCTCTTTTACCAATCCTTGCAAAACATTTTAGAAACCCTAAAGCCAGTAGCACTACAGATTCTGATTTGTCTATGGCTCTAAAAGCTTATGATATTCCTACTGATAAAATTCAAGTTTTTGAATTACCTTCAGGAAGTATTTTTAAGTTATATAATGGAAAGTTATTTAAGAAGGGGCGAAGAAAAGTAAAAAGATACGAGTGTATTGAAATCTCATCGGGAAGGATATTCCTGTTTCAACCCCATGCGGAAGTTGAGGTAGTAATAAATGAATAATAAATGAAAAAAAACAAAAACTATTATGCGGTTTTAATGGCTGGGGGAGTGGGTTCCAGGTTTTGGCCGGTTAGTACATCTGCATTCCCAAAGCAATTCCATGATATGTTGGGTGCCGGTGCTACACTTTTACAAAAAACCTTTAGTCGTCTCAACAATTTTATACCTGAAGAAAACATTCTAATTCTTACTAATGAAAGGTACAATGACCTTGTTTTGAGACAGCTTCCTATGATAAGCTCAAATCAGGTGATTTTGGAACCTGTAATGCGAAATACCGCTCCCTGTATTTTATATGCGGCTTTGAAAATAAAAAAAATGAATCCCGAGGGATTAATGATTGTGGCTCCCAGTGACCATTGGATAGAAGATGAAAAGGCATTTGAACTCAATGTTAAGAGTTGTTTTGATAAATGTGAAGCGGAAGAAGTAATATGCACCCTTGGAATAAAGCCTACTTTCCCTAATACCGGATTTGGTTATATCGAATTTGAACAAATAGCATCACAAAAAACAAGTTCAGGCTTGTTTGCAGTCAATCAATTTAGAGAGAAACCGGATTATGAAACAGCAAAGGGATTTTTAGAACAAGGAAATTTTCTTTGGAATGCCGGCATTTTTATCTGGAGCATCAAAACCATTTTAAAAGCGTTCAAGGAATTTCAATCGGAGCAATATGAGTTGTTCAATTCCGGTTTTGATATATTTAATACCGGGGGGGAAAAAGAATTCATCGATAAAAATTATTCAAAAGCGGATAATATCTCAATAGATTATGCCATCCTTGAAAAAGCCAGGGCAATATTTGTTCTTCCCGCTACTTTTGATTGGAATGACCTGGGTACCTGGGGCTCGTTATATCACAAACTTGAGAAAGATGAAGATGACAATGCTATTGTTAACGGCAAAGTCTTAAGTGAGGATGCTTCGGGAAATATGATTCGATTGCCAAAAGATAAAATTGCTGTTATTGATGGATTAAAGGATTATATAATTGTTGACAAAGAAGAAGTACTGATGATTTACCCCAAATCCAAAGAACAATCTATTAAAAGTGTTTTGGCAGAAGTTAAAAAGCGATTTGGAGACCAATACATTTAATTATGAATGAAGATTTTAATGAAAACCCATTATCCGATGCTGATGAGAAGCTCAGCGGTGACCAAGCTAAAAAAGATTTTCAGGGATTTTTAGGAAGCACCAAAAAATTTCTTTCGGGCCTTTTAAACATACGTAAGGATACTGATCAGGAAGCTACAAAACAAGCTATAATTGCCGACATATCTTTTAAAGGGCATACGGTTTGGATACTAATATGTTCAATATTCATAGCTTCAATTGGTTTAAATGCAAATTCTACGGCTGTTGTAATTGGGGCCATGCTTATTTCTCCCCTGATGGGTCCAATTTTAGGTGTGGGCATGTCTATTGCAATAAATGACATTGATACGCTAAGACGTTCTTTGAAGAATTTTGCTGTTATGGTCGGCTTTAGTATACTTACGGCATATTTATTTTTTGAATTTTTTCCGTTAAGAGATGAATCCTCTGAGCTATTGGCTAGAACGGAACCGGATATCAGAGATGTACTAATCGCATTTTTTGGTGGTTTCGCTTTGGTAATAGCGAGGGCAAAAAAAGGAACTGTGGCCACTGTAATTTTTGGGGTGGCTATTGCAACGGCATTAATGCCGCCTTTATGTACGGTAGGTTTTGGACTCGCAATTGGCAATTGGGAATATGCAACCGGGGCTATGTACCTTTTTATTATCAACACCATTTTTATTGCCGTTGCCACTGTGATTGTTCTTAAGCTCCTCCGTTTTCCAATGGTCAAATATATAAATTCGAAGAAGAGACGACTTTTTGCCAGGATTGCTACTTTAATTGCCCTCTTGGTTATGATTCCCGCTATAATTACCTTTTACAATGTTTGGCAGGAATCCCGATATATGAGACAGGCTCAGGATTTAATTAAGCAGACTATTGAAGTATATAGGTTTAAGGATAGGGGAAGATATTTGGATAATCTTACTGAGATTAACTATAACAGGAAAAGTGGTTCTTATATTGAATTAGTTTGTATGGGAGATGAACTTATACCTGATAATGTTATCGCCAGTTGGAATGTACAAAAAAACACATTTTCCAGACTAAAAGATACTGAATTAAAGGTTGTTCAAGGGGGAAGAGACGATTCTGAAATAAAATTTAATTATATAAATGAATTATATGAATCTAAGAAGGCCGAATTGTTAAATAAAGATGAGCGAATAGACTTTCTGGAAACTGAATTAGCTAAAATGAGTAAACTTACCACAAAACAAATTCCGTTTGAACAGATCAGTGCCGAAGCTAAAACCAATTTTGAGAATCTCGACAGCCTAGGGTTTGCTTATAGAATAACAACTGATTTTACAAAGATTGATACAATACCAATTTTCGAAGTAGTCTGGAAAAAAGATGCAAAGCAGAAAGATATTAAAGAGGATACTCAAAAACTAAGTAAATGGTTAAAGTTGCGATTGAATGACAATAAAGTCCGTGTAAAGTAGAAGCAGACTAATTTCGCTCTTCAATATACATTTGTCTAACCTTTTTAAATAACTCTGAGGAATACACAAAATCAGTTATTGCTTTATTATCTGTTTTAAAGATTTCCTTATTGGTGCCTTCCCATTCTTTAACACCATTTTTAAGAAAGATTATTTTTTCGCCAATTTCCATCACAGAATTCATGTCATGGCTATTAATTACTGTAATAATGTCAAATTCTTTTGTGATCTCCTGAATCAGGTTGTCAATTAAGATCGCTGTATTTGGATCAAGGCCTGAGTTTGGCTCGTCGCAAAATAAATATTTGGGATTCATTACTATAGCTCTGGCAATAGCAACTCTTTTCTGCATACCTCCCGAAATTTCTGCAGGGTATTTTTTATGTGCATCAATGAGGTTAACCCTTTTTAGTACAAGATTTGCCCGGTCTTCCATTTCCGATCGGGATTGATTAGTAAACATATCCATAGGAAACATGACGTTTTCTTCAACGGTCATGGAATCAAATAATGCGCTACCCTGGAATACCATCCCCATATCTTGTCTTAAATCTCGTTTTTCTCTTCCAGACAATTTCGAAAACATTCGGCCGTCATAACTTATTGTTCCCTCATCTGGCTCAATTAAACCCAAAAGACATTTCATAAATACCGTCTTCCCCGAGCCACTTTGACCTATAATCAGATTGGTTTTTCCTTTTTCAAAAGAAGTGGTTATACCCTTTAATACCTGGGTATCTCCAAACGATTTATTTAAGTTTTCTACGTCTATCATTAGCCTAACAAAAGTTGTGTAAGAACAAAGTTAGATATAATGATCACCACACTGGTCCAAACAAAAGCGGTTGTACTTGCTTTACCAACATCAAGGGCACCACCTTTCATGTAATAGCCATGAAATGAAGGGACAGTAGCAATTATAAATGCAAATACAATAGATTTAATAAAGGAATAGGTTACATGGAAAGGAATAAAATCTAATTGTATGCCTTGAATAAATTCAGAAGATGTACTGTAATTCCCTAAAGAATTAGCAATTAACCCTCCAAAAATTCCGACGTACATGGATATAGCAATTACAAAAGGATAAAATAACATTGCAATTATCTTAGGAAAAACCAGATAATTAAGGGAATTTACCCCCATAACTTCCAATGCATCTATCTGCTCTGTTACCCGCATGGTACCTATGCTGGAGGTAATATAAGACCCCACTTTACCAGCCATGATGATTGACGTAAATGTAGGGGCAAACTCGAGTATAACCGATTGCCTGGTAGCAAATCCGATCAGGTCTTTAGGGATCAATGGATTTGTAAGGTTTAATGCTGTCTGAATGGCCACAACACCTCCAATGAAAACAGAAATAAAAATCACAATCCCCATTGAACCAAAAATTAGTTCATCAATTTCCTTTAAAATTAAAGATTTCATTATTGACCACTTTGTAGGTTTTTTAAAAACCTCGCGAACCATAATGGAATAGCTGCCAATTGATGAGATATAATTCATAAAACTATGCGATACTTCCAGCTGTAAAAATAGTAATATTAGCCTTCATTTAACCTTCATTTAAAATTTTAAAACTTAATTTAGGAATTTTTAAACCAGAACTTATATATAATGTTTTCCAAAAGCTATTTCACATCTATTTTATTAATTGGGTTCTTTTTAAATTCTTCGGACGTCATATGTCAACGAAGAACCAAAGAATCTGCTAAAATACAAGTTTCTGCTCCCCTAAAAACCACTCCGAAGTTGATTGTTGGTATTGTCGTTGATCAAATGCGCTATGATTACCTGACACGTTTTTGGAACCATTATGGGGATGGTGGTTTTAAACGCCTGGTGAATGAGGGCTTTAATTGTAAAAATAACCATTTTAATTATTCACCTACCAGCACAGGCCCGGGACACGCATCTGTGTACACAGGTACTACTCCGGCAATACATGGAATTATAGGAAATAACTGGTATGATAAGGAAATTGATCAACTAGTCTATTGTGCATCCGATGATTCTGTGGCCACAGTTGGAGCGATTTCAGATGCAGGAAAGATGTCACCTCATAGAATGACGGTTACCACAATTACCGATCAATTGCGATTACACACACAAATGAAGGGTAAAGTTGTAGCCATTGCTTTGAAAGATAGGGGTGCTGTTCTTCCAGGAGGTCATTCGGCAAATGCCGCTTATTGGTTCCTCGGTGGAGGTGAAGGCAAATGGATCAGCAGTAACTATTATATGGAGAATTTGCCTGCATGGGTCGTAGATTTTAATTCTTCTAATGCTGTTGAGAAATACAAGAAGCCCTGGAACACTATTGAGGATATTAATTCTTATGACGAAAGCGGACCCGATAATAATACCTATGAAGCGCTGTACACAGGCGAAAGCATTCCTGTTTTTCCGCATGATCTTCCAGGTTTATGGGATAAGAATAGTAAATATGATTTGCTAAAGGTTACACCTTTTGGAAATAGTATTACTACTGATTTTGCTATAGAAGCAATGAAAGAGGAGGAGCTGGGTACGGACAGTATAACAGACTTTTTAGCTATTAGTTTTTCAAGTACAGATTATGTTGGACATTGGTTTGGTGTAAATTCGAAGGAAATACAGGATACATACATACGTTTGGATCGTGATTTGGAACGAATATTAAAGTATCTCGATACCAAAGTGGGAGCTGGAGAATATACCGTTTTTCTTACTGCAGATCATGGAGCAATTAATGTTCCTGCCTATTTGAAAGATCAAAAAATACCAGCCGGATATATTAATCGAACTGAAATACAATCAGAACTAGGAGAATTTATTAAGTATAAGTATGGTTCCGCAGATTTAATTAAAAATTATTCTAACAACCAGCTTTTTCTTGACCATAAGATTATTCAAAATTTAGATCTAAAACTAAAGGAAGTCCAGGAGGCTTTGGCAAGTGAATTGCTGTCTTACAAACCCTTTGAAAAGGTGTACACCGCATATCAAATGCAAAATAATGAGTACACGACCGGAATTCCATACATTATTCAAAACGGATATAACATGAAACGCTCTGGTGATATATTAATGGTGCCGAAACCTGGAATTATTGATTATAGCAAAACGGGATCCACACACGGATCTGCTCAGATTTATGATACCCATACACCACTTATTTTTTATGGAAAAGGTATAAAACCGGGCTCAACAGCTCTTAGAACAGAAATCCCCGATATTGCACCTACCATAGCCATTTTATTAGGGATTGCATTTCCTAACGGAGCTACCGGCAGCCCTATCACTCAGATATTAGAATAATTTATTAAGAATATTTTTCCGTCTGAGTTTGCGAATAAATTCGCCTTCTTTTTGAGAAACCAGAAAGGGAAGATTCTTTTTTTTGGCGATTGCATAGCCTTTTAAAGTGTCTGTAAATAAACTCGTTTTTTTTCTTTTAAATGCAATTTTAATTGAGGCAATAAAACTAATCAAATAACCATAGCGCATCCGATACATGGCCTCACCCTGCAGATAACGGGCCTGTTTGTTATAGGATGCCCCCAGAGGTCGTAAATGCTTTATTTTTAATGAATTATCCGTAATAACCTTAAAATCATGATACTGAGCCAATAGCTCATCTATGGTATCCCAGCCTATGGAATTTTTTAATCCACCTATAGCATTAAAACACTCTTTGGTATAACTTTTAAAAGCACCACGAACATGATCTTTATTCATAGGGTGATTTAATTTCCACTGCCCTTTGGTATCTTGTTCATAAGCAAACCCACCTAAAATGCCGGCCCTGGGATCTGAATTAATTAGTTCTGATATTTTTTCAAAGTAGTTTTCCGGGAGTATAATATCGGCATCCAGTTTGACAATAAAATCGTATTGGTTGTCTAACAGTTTAAACCCTTCATTAAATGCTTCCACAACTTTAGCCCCGGGCATATGAAGGGTAGATGAAGATCTGTTAACTTTTAAAATATGGTTGTTTCCTAAGACAAATTCATCTATAATAGTTTCGGTTTTATCTGTGGAATTGTCATTCACAACCAAAACTTTCTTCGCTTGCATGGTTTGTGATAGAACAGCATTTAGCGTGGCTGCTATGTATGATTCTTCATTATGTGCACAGATTACAATATAATAATTCACTATAGTAAGTTATAATTATTCCGGTGCAATAAATCTAGTGCTTTCGGGAATCCTTTTTCGTTCGGCATAAACAATGTAATAACGGGGAGTAAAAGTTCGCAATAAAGGTCTAAGACCAAATTTCTTAACAGGATTAGCCCAGCTAAATGTATCTTTTATCTCCCAACCAGCTTTTTCAAGCAACCAATTAAATTGCCAGGACTCAAATTCATGATAATGCCTGTCCCAGGGGTCAGTTTTACTCCTGTACGCTGAAGCAAACCAAAGTCGCAATGGAACACTGGTAACAATTTTATCAGCCTTTATCTCTCTCAAAATATTGTAAGGTGCCAGCAGGTGTTCAAAGATTTCAAATGCAGTGACGACATCGGCATTCGAATTCTGTATAAAGTTAAAATCTAAATCAAGGTCTTCGCCGGCAGTATTTTCAACCTTAAAGCCATGTTGCTTCATGATTTCAGAGAATGGGTTGGTAATTCCCAAATCTAAAATAGTTTCCTGAGTAGTTATATGCTTTTGAAGAAAGGCAAGTGTATTTTTATACCTTTTACCCGGAAAAGTTTTTTCATACATATTTTCAGCATCTATAGACTATGGCGTTGATGTTCATACCTGCGCCAACACTGGCAAAGATAACAACATCTCCTTTTTCTATTTGCTGATTTTCTATTTTTCCGGTTTTAACCATATGAAATAAGGTGGGAACCGTTGCTACGGAACTATTTCCCATTTCACGAATATTCATTGGCATTATTCCTTCAGGGATTTCCACATTATAAGATTTGTATAATCGTTTTACAATAGCCTCGTCCATCTTTTGATTTGCCTGATGAATAAATATTTTTTTTACATTTTCAATTGGTATTCCACTTTTTTCCAAACAAATCCTCATGGCATTTGGAACATGATTTAGCGCAAATTCATAAATTTTACGCCCGTACATTTTAATATATTGAGTTTTGTTGGTACAGGACTTATTAAATGATTCGCCGAAAAATAAATAAAATGCTTCTTCATCGGTATATGTAGCTGAGGTATGTGCAAGAATCTCACCGGAATTGTCAGAATCTTCAATTATACAAGCTCCGGCACCATCTGAATAAATCATGGAATCCCGATCGTGCTGATCAATTACCCTGGAAAGTGTTTCAGCCCCAATTACCAGACATTTTTTTGCTATACCACTTTTAATAAAAGCATTTGCCTGAATTACTCCTTCAATCCAACCCGGACATCCAAACAACATATCATATGCAACACAATTGGGATTTTTAATTTTGAGGAGATGCTTTACTCTTGTTGCTAAACTGGGTACGGTATCGCTCTGGGATTGCCCATGGCCTACGTCTCCAAAATTGTGCGCAAAAATGATATAATCCAATTCTTCAGCATCAATTCCGGCATTTTCAATAGCATTCCGGGCTGCAAAGAATCCTATATCTGAAGTATTTTGTTCTTTTTTGGCATAGCGCCTTTCCGCAATACCCGTTATTGCCTTAAACTTTTCGATGATAATCTCGTTCGTATGGGCAAAGGGAGTTCCTTCACTCGTAAGAAAATTGTGGTGCTCAAAATCTTTATTTTGAGTAGTGATCGACGGAATAAAACACCCTGTGCCGCTAATTCCAATACTCATATTTTAGGGAGTTGACATAGTTTTTAGCAAAATAATAAAAAAATCTATCGTACTATGCTGGCATAGTAGTCAATTACGATGTTCAGAAGAATCAAACAGCATAAATTTAATTCTTAAGCTTCAAAGAAACCTTTCATATCACTGTATATAGGTTATATACTATGCTTCGATATATGCTTCAATCGGAGCACAGGTACATATTAAATTACGATCTCCATAGGCTTCATCAACCCTTCTAATACTGGGCCAAAATTTATTTTCGAAGACGTATGGCAATGGGAATGCAGCCTCTTGCCTTGAATACGGGAAGTCCCAAGAATCATTAGTCACCATATGCAAAGTATGGGGGGCATTTTTTAATATATTATTTGTATCCTCTGATGAAGAATGATCAATTTCTTTTCGGATTGATATCATAGCATCACAAAATCGATCTAATTCATCAAGGTTTTCACTTTCTGTAGGCTCTATCATAAGGGTCCCTGCTACAGGAAAAGATACTGTTGGAGCATGAAAACCATAGTCCATCAATCGTTTGGCGATATCAGTAACCTCTATTCCGTTTTGTTTAAATGGTCTGCAGTCCAGGATCATTTCATGCGCTGCACGCCCTTGTTCCCCGGTGTAAAGAACATCAAATTTACCGCTCAACCTATTCTTAATATAGTTAGCATTAAGAATAGCAATTTTTGTGGATTCGGTTAAGCCGGCTTTTCCCAGCATCTTAATATAGCCGTAAGAAATTAAACAAACCAAAGAACTGCCCCAGGGAGCCCCTGAAATTGCCGTAATTGCTTTTTCACCACCAGTTTTTATTACCGGATTGCCAGGGAGGAAAGGAACCAATTGCGCCGCAACACAAATAGGCCCTACTCCAGGTCCGCCACCTCCATGTGGGATAGCAAATGTTTTATGAAGGTTAAGATGGCAAACATCAGCCCCAATGGTTGCCGGATTTGTTAATCCTACCTGTGCATTCATATTAGCACCATCCATATAAACCTGCCCCCCATGATCGTGAATAAGTTGTGTTATATTTTTAATGGAGGATTCAAAAACTCCATGTGTTGAAGGGTATGTAATCATCAATGCCGCCAAATTTTCTGAATGCATTTCTACTTTCTCCTGTAGGTCCAGTATATCTATATTTCCCCGATCATCTGTTTTGGTTACAACAACCTTCATTCCGGCCATTACAGCCGAAGCCGGATTAGTACCATGTGCGGATGCAGGAATAATACAAATATTTCGATGATCCTCACCTCTGGATTCATGATATGCTCTTATGGTCATTAATCCGGCGTACTCACCTTGTGCACCGGAATTGGGTTGCAGAGAAGTACCGGCAAAACCTGTTATCTCAGTTAAATCTCTTTCTAATTCCCGTAGCATTATTTGATAACCCTCCGCCTGTTCAACGGGCACAAATGGATGAATGTTTCCCCAGGCAGGCATACTCAAAGGCAACATTTGACTTGCAGCATTCAATTTCATAGTACAAGAACCCAGTGAAATCATAGAATGATTTAATGCCAGATCTTTGCGCTCTAATTTTTTAAGATAACGCATCAATTCCGTCTCCGAATGATATGAATTAAAGACCTCATATTCGAGGAAGGGTGTATTGCGTATTAACGAATGCGGAATAACATCCTTTGTTTTTTCATCTATAGAATAAATTTCTTTGGATTCAGTCAATTCACTAAAGCAATTCAAAATTTGTTTAATATCGTCTTTGCTTGTTGCCTCATTTACCGATATAGAAACGGTATTATTATCAATATAATTGAAATTTATACCAATTTTTTCAGCTTTTGTTATTAAGGATTTGCTATCCGGAATCCGCACCTTAATAGTGTCGAAAAAAGCAGTGTTCAATTGTTCAAATCCTTGTTTTTCAAGCAACTGACCTAATACCTTTGCATTATAGTGAACTTTACCCGCTATATACCTTAATCCTTGTGGCCCATGATAAACTGCATAAGCCCCTGCCATCACTGCAAGTAAAACCTGTGCTGTACAAATGTTAGATGTTGCTTTATCTCTTTTAATATGCTGTTCTCTGGTTTGTAAAGCCATACGCAACGCCTGATTACCATCTGTATCTTTCGTAACCCCTATTATTCTTCCGGGAATATTTCTTTTAAAAGCCTCCCTCGTGGCAAAAAAAGCAGCATGCGGGCCCCCATAGCCCAAAGGAATTCCAAATCTTTGTGTGGTTCCAACAACTACATCTACTCCAATTTCACCAGGCGGGGTTAATAAAACCAAACTAAGTATATCTGCAGCTACAGCTACTTTTATCTCTTTATCCCTGGCTTTTCGAACAAAACTTTTATAATCATTTACCTGACCATATTTACCGGGGTATTGCAAAAGAGCACCGTAAAAACCTTCACCAAACTCGAATGCTTCATGATCTCCGGTTATCAATTCAATTCCAAGGGGTTTTGATCTGGTTTGCAATAGCGATAGGGTCTGTGGCATTACTTCATTGGAAACAAAAAATTTAACGGCTTCATTATTCTTTTGTTCCCTGTTTCTGACGTCAAAAAGCATGGTCATCGCTTCGGCAGCTGCAGTACTTTCGTCTAAAAGCGAAGCATTGGATAGCTCCATCCCAGTAAGATCGCAAATCATGGTTTGGAAGTTTAATAAGGCTTCCAATCTTCCTTGTGCAATTTCTGCCTGATATGGCGTGTAAGCTGTATACCATCCCGGGTTTTCAAGAATGTTCCTTTTAATGACAGATGGAGTAATACATTCGTTATATCCCAGTCCGATATAAGTTTTGTATACCTGGTTTTTTAATGAAAGTGAATTTATGTGCGACAGGAATTCATGTTCGCTCATTTCCCTGCTAAGATCTAAAGGTTTTTTAAGCCTTATTTCACTGGGAATAGTTTCATATATAAGCTGGTCTATACTTTCTGCGTTAATGGTTTTAAGCATTTTAGGCAGATCTTCTTTTCGTATACCTATATGTCTTGAAGCAAACAGGTCTGTGGTCATAATTCCCGATTTTAAAGCTAAAATAATAGTGAACAAAATTAGGGATTAATTCTTGTAAAATAATCTATTTCTATGTGCAGTAGCCTAAAGTTTTTAACGAAAAAGATGCGTTATGAACAGTTTGGCTATTTTTGTTTAATGGGGTGGTTGAGCCGTATTTTTAATTTTTATTTAGATACCAGCATTCATGTGGCATTTGCTGTGATTAGCCTATTATTGATCACCAATCTGCACTTAAACATTTTACCCGATCAGCATCTGATTCTTTTCGTTTTTTTTGGAACCATACCGAGTTATAATTTTGTTAAATACGGGGTTGATGCCAAAATATCATTTCTTTTTTCTGAGTTATGAGGTATGGTTCATTTGTTTTGTATTGGCCGTGCTAATAGGGTTGTATGCATTGCCGGTTTCTCCAAAGCATAAGAATTTAAGGAATTCAGGCATCTTAAAAGTAATGTTGGTGGCACTTGTATGGACTGGAACTACTGTCATAATTCCTGTAGTAGCTTCGGCCATTTCATTTTCATGGGACATTAGCCTTTTAATACTCCAACGGTTAATTCTGATTCTTATATTGTTGATTCCATTTGAGATTAGGGATCTTGATTATGATGAATTGAATCTTAAGACAATACCACAGCGCATCGGAGTATCTCAAACCAAAAATCTTGGACTACTCTTGTCTCTTATATTTTTTTTAATAACTTTTCTCAAGGACGATTTAAGTCGGTTAGAAATTATTGGAAAAACAATACTCTTTTCTATTTTAATAATTATGCTGCTGGTGACGCACAGAAATCAATCAAAGTATTTTGCCTCATTTTTTGTAGAAAGTATTCCAATTTGCTGGCTTGGAATCCTAATATTCCTGGAAAGTTATATTTAGATATTATGTTCTATCTTTTCTTTCATTTTTTCCTTTTCCAGCTCTGAAAGGTTATGCAAATATGCCCTTTCACAAAGTATAGTTAGTTTTTTGTTCTTCTTAGAAAATGCAGCGCAGGCTTTACAATACAAAAGGTGAAAACCTAATTGAATTTGTTCAAAAAGTGTTGCTTCTTTGTATTGCTTTTTATTGCAAATTGTACTTGCTTTCTCGCAATTAATCATAACTTAAACCAATTTTCATTGAGACAACCCATAAGGTTCGTTCTCGCTCTGTGCACCATTACCCAGAGGTTAGACGGATTAATTCCAAGTTCATTACATATATCTTCCGTACTTAATCCTCGTATAGTTTTCATAACAAATACCGCAGATTGCTTTTTTGGTAGCTTAGAAATACATTCCTGAATAGCTTGCCCCAATTCTGCATTTTCTATTTGGTCATTTTCAAGTGTGCTAAATGGATCCGCTACATTTTCTTCCAGCCAATCTCCTGCGGAATCACTTTGGCTACTATAATTAATTCGTACTTCAGCCTTCCCTTTCTTTGAATTAATTTTTCTGTAATAATCTATGACTTTTCGTTTTAAAATAGCAATGAGCCAGGTGCGTTCCGTTGCAGCTCCCTGATAATTTTTAGCCGATTTTAAACCGGCCAGGAAAGTTTCCTGTACCAAATCTTTAGCAATCTCCGCATCACTTACGCGCGCCACGGCATAGTTAAATAGATAGTCGGCGTATTGGTCGACCCATGAAGCAGGATTTAATTGATTTTCCGTCATATTGATACTTGTCGAAACCAAAAATAAATTAATTTTAGTGAAAATATTAATTTTAATCTTAATACCCTCTATTATGAAAAATATCGGTTATCTCATTCTTTTATTATTTACTCAAATAAGCTGTACTCAAACTAAATCCATGTCAATTACGGAATTGAAACCTCAGGATCTGGAAAATGCAGTACTTATCGATGTTCGCACCCCTGAGGAGTATGCTGAGGGTCACCTTGACAATGCAGTCAATATTAATTGGTATGATGAGGGTTTTATTGATCAATTCAAGAAAGTAGATAAAGAAAAAACTATTTATGTCTACTGCAAAAAAGGAGGACGCAGTGCAAGTGCGACTGAGTTACTCACCTCGTCTGGTTATAAAAATGTTATAGACCTGTTGGGGGGTTATGATGCGCTGGAAGTAAAAAAATTAAACTAAGCTGTCTTTTTCATTAATCCAGCACGCTCTAAAAGAGCTTCAATTTTAGGCTCCCTGCCCCTAAAGCGCTTATAAAGGACCATTGGTTTTTCAGTTCCTCCTTTGGAAAGAATATGATCTTTAAATTTTTCAGCTATTTCTTTGTTAAAAATTCCTTTTTCCTTAAAATAATCAAAGGCGTCGGCATCTAATACTTCAGCCCATTTGTAACTGTAATAGCCAGCGGAATAACCACCCTGAAAAATGTGGGCGAATGATACACTCATGCACGTCTCCGGGTTATTTGGGTAAAGTAATGTATCTTTGAAAGCTTTAACTTCGTGTTTTTTCACATCTGAAATAACAGAGGGATCAGATGCATGCCAGGACATATCCAGGAAACCAAAACTCAGTTGACGCATCGTGGCCATCCCCTCTTGAAATGTTGCAGATTCCTTTATACTTTCAACTAATGACATGGGTATAGGTTCTTCTGTCTCATAATGCCTTGCAAATACTTCCAGAGCTTCTTTTTCATAACACCAGTTTTCCAATATCTGGCTGGGTAATTCTACAAAATCCCAATAGACAGAAGTGCCGGATAAGCTTGGATATGTGGTATTTGCAAAAATACCGTGCAGAGCATGCCCAAATTCATGAAAGAGCGTAGTAACTTCATTAAAAGTTAACAGGGATGGTTTATTTTCTGTAGGTTTAGTAAAATTGCAAACGTTAGAAATCTGAGGTCTTTCATTCTTGTCGTTCATTATGAACTGGGGCTTAAATGAAGTCATCCAGGCACCGGCACGCTTCCCTTCCCTTGGATGAAAATCGGCATAGAATAAGGAAACAATTTTATTATTACTATCATAAATTCTATAAGTCTTAACTTCCGGATGATACTTGTCTACATCAAATACTTCTTTAAATGACAATCCGTATAGTCTTTCGGTTATCATAAATACCCCTTCAATAACATTTTCCAGCTTAAAGTATGGTTTAAGCTTTTCATCGTCAAGGCTAAAGCGTTTTTGCTTTAATTTTTCAGAGTAAAAAGATCCGTCCCATGACTCTAGTTGTTCAATTCCATCCAGTTCTTTGGCAAACTCTGATAGTTCTTTAAATTCCCGCTTAGCTGCAGGCTTTGCCTTTATCAACAATTCCTTTAAAAAGTCATATACTTTTTCCGGAGTTTCGGCCATTCGTTCTTCTAAAATGAAATTCGCATGGCTTTTATAGCCTAATAAATTAGCTCTTTCATGTCGAAGATTGGCAATTTGGAGAACATTAGCCTGATTGTCTAGTTCATCATTATGGAACCCTTTGCTCCCGAATGCCATTGACAGCTCTTTTCTAAGTTCTCTGTTGCGTGCATATTTCATAAATGGAATATAACTTGGATAATCCAGAGTTATAAGCCATCCTGTTTTACCTTTACTTTTAGCTACTTGCGCTGCTGCATCTTTTGCACTTTGTGGAAGTCCGTCAAGGTCGTCTTCGTTTGTGAGGTGCATTTCATATTTATTTGTCTCCTTTAACAGGTTTTCACCAAATTTTAATTTTAGTGTTGCAAGTGTTGCATCAATCTCCCTCAGGCGTTTTTTTTGTTCTTTATTAAGGTTAGCACCATTTCTGCTAAAATTTTTATACTTTTTATCGAGTAAGGTGTCTTGTTCTGCGGTAAGTTGGTATTTGTCTTTATTATCAAAAACCTTTTTTACTCTTCTGAATAATTTTTCATTTAGGGTAATATCATTACTAAACTCCGACAGCAATGGCGATACTTCCTGGGCAATCTTCTGGATGGTATCATTGGTTTCTGCAGAATTCAAATTAAAAAATAAACTGGCAATACGATCCAAATGTTGTCCCGAAAATTCTAAAGCCTCAATAGTATTCTCAAAAGTGGGTTCTTCTTCGGAATTGGTTATGTCATCAATTTCTTTACGAGCATTCTCCATTGCTTGCAGAAAGGCCGGCATAAAATGTTCATTTTTAATGCTCGAAAAGGGCGCGGTATCAAATGGCGATAATAAAGGATTCATATATAGACCGATGTTTATTACTTTATTTATGAAGAGGAATTAATCTGCAGAGGATAACAATGTTTAAATTTCCTATTTAGGTTTATTCAGTTCCTGAGCGCCCTTAACTACTTTGTCCTTTAGTCCTTCTTTGTATAAAAGAATTTTATCCATTACACACTTATCACTGCTACCTATGATTTGCGCTGCAAGTATACCTGCATTTTTTGCGCCGTTAAGAGCAACGGTGGCTACCGGAACACCTCCGGGCATCTGTAAAATAGACAAAACCGAATCCCATCCATCAATAGAGTTACTGCTTTTAACCGGCACACCTATTACCGGCAGAGGAGAAAGTGAAGCTACCATTCCAGGTAAGTGGGCTGCGCCACCGGCCCCTGCTATAATAACCGAAAATCCATTTTTATGAGCTTGTTTGCTAAATTCATATAATTTATCCGGGGTTCTGTGGGCAGATACAATATCAACTTCTACTTCAATATCAAATCCCTTTAAAATATCAACTGCTTCCTGCATAACGGGGAGGTCACTTAAGCTACCCATAATTACTGCTACTTTGCTCATATTTTTTGTTATTTGCTTATTACTTTTATAGTTTTCTTTACTTTTTCGGCTATAGTACGGGCCTCATCTATATCGTCATGTACAATAGTTACATGACCCATTTTCCTGAATGGTCGTGTTTCCTTTTTACCATAAATATGAGGTGTAACGCCACTTAGTTTAAAAATTTCTTCAATATTTTTATAAACGACTTCGCCGGTATAGTTTTCTTCACCAACCAAATTAACCATCACCCCTGCCAATTTACTATCTGAAGACCCAAGAGGAAATCCAAGGATGGCTCTTAAGTGTTGTTCAAATTGATTTGTATAACTGGCCTCTATACTGTAATGACCACTGTTATGGGGTCTGGGTGCTACCTCATTGACCAAAATCTCATCCTCTGATGTTTGAAACATTTCAACTGCCAGCAGGCCTACATGCTGTAATTTTTCAGACAATTTTAAAGCAATCTTCCTTGCTTTAATAGCAACTTTATTCTCAATTCTGGCAGGGCATAAGACATATTCAACCTGATTGGCTTCCGAATGAAATTCCATTTCCACTACCGGATAATCGATTACTTCACCCTGAACATTTCTCGATACTATAACGGCCAATTCATTTTTAAAAGGAATAAGATCCTCAGTAATACACTCTACATTAGGAAGGTTTTCAAGATCATTCAGGGAACGTACAATTTTTACCCCTTGCCCGTCATATCCAAATTGGGCACTTTTCCATACAAAAGGAAAAGCAATACCTCCATGAGCAACACTATCCTTTATTTCACTCGTATATGCAAATCTGGAAAATGGAGCTGTAGGAATTTGATTGTCAATATAGAATAACTTCTGTTTAGCCTTATTCTGAATAGTTCGAAGAACCCTTGCAGAGGGATAAATCTTTTTGCCTATTCCCTCTAATTTTTCAAGAGCATCTATATTTACATTTTCAATTTCGATAGTAAGTAAATCTACTTCCTTTCCAAAATTGTATACTTCATCAAAATCCATCAAGCTGCCCTGGACGAATTCGTTACAGGCAATTTTGCACGGAGCCTCGGACGAAGGATCCATCACTTTGGTATAAATGTCAAACTTCCTGGTTTCGTACAGGAGCATTTTACCCAACTGACCTCCTCCAAGAATGCCTAGTTTAAAATCAGAAGAAAAGAAATTCATGAACTTATACTTTCTCAGGTGAATAAGATTATTTTGACTGGCTACAAAAATACATCTAAATGTTAGAATCTGTCGTCCTAAGCCTAAAAAAGCGAAAGCAAAATACTATCTTTGCCATCCTATAAAACCGATACCATTGATAAAGTTGCACGACAAATTGTTTAAGCCATTTCTGAAGGAAGAAGAAATACAACTTGCAATTAAGAGAATTGCCGATGAAATTGCTAAGGACTATAAAGATGAGGTACCCATATTTGTTGGGGTTCTTAACGGGGCCTTTATGTTTATTTCCGATTTATTGAAATGTTATCCCTATCCATGTGAGGTTTCATTTGTAAAATTAGCTTCATACAGGGGCCTGATATCTACCGGGATTGTTGAAACACTATTAGATCTTCCCGAAAATTTGGAAGGGAGAAGCGTGGTTATTATAGAAGATATTATTGATACCGGGAGGACCTTACAGGAATTGGTCCATTTATTTGCAGAGACGAATGTCAAGGAGTTTAAAATAGCAAGCCTGTTTTATAAACACGAAATTTACAACGGGGAATATCCCATTGACTACATTGGAATAGAAATTCCAAATAAGTTTATCGTGGGTTATGGGTTGGATTATAAAGAACAGGGAAGAAATTTTAGAGATGTATACCAACTAAACCAAAACCATATGATTAATCTTGTACTTTTTGGAAAACCAGGAGCAGGTAAGGGAACACAAGCTGCTTTTTTAAAGGATCAATATAATCTATTGCATATTTCTACCGGAGATGTTTTTAGATATAATATTAAGAACAATACCGAACTTGGGAAATTAGCACAAACCTATATGGATAAAGGCGAATTGGTTCCTGATGAGGTAACCATTAAGATGCTAAGGGATGAAGTTGAAAAACATCCTGAAGCCAACGGATTTATTTTTGACGGTTTTCCCAGAACCGTGGCCCAGGCAAAAGCACTGGATAATTTAATGGATTCAAAGGAAATGCAAATTGACGCAACTATTGCCTTAGATGCCAATGATGAAGAGCTTATACAACGTTTATTGGAAAGAGGTAAAATTAGCGGCAGAACTGATGATCAGGACGAGGATAAGATCAGAAATCGCTTTGAAGAATACAATCAAAAAACAGCTCCTCTTAAAGAGTACTATGTAGCTCAGGATAAATTCTATAGCGTTAATGGTATTGGAGCTATAGAAGAGATTACGGAGCGCCTTGGCGCCGTAATTCAGGAGATACAGGTCGAAGGGTGATCTGAATACGAACATAGACCAGATTATACTACTACCATTTTTTTAAAACGAATATTGAGCGATGACCGAAGGGAATTTTGTGGACTATGTAAAGATGTATGTTAGCTCTGGTAATGGGGGCAAAGGTTCCATGCATTTGCACAGGGAAAAATTTATAACAAAAGGCGGGCCTGACGGAGGTGATGGTGGTAGAGGAGGTCATATCATCATTCGCGGTAATGAAAACCTTTGGACACTTCTTGGGTACAAATTTAAAAGACATTTTAAGGCCGGACACGGCGAGCATGGAAGTAAAAACAGAAGTACGGGTGCCGATGGAGCGGATGTATTTTTAGACGTACCCCTGGGAACAATTGCGCGCGATTCGGAGACCAATGAATTGCTATTTGAGATTACAGCACACGGAGAAGAGATAATTGCCGCTGAAGGAGGTAAAGGCGGGCGTGGTAATTGGCACTTTAAGACAGCTACGAACCAAACCCCCAGGTATGCGCAACCCGGGATTCCAGGGCAGGAAAAACAATTGACGCTGGAACTTAAAGTTTTGGCAGATGTGGGATTGGTTGGATTTCCAAATGCCGGAAAATCTACATTACTATCAGTATTAACATCTGCAAAACCTAAAATAGCAGATTATGAATTTACTACACTTAAACCAAACCTGGGAATTGTAAAATACCGCGATTATAGGAGTTTCGTAATGGCAGATATTCCTGGTATAATAGAGGGGGCTGCAGAAGGCAAAGGATTAGGGCATTATTTTCTAAGACATATTGAACGAAATTCCATTTTACTATTTTTAATACCTGCAGATAGCAATGACATTAGCAGAGAGTATGAAATTCTGTTAAATGAACTAAAAAAGTATAATCCTGAACTTCTGGATAAAAATAGATTAGTAGCCATCTCCAAGTCCGATATGCTGGATGATGAGCTGATTGGGGAAATGAAAATTGAATTGGATAAGGATCTAAAGCAAACCCCTTATATATTTATCTCTTCTGTATCAGAATTAGGTCTTAACGACCTAAAAGATAAGCTTTGGCTGTTATTGAACGATTAAATAATACAATTTTCAGCATCGCTGGATTTTTTATTTATTTTTATATAAAATCGTTTATGAGAAATATAATAATCTTATTGGTTCTTGTATCCGTAATTTCCTGCAGTACAGTAAGGGTAAACTACGATTTTGACAAAAATGTAGATTTTAGCAATTACAGCACTTACAATTATTATCCTGAAATGCAAACCGGACTGAGTGATTTGGATTCCAAACGCCTTTATAACGCAATTGATTCAACTATGCAAATGCGCGGAATTTTATTATCTGAAGAACCGGATTTTTATATCAATATTCAAAGCAAATCTTTTGTAACTCCAAATAACAGCACGGTGGGTGTAGGAATAGGTGGCACAAGTGGCAATGTAGGAGGAGGTGTTTCTATTGGAGTTCCCGTGGGTGGTTCTAATCTGGAACGGGAATTAATTTTTGATCTGGTAGACAGCCAAAAGGATGCCTTGTTCTGGCAAGCCATAAGTCTAAGTAATTTAAGTGAAAATAGCTCGCCGAGAACCAGAGAAAAGAAGCTTTATGAAATTGTAGCCAAAGTATTTTCAAAGTATCCACCTGTCATAAAGAAGGGCAAAAATAAATAGTCCAAACTTACCTGAACAAATAAATGGCCCTGAAATAAAATATTCAGGCAGTCAATCCTATATTTTTAAGGACCGTATGAGTATATAAAAAACGGAAGTCTTTCATTTTGAAAAACTTCCGTCTTGCTAGTACACTACAACATTCTATGGTTGTAGCAATGGAGCATATTTATCCTTATAACCAAAAAGTACAGCTACATTTAATATTATCAATACCAGTGCACCCATAATATTTTCAGGGTCCAGAGTTGCATGGAATAAAACAGCATTAACAGATACACTCATTAAAATTAATGCCATCAAAGCTCCATATTTGTTGAAAATTAAAGCTATGCCTGCAACAACCTCAATAATGGCTACCAATGTGAGTGTTTTAGAGCTCATTAGTGCTCCAAAATAGGCTCCGGCGTCACCCGCTGGTGCTTCCATCGGAATAAAATGAAAAAATTTGTTGAGTCCAAATACCAGGACAAACAGCCCAAGAAGTATTCTTAGGACCATAAAGACTTTTGAATTCATAATAATTGGTTTTTTTGTTATGTCTTAAAGCTAAATATAATTTTCGAACTTTCGCGAAATTTTACTTCGTGCCCGGATTGTACAAGGCTTGGAGAAAACTACAACAGGGGCAAAAGAGTTGTCTAAGAATTTCAATCTCCTATAATTTTTAAGGAATCAAATTCGTTTACGACTTAATAGATGAGAAAAAAGATTAAGTGTGAGATACTTCGTTTTACTTTTAATTTTACTGGATTCTGTTTGCTTGAAAGCACAATTAGTTTCTGCTGATATAGCATATTCAATGGGTGCCGGGAATTACAAGCATGCCAGTGAATTATTATTACAACAACCGAACCTGTATTCTAATCCTGTTTTATTGGACAAGTTGGGTGAAACTTATGCATATCAAGAAGAATGGGACAAAGCTATTGAGATTTATAAAAAGCTTACCATCTTAGATGAAGATAACCCTTCCTACTTTTTTAATTATGGTGGAGTTTTAGCAAAAAAAGCCCAAAACAGTAATCCTTTGGTTGGACTCACTCTTTTAGGGCGCATAAAATCGAGTTTTAATAAAACCCTGGCTCTTGACCCTTATCATCCGGGAGCACACTGGGCTCTGATAGATCTTTATGTTTCATTGCCGGGAATAGTTGGCGGAAGCTATAATAAGGCTTATGAATTGGCTAAAGAACTGAAGAAGATTTCACCTATTGACAGCTATTTGGCCTTAGGCTATGTATATGAATATGACGACGAACCGCTTAAGGCTAAAACAAATTATTTAGCGGCATTGGCATTGGTGAAGGACCATACGGAATTTGCAAGAAATCATTTAAATTATCAGCTGGGTAAGGTATACAGCGATTATGGTATTCAATTAGATAGGGGAATAGAATATATGACCAGATATATTGAGAAGTATTCTATTAAAGATGGTGTGCCGCTGGAATGGGCTTATTATCGAATGGCACTTTTGTACCGGAAAAAAGGGAACATACAAAATTCTTTATTTTGGATAAATAAGGCCCTTGAAAAACGGACTGGTTTTAAAAGGGCACAGGAAGAAAAACAAAAAATTCTTGCTCTAAATAGATAAATTTTGGCCCGTATTAAATGATTAAATCCGTTTTGTTAAAGTGATTTTAATAAACCGCCATCTATGGGAATATTGGTTCCGGTTATATACGAGGCTTTATCAGAGGCAAGAAAAGCAACCAAATATCCATATTCTTGAGGATTCCCTATGCGTTTCATAGGTACCTGATCTTCCATGGCCTTGCGGACTTTATCTACGGGGATACCCATTTGTTCCGATTTCTTTTTATTCAAATCTGTGATCCGCTCCGTGTCAAAATATCCAGTTAAAATATTGTTTACCGTAATTTTATCAGAAGCAACCTCATTGGCTAACGATTTTGCCCATGTAACCACTGCGGCCCGGATAGTATTTGAAAGTACCAAATAACCCAGTGGTTCCTTTACAGATATAGAGGCCACGTTAATTATACGCCCCCATTTATTTTGCATCATGTGGTTTAGGGCCAGTTGGGTAGTGTATACAACAGATTTAAACAGCAGGTCAAAAGCCTCCTGATAATCAGAAACGTCCTTTTCTAAAGCACTGCCGGAAGAGGGTCCCTGCGTATTATTTACCAGGATGTCCACCTTATGAGTTTCAAAATATTTGGTGATTTTTTTTTGATAACTATCAAAATCCGTAAAATCTACGACCAGATAGTTATGAGGTGGTCCTTCATTATACGTCAGCTCCGTTACCATAGATTTTAATTGATCTTCACTTCGGGCCATAAGCGTAACACTGGCACCACTTACCGCCAACTGCTGAGCAATTGCTTTACCAATGCCACGGCTGCTGCCACCAATTAAAGCTCTTTTGCCTTTTAATGAAATCTGCATAAAACTATTTTTTGAAAATCTTTAAATCGAATGTTTTTAAACGCCTATATATTCTTCCCTAACCGGGCTAAAAATATCCATTAACTTACATGGCGTTAAGGCCTTGCCGCTGTGCGGGGCAAAGGGCGGAATAACTACAAGATCATCCGGTTTATAGAGTTTGGTAAGTCCATTGACAGTAAACTCAAAAGTGCCTTCTAAAACCTGCATTATTTGTTCATTTTTATGAGAATGCTCCGGGACTGTGGCACCCTCTTCTACCTCCCAATAGGCCAGAGTCATATTTTCTGTATGTATCATTTTCCCATGATAACCAGGCATAATTTCCTGAGAAGTAACTTCTGAGAGTTTTATAGTCATAATTATCCAGAACAAATATTTTCGATAACTGGCTTGTTGATCTGCTTTTGTTCCGTTACGAAGATAAAAATAATAACATGCTTAAAGAAGGTTTGAGATGCTCTTTTCAATTCCTATCTTTAGCATCTAATTTTATTGTAAATGCGCTTACATTTTATTGCAATTGGAGGTAGTGCCATGCATAATCTGGCTCTGGCCCTGCATCAGAAAGGATATGTTGTTAGCGGGAGTGATGATGTAATATTTGAACCCTCTAAAAGCAGATTGGCAAAACAAGGTATCCTCCCTTCACAGTTTGGTTGGTTTCAGGATAAGATAGATACTTCTTTAGATGCTGTTATCCTTGGTATGCATGCCAAGGCCGATAATCCTGAATTGATAAAAGCCAAACTGCTTGGTCTAAAAATCTATTCTTATCCAGAATTCCTCTACGAACAATCTAAACACAAAACTCGTGTTGTTATTGGAGGAAGTCATGGTAAGACTACCATTACATCAATGATTCTTCATGTAATGAATTATCATGGAAGGCAGGTAGATTATATGGTTGGTGCTCAATTGGAGGGATTTGACCGGATGGTACATCTTACTGAGGAAAACGATTTTATAGTTTTAGAAGGAGATGAGTATCTTTCCTCTCCTATAGACAGGCGGCCAAAGTTTCACCTGTACAGACCCAATATTGCCTTGTTAAGTGGAATAGCCTGGGATCATGTCAACGTTTTTCCCACTTTTGAAAATTATCTGGAGCAATTTCGGATTTTTGTCGATAGCATAATCAAAGGAGGGAGTATTACGTATAATGAGGAGGATGTAAATGTAAAAAGTATCGTTGAAGCTTCAGCAAATTCAATACGGAAACTTCCTTATTCTACTCCGGATTTTTTTGTTGAACACGGGAAGACTTTTTTAAATACCGGGGAAGGCCCAATGCCTTTGGAGATCTTCGGACATCATAATTTGAATAACCTGGCGGGCGCAAAGTGGATTTGTCAAAATATGGGGATTGATGAGGAAGACTTTTATGAGGCAATTACTTCATTTAAAGGCGCTTCAAAACGCCTGGAAAAGATTGGTGAAAGGGATAATACGATAATCTTCAAAGATTATGCTCATTCGCCAAGTAAAGTCGCAGCAACCACAAAGGCGGTAAAAGAACAATTCCCGGATCGAAAATTGATTGCTTGTCTGGAACTACATACCTATAGCAGTCTAAATGCCGAATTTTTAAAGGAATATAGAGGGTCTTTAAAAGAAGCAGATGTATCTGCGGTATTTTATATTCCTGAATCAGTTAAAATAAAGGGTTTGGCCGAAATAACAAAAGATCAGATAGGGCAGGCATTTCAACAGCAAGACATTAACATTTTTACCAATAGTGATTCCTTTAAAGAATTTCTTTTTGAACAGGATGTTACTAATAGTATCATATTATTCATGAGTTCCGGAAACTATGGTGGCCTGGATTTGAAGGAGATCGTAAACATGATTGAAATTAACTAAGGCTGTTTAATCAATTATTACCCTACTTTAAGCACGCCTGTCAGACCCCAAATTGCCTGAGATGGTGATCTAAATGCTTGTATTCCAGTTTACCCCATTGCTCTGGGGTAAAATCACCAAAAAATGGATGTGCATTCCAGTCCTTTCTATCTCGCAAGCTATATAGCTCTTTAATTAGTTCCAGTAACTTTTTATGTTCAACCTCAAATTCCTTTTCTTCTTTAGCCTTAGCAAAAGGTGTGGTCGGTAAGTTTTTTCGCCAGAGCTTATCACTGTACATGGATTTTTTAAAGAACCAGCTAATAATTGGATTTCCCCGTTTAGTATGTTTTTTATTCTTTATCGCGTCTTTAACGAAAATCTGACAATGCCATAGCATTTGGCCAACGCTCATTTTACCCCATAAACCTTCTGAATCCCGACTTAGTTTTTTAAATCGTTCTTCAACTTCTTTATATGTAGATTCATCAAAAATTGATTTCATGATATATTAGGTTGGATTTTACGAATGAAATTTACAATATTTTTTTTTGTTGATTATCTTTAGGCCATGCAACAAAAACCTTCTTCTTTTTCCATTAAGAATTGGTCTGACGATGACAAACCAAGGGAAAAACTATTGCATAAAGGTCGTTCAGTACTTTCAAATGCCGAGCTACTAGCTATATTGATTGGTTCAGGGACCAAAAATGAAACGGCAGTAGCTCTTTCCAAAAGAATTTTGGCCTCCACCAATAATAACCTAAACGAATTGGGTAAGGTATCCATAAAACAATTAATGAAATTTAAAGGTATTGGCGAGGCGAAGGCCGTATCTATTGCAGCGGCTTTAGAGATAGGAAGAAGGAGGCAAAATGAGAAGGCGATGGTGAAGGTGCAGATCTCCGGTAGTCAGGCGGTTTTTGATCTTCTGCAACCCTTGGTTGCAGACCTTCCTCACGAGGAGTTTTGGATTGTTTACCTGAATAACTCAAATAAGGTTATACATAAGGCTCAATTAAGTAAGGGAGGTATAACCGGCACCTTGGTCGACGTTCGTTTAGTAATGAAACAAGCACTGGAATTAGGGGCTGTGTCATTAATATTAGCCCATAATCATCCGTCAGGGGCACTTAAACCTAGTGAGGCCGATAAAAAAATCACAAATAAACTTCAGAAAGCTTCCGAAGCCATGGATATCAGGGTACTAGATCACGTAATTATTACCCAAAACAAATACTATAGCTTTGCCGATAATAATTTGATATAAATATGCTTTTGATATATACCCATAAAATTACTCCACGTTTCAGTTACACCATGAAACAAGTTCTCACAAGGATACTTGGGATAGATATCATTTTCACTACAAAGGTTGAGGATTTTATCAAACATACCGGACCCAGGATCACTTACAGCAAACAACCTTTGCAGAATGAGTTTTTTGTCAGAAGCAATGAACTGTTATTTGTACATGGGATAAATGATTTACAAATAGCTGTTGAAGACTGGGAGGGAACCCCTTGTTTTTTCAGGACAAATGAACCTAGTGCTATTCCCTATGATATTTTTTCGGCAAGCTTTTATCTTTTAACGAGATATGAAGAGTACTTACCATACCTAAAAGACACACATGGCAGGTTTCCGCCATTAGAAAGTATTGCTTCTACTTTTAACTTTATGCAATTACCTGTTGTGGATATTTGGGCATACAAATTTCTTGATAAGCTTAAAGAACGTTTTCCTAATGTAGTTAGTAAAAAACGCAAGTATCAACATACTTCTATTATTGATGTTACTTCTTCACACTGTTTTGCACATAGAGGGCCTATGAGGGGCTTAGCAGGCTTGTTGTATGACTTAGGCACTTTTAAGTTGAAGCGTGTAGTACAGCGCACTTCTGTATGGCTAAAGATCAAAAAAGATCCTTATAATAACTACGCCAGCTTAATAGAGATTCAGAAGAAATATCAAATAAAGAGTATATTCTTTTTTCAGTTCGCCAATTATTCAACATATGATAAAAATGTATCACCCGAAAATAATAATTTTAAATACCTGATTAAATCTGTGGCGGACTATAGCTTGGTATCTCTGGCAGCTTCATATAGTTCATTTAAGGATATTGAATTATTAAAAGAAGAAAAAAAGAGGTTATCCAATGTGGTACACAGGCCAATAAATTATTCAAGGATGAGATATAACAGGGTAGATATTCCTCATACTTACAGAAACCTTGTAGAAGCAGAATTTACTGATGATTACACTATGGGATATACTCATGAAATGGGCTTTAGAGCAGGTACATGTACGCCTTTTTATTTCTATGATATTACAATGGAAGAAAAACAACCAATAAAAATTCACCCCTTCGCTGTTCATGACTATGCTTTACTCAATTCCAATTCCGAAGATGAAGCACTTGACAAGATCCGTATTTATTATGATCAGGTAAAAAAGGTTAACGGACACTTTATTACTATTTTTTCTAACGAATTATTGGGTGGAGATCAGGCGATTAACTGGTTAAATTTATACAATAAAGTTATTGAGAAGTATCATGTATAGCCAAAGTATTTCAGATATATTTTTTGATTTGGACCATACACTTTGGGATTTTGAAAGGAATTCTGCCCTGACATTCCAAAAAATATTTACTGAAGTTGAAATAAACGTTAATCTCTCCAAATTCTTGGAAGTCTACGTGCCGGCGAATCTCGCATTTTGGAAATTATATCGCGAAGATAAAATTAAGAAACCGGAATTGCGTTTTCAAAGGCTAAAAACAACTTTTGATGCTATTCAATACGACATTAAAGACGAAGTTATAGATATTTTATCGGCGGAATATATTACTAATCTTGCCTCATACAATAACCTTTTGCCACATACAATTGAAATTCTGGATTATTTAAAACCAAAATATAAACTGCATATCATTACAAACGGATTTGAAGAAGTACAGACTAAAAAATTGGTAAACTCAAATATATTTGGCTATTTTGACCAGGTTATTAATTCTGAAATGGCTGGAGTAAAAAAACCCAATCCGGAAATTTTTGAACTCGCACTAAAAAAAGCTAATACTGCAGCGGATAAGTCATTAATGGTTGGTGATAATATTGAGGCGGACATACTAGGGGCCAAGGCTGTAGGACTTCATACTTTACATTTTAATGCCCACAATGATCCGAAACATGAACATTGCGTTACGATTCATAATTTACGTGAAATAAAAAACTATTTATAGAGTTATATAGGGGAGAATAACATAGGAGGCAATACCTATTTAGGTGGTTTCAATAAATAATTAACCATTTTAAAACTGGTATATAGCAATGAAGTATATCCCAAAATATCTATTTACCATTATTTTCTGTGTTGGAATATTAGGTTCCTGTGCGGAAAAACAGGATTTTGATCAATTGGATGATCTTGAGGTTACTCCTACCACAGAAGCCAGTATTCTATATGTTGAGACCCCTGAGCGAATCATTAATCAGGTAAGCGGGATAAATTTTTACTCTCAAACATTTAATTTTGATGCCTTTAGCGAAGAGTTTTTTGCTGATAATGTCTTAGATGGTGTTGTAACGTATGAAGTGGAAAATACAACAAGTAAACCTCTTGATATCACTTTTGAATTTTTAGATGATACGGGAAATTCATTGGATTCTGAAAATTTTACCGTTAATGCCGCCCCAACTGCAATATTACAACGCGAAATTGCTTATGGACCGGCCGGAAGGAGCCTGGATATTATTAGAAACACCTCTGCCATTAGGGTAAGTGCCATAAATTTAGGTGATAATACCAGTGTATCTGCTTTACCTAACCCAACAGTTTTCTTAAGATCGAGCGCTAAATTCAGGATTCAGCTAAAATGATAAGAAGCCTGGTCCTTTTTATTACCCTCATTGTGGGGTACATGACTATCCACGCCCAGAATAAAGAGGTGTTATATGATTTCATTGAGATTCCACAGGCTTTAATGGTTAACCCGGGGATGAATACCATTTATAATTGGTATGCAGGAGTCCCATTAATATCTGGTATATATGTGCAGGGAGCAACCAGCGGACTTACAGTGAATGATATTTTTGCTGCCGATGGGCTTGATATTAATCAGAAAGTAAGGGATCGTGCATTGTATTCATTGAGCAAACGTGATGAAGTAAATGGAATCTTTCAGGTTGATATATTAAATGGTGGATTCCGTGGACAAAAGGACCCGGCGAATTTCTTCTCATTTGGAATGTATGTTGAAGGCTACGCCCTGAATTATTGGCCAAAAGACCTTGCAATTTTAGCTTATGAAGGTAATGCGGACAGATTGGGACAAAGATTTGATCTAAATGATCTTAATGCCAGTGGACAATTGATAAATGTCTTGCATTTCGGAATTAATAGACAAATAAAAAACAATCTCACTTTGGGTGCCCGGATCAAATTGTATTCTGGTATTGTAGATATTAATTCAACAAATAATAGTGGTTATTTCGAGACCACAGCAGGGCAGAATAATTTGTTGAGGAATACCCTGGTTTCGGATATGCGATTAAGAACTTCGGGCCTGGAAGCTCTTTTAGATGCCAATGATAATGGTGGAGGCATAGCAAGTCTACTTACAAAAAGAGGACTTTTTGGTGGTGATCCAGGGCTTGGTTTTGACTTCGGAGTTACTTATAATCTCAATAAACAAACCGTAATCACCGGAAGTCTTTTAGATATCGGATTATTATATCACATTTCTGATGTAACTAATTACACGCTTGAGGGGAGTGCCTCAATTGAGGGGGTAGAAATTATTTTGCCGGAAGCACTTGGCGATCCTAATGCCGATTTTTGGGAAGATCTGGTGAATGAAATTGAAGAGTTAGTTCCTTTTGAAGAAAACAGTAAAAACTATGTCACTTTAAGGCCGATAAAATTCTATTCGTCCATTCGCTATAATTTTGGCAAACAAGGAGAACCAACTGAAGTTTGCGATTGTGAAAATCAAACTGATAGTAGTGACAGATCTTTATATTATCTGAACAGTGTAGGAGGGCAATTGTATGCTATAAACAGGCCACGGGGTCCGCAGTTTGCGGTAACCGCATTTTATCAAAGAAGATTTGCCAAAGCCCTTGCACTAAAAGCGACTTATACCGTTGATAAATTCACCGCTTCCAATATAGGTTTGGGCATAAGCGTCCAGGCCGGACCTGTGAACCTATATATTATGGGAGATAATTTATTGGCCTATGGTAATATCGCCGACGGCAACTACGCTTCTTTTCAATTAGGATTAAATATCATATCTTGGGAGGTAAATTGAGATTTAATTAAAATGAAGAATATTTTTTACTGCCTGTTTTTAGTTTTTGCCTTTTCATATGGGCTACAAGCCCAATTAAATGATTATAAATACATAATTGTTCCAAAAAGTTTTGAGGGTTTTAAGTATCCGAATCAATACAAAACCAGTACTCTTATAAAACACCTTTTTACAAAAAAAGGATTCCAGACTTATTATGAAGATGATCGTGATCCTGAACTTAATTCAAACAGATGTCTGGGCCTCCTGGTGCGATTAAATCATAAATCCGGTATGTTTATTACCAAAGCTACTATTAGTCTCGAGGATTGCAATTCCAAAAAGATCTTTACAAGCCTGCAGGGAAGCAGCAAAGAAAAGGATTTCGCATTGAGTTATAAAGAAGCCATTGAGATGGCCTTTACATCGATTGATGCACTGGACTATAGCTATAATCCTGTACCTGGCAAAAGTGTCACAGCTAATGCTACAAATCCCGGGGCAGACGAAAAAAGTACATTAGTACCAGATACGGCGACACAAACACCAATTCCTTCCCAAGAGAATACAGGGCAGGCAGTAGTGGCAGAAAATGCTACAACAATGACGGTTGAACCTAAGGCAGTCGAAGCAGAGGCAATGAGTACCATTACCGAAACTTCAGAGAAACATGTATTGTATGCACAACAAATTTCCAATGGTTATCAGTTAGTGGATAGTTCACCAAAAATTCGTTTAAAAATATACAAAACATCCAACCCGGAGGTTTATATTGGTATAAATGAACAAGGAAATGGTATTGTGTATAAACGTGGTTCCCAATGGTATTTTGAATATTATGAGGCAGACAAATTACAAATTGAAGAACTGACTATTAAATTCTAATATTTATCCTTCCATCGTTTTTTGAGAAATTCTTTGAGCGCTATCTCTCTTTTATTATCACCAGGCACATAAAAGGCAGTTCCCTTTAATTCGTCGGGCAGGAATTCCTGCTCTTTAAAATTATCCTTATAGTCATGAGCATATTTATAGTTTTCACCATATCCCAGTTCCTTCATTAACTTGGTAGGAGCGTTCCTTAATGGTAAGGGAACAGATAAATCTCCCGTATCCCTAACAGATTCCTGAGCCTTTTTAATGGCCATATAACTCGTGTTACTCTTTGGTGAAGTAGCCAGATAAACAGCACACTGGCTAAGCAGAATTCTGGCCTCGGGATATCCAATTGTATTAACCGCCTGAAAAGTTGAATTTGCAAAAACCAAGGCGGTAGGGTTGGCCATACCAATGTCTTCAGAGGCGGATATTAATAAACGTCTTGCTATAAACTTTACATCTTCTCCACCTTCAATCATTCTGGCAAGCCAATAGACGGCACCATTCGGGTCACTGCCGCGGATAGATTTTATAAAAGCAGAAACTATATCGTAGTGTTGTTCCCCTGTTTTATCATATAATACAGTGTTTTTCTGGACCTTATGCATTACCAGTTTATCTGTGATAACAATATCCTTTTTATCTTCAGAGGAGACTACCAATTCGAATATATTAAGCAGTTTTCTGCCATCTCCCCCGGAAAGCCGCAAAAGTGCTTCAGTTTCTTCGAGCTTAATATTTTTCGACTTCAACATTATATCTTCAGCTATAGCCCTTTGTAATAAAACTTCCAGGTCCTTTTTCCCAAATGAATTAAGTATGTAGACCTGACAACGCGACAAAAGTGCCGGTATAACTTCAAAACTCGGATTTTCCGTAGTTGCCCCAATGAGTGTCACCAGGCCTTTTTCCACGGCCCCTAATAAAGAATCCTGCTGTGATTTACTAAATCGATGGATCTCATCAATAAATAAGATTGGATTTTTAGAAGTAAATAAACCACCACTTTGTTTTGCTTTATCTATTACTTCCCGGATATCTTTAACCCCACTGTTTATGGCGCTTAATGTATAAAAGGGTCGTTCGCTTTCATTTGCAATAATATGTGCTAAGGTGGTTTTCCCGGTTCCCGGCGGTCCCCAAAGAATTAATGAAGGAATATTTCCTTTTTTTATCTGGGTTGTTAAAGAACCATCTGCACCAACTAAATGCTGCTGACTTATATATTCCTCAAGAGTTTTTGGGCGTACCCGTTCTGCAAGTGGTTCATTCATATGATAAATGTAATAAATACGTTTTAACCTTGTACGTTAACTAAATTTATAATAAAGATGGTGCTTCTATAAACAAAAAGATTGCCCTGACAATTTATCATGTTTTGCATTTATGGCCAATAATTTGAAGAAATAAAACGTAATTTAATCTTATGTCGGAGGAAACCTATTTTAAATTTTCGAATAAAGTGCTTCTGGTACCTATGATAGCAGTATTATTAATTTGGACTGTTTTTTGGGTGGAGATTCGATTTCAGATCAATTTAAATCAGTACGGCATATTTCCACGTAGTTTAAAGGGATTAAGAGGCGTACTTTTTAGTCCGTTTTTGCATGGTTCAATAGAACACCTCTACAATAATACAATACCCTTAGCAATTCTAACTGCTTCTTTGGTCTATTTTTATAGAAGTATCTCCTCAAAAGTATTGCTGTGGGGAGTACTACTTTCCGGTTTGTTAACATGGATTATTGGCAGACCATCCTATCATATTGGAGCTAGTGGCCTAATTTATGTGTTGGCCAGTTTTATTTTTTTCAAAGGGATCTTTACCAAACATTACAGGCTTGTGGCACTTTCATTAGTGGTAGTATTTATTTACGGCAGTTTATTATGGTTTATATTTCCTCTGCAGGAGGATATTTCCTGGGAGGGTCATTTGTCGGGATTTATTACCGGTTTACTCCTGGCCCTGTTATTAAAGGCTAAAATTCCCCTTGTTAAAAAGTATGCCTGGGAATTAGAAAATTACAATGAAGAGGAAGATGAATTTTTAAAACAATTTGATGAACACGGAAATTTTATTGAAAGTAAAGATGAGGTTTTAGAATCAGAAGAAAAACCCTTTAAAATAACCTACCATTTCAGGGAAAATAAAACTAAAGGCAATCAAAAGTAAATTAAATTACTCTTTGGCGTACTGCTTCATATAAAAAAACACCGCAGGCCACGGATACATTCAGAGAGGCAATTTCACCCATAAGAGGCAGTTTTGCCTTATGATCTACAGTTTTAAGAATTGAAGGGGATATTCCGGAATCTTCTGATCCCATAATAATGGCAGAAGGAATTTTAAAATTTATGTCGTAAATACTGTGTTCCGTTTTTTCAGTAGCAGCAATTACCTGTATTCCTGACGCCTGTAAATAAAAAACCGCATCTTTTAGATGACCTATTTTAGCTATTGGAACCTTAAAAGCAGCTCCCGCCGAAGTTTTTATAGTGTCTTCTGTTACCGGTGCCGCTCCTTTTTTTTGAATGACAATCCCATCAACACCGGTACATTCGGCCGTACGTATTATTGCGCCAAAGTTTCTTACATCAGACAGTTGGTCCAAAAGGAGAAACAAAGGAGATTCTTTCTTTTGCAGTACCTCTTCAACCAGGGTTTCAAAGTTGTAAAATTCAATTGGCGAAATATTAGCAATTACTCCCTGGTGGTTATTTTTGGAAAGTCTGTTCAATTTCTCTATCGGAACATATGAAAAGCTAATTCCATTTTCCCTTATCAAGGATTCCAATTCTTTATAGAGATTACCCCCCAGGCCTCTTTGTATAAATATTTTATCTATGGGGCTATTAGAATTAATAGCTTCAATAACGGTTCTTATACCGTAAATACGCGAAGATTTTTGCATGGCACAAAGTTAAAATAAAAAACCACCCGCAAGATAGCAGGTGGTTTTAACTATTAATAACTTTTTCCTATTGAGGGGTGTAAACCGCATCAACAAAATCGCCATAAACATTGTCAATTCTTATGGTAAGAGTTCCATCTGTATTGACAGTTCCTGTCAACGTTTGTCCACCGCCAAAAATATCTGTCCAACTCGCTGATATACCTGCACATACGTCGACCGTCAAAACTTGTGGTTCAGGTTCGGTATTGCCGTAAATGGAATACCAGTCGATATAAACACCAGCCCACCCATCAGAAAGGGTAAAGGTGCCATCACCGTTGTCGGTAATAGTTGCCGTAGATGCAAAGTTTACCAGGGGGTTGTTTACTGGGCCTGAGTCTTGTGCTACACCGTTGCTCACTACGTCATAGGTGCCAGAAATATCCTGAGTAAAAGCACTACTTTCCCCTACGTACTCTACATCATATGTACTACCTGTTTTGGTAAGCTTAACTAGAATAACATTACTAGCTGCACATGTCAAATCTGTATTCAAGGCCGCAGGAAAAAAATAAGTTTCCTCTTCGGAAACACCAGCCTGAGCTAAAGTTACAGTCAGGTCCAAATCGCGTGAGAAATCAGCTGCAGCAAAGAAATCAGCTACAAGATAATATTCGCCATCAGGTGTATCTTCAGTTATTACTAAAGTTTCAAATGCGCCTCCATCAGCACCATCAATAATGGTCGTATAAGGTACATCTGTAAGTAAAAAGCGCAAATCTGCAAGGTCTGTCGGGTCGATTTCATTCCCCGACTCATCAAAAACAGGTTCCGAAGCTTCCCAGGACAGGCCGGTTGCTAAATCTCCACTTGCCAAATTTAAGATATTAAAAGTGACCGTAGTTGAGGTAAACGAGGCATTAGCTGTTTGATTTCCGGACCCAATAGTTATAATAGCAGTTTCCGGGCCTTCAGCAAGCTCATCTGATAAAATGGTAATAGTGCCCGTGGCAGATAATGTGTTAGCAGGGATAAGGATACTTCCCGGCATGGTAAAATCTTCTCCCTCGGTAGCAGTACCACCTGTCTGACTCAGAAAAACTTTTACATCTACTATTTGAGTTTCACTCAAACTTACTGTAAAATCAAATGTTTCGTCCCCTTCAATTATTGTAGTTGGATTGCTGAAACCAAGAGAAACACTTCCCGTTGGTTCCGTTGGAACCATGGTACTTGCATTCTGTAAATCATCTTCGTTGCAGCTTGCCAGGGTAAGCAGTGCAATCGTCAATCCTAAAATGTTCTTTAAATATATATTTTTCATTACGGTATTTTTAGTGATTAGTCAACAACTTTTTGTAAAACCTGATAAAATTCTCTCGGTCCGGAACCGGCGGTAAAGTAGCCGTATGTCATGTATAAAATGTCTGCCCCGTTAACGTCATCACGCACTACATAATTTGTTAAGCTTGGGTCGCAGGGTACATTGGTCAAATCTCCCGGATTTAACTGGCAGGTAGTCAAAGGTTGTCCATTGCCTGTTTGTGCATCTCCTTCTGGTGTTTCCGGTGGATAACTAATTACATCGTTCTCGTCTATTTGAAAATACCATATATTACCATCAAATGGTCCAAAGTAATCTACTATCTGATACGTAGTGGCATCTATAGATAGGATTGTAAATTGATCTGGCCATCCCACATCATCCCTATTTACACCTATTCTGTAATAAAGTTGGTCAATAATATTGTAGGTCCCGGCAAAGCGGGTGCCAACAGACACTGTTGAAGCAGCTGCACTTTGTACTGTTTGCCCGGTTGACAATGAAGGACGATACGTTAAAGTAAAGGAGTCTCCAATGTTTAACCCTGAATCACTGGCAGGAAGGGGAGTTCCATCAATAGAAAGACCTGCAATTAAGTCTTCGTATTTAAATGAGTATTCAAACGGAACAGTTGCAAAACTTTCCTGCGGGATTGTAAGGGTGGTCAATAAGGCCTCATTACTAACGGCGCCGGTAGCTGATGACCTGAAACTAACAACTACATCCATGCTAGGGACACTTACTGTTCCCTGATAAATAGAGCCACTTGCGATATATGTACCATCGTTACCTACAACATAGGCAATAGTAGGTGTGGCATTATTGACAAGACCACCAACAGACTCTATAAAAATAGCTTCGTTTTCTGGTAGATCCTGGTTGCAAGATTGTAACACAAAAGCAACAGAAAGAATTAGCGTTAAATATTTTATATTTTTCATCTTTTATATTTTAAAATTAATTATCCCACCAAACTGGAGTTGTTAATGCGTCCGCACCCTGGCTAGATACCGCTGCTTTATAGTTGTCACCATTCAAGGACTCTTCAATATTAGGATAAGTAAACCTAACAGGTATAGATCCGAGATCATTCTCAATAGCAG
>NZ_CAMYOM010000031.1:0-9700 GCF_947260015.1 uncultured Eudoraea sp. | reverse complement strand
GGGGCCAAATATTTTAACCCAATTTCAGAAACACTGGTGTAGTTATATTCCGGGCTAGGCAAATCTCTAAACCCGGAGGGTTTTCCAATGTTTATTCCCGCATCAATACTTGGTTGAGCATATACCGGAAGACGATCGTCGTTAAGACTATTTGTGCCATCCATGTATTCTACAAGTGTCTGATTTAACCTGTATTCTGCCCTACCTCCAAAAACAACGGTTTCGTATAGTGGATTAGCGTTAGGGTTATCTGAAAGATATATAAATTTCGCCTCTTCGCTACTTGAGCTAAATAAATTACCACTGTTTACCAATTGCTGTAATTGAGAGGATACATTAACTACCCCGGATTCTCGCATTAAAGCTCTGAATTTTAATGAGGCTGCAAACTTAATCCATAAAGATTTATTACCTCCATACATTAAATCCTGAGTTGTACTTATGTCATCTGAACTATTGCTTAATAATGAAATTGCCTCATCGAGGAATGCAATACATCCACTATAAACCTGCTCCTGTTCAGTATAAACAGGGGTAAAAACACCTTCTTGTGCCCCTAAGGCCTCAGTAAAAGGTATATCACCATATAGGTCCGTTAACATTAAAAAACCATAAGCTTTCATTATCAGGCCAACACCTTGTACAGCAGTGTTTTCTTGCTCAATAGCCAACTTAACCATTTGATCGCCATCAGCGGTCGTTACCTCGTAAAATGAGGCCCATCTTCCCTCTATGGTTCCTTCTCTGGGAATATACCTCATTTCATCATTATATTGGACCTTGCTCATATGTTGTGCCCACCCGGACCCCTGATCAATTGAGCCAAATACATTATAAAGGTTATTCGCCGTCGTAAAAAGTAGATTTCCCAAAAGGAGATCCGCCGGTACAGCAACGGGATCGTTAGGATTTTGATTGATTTCCTCAAAATCCTTATCGCAACCTACAAAGAATGTTAGTAGGCTGATTAGAACTACGGTAATGATACTTTTATTTTTCATAATCTTTTTTTTTTTAAAATGATGCATTAATACTAAAAGCAATGCTGCGCGCTGAAGGTATTTGTCCAGACTCAAGTCCCTGATTTGCATTTGAACTACTGAAAGCACTTTCAGGATCAATATGAGGCGCATTTTTATACAATATTGCTAAATTCCTACCTATTAAAGAAAAAGTCATAGATTGAATTGGAAGGTTTCTGAACATGTCTCTTGGAATGCTATATGCCAGTGTCATTTGTCTTAATTTCACATAAGAGGCATCAAAAACTGAACTCTCCCCAACCTGATTTCCGAAGGCCGTTTGATAATATGTTTTTGCAGGTACAACCACATCGTTAGCAACAAAGTTACCAGCACCATCATCTTTCACACCTTGACCTACAACACCGGTTTCACGTCCAACAAGTGTTTCTTCCAATATACCTCCGTACATACCCCAGGTGTTGGTTATGGAATAGATGTCGCCACCTATTTTTGCATCAACCAAAGTTGAAAAAGTCAAATCTTTCCATCTTAAACTTAAGTTTGCACCTCCGGTCCAATCAGGTTGAATATTTCCTAATATCTGGTTTGAAGCATCAAGCTGGGGAAGACCGTTACTGAAAACTATTTCGCCAGAAGGGCTTCTTTCAAAAGCAGGGCCAAAAAGAATGCCATATGGCTCACCAACTCTTGCTTCAGTATTTACACCCCATTGATTACCTAAAATCAGGGTTTCCAAATTATTTCCCAATGAGACTACTTCATTTGTGTTTTTACCAAAATTCAGATCTAAATCCAGTGTCCAGTCGTTTGTTTTGACTATGGTACCACCTAACTGGATTTCATATCCACTGTTTCTCATCTCACCCACATTTTGAATGGTGGACCCAATTCCACTGGTAGAACTAACCTGAACGTCAACGATCAGGTCCTTACTTGTTTGATCATAATAGGTACCATCAAAGCGAAGTCTGTTTCCAAAAAATCTCGCATCTACACCTACTTCCCAACCGGATGTTGTTTCCGGTCCAATAGTTGGATTATTAAGAGCGCTTGGGAAAAAAGCCCGTGTAGTACTTCCAAAAGGAACGGTACTAAACTGGAAAACAGGTTGAAGTTCGTAAGGTGCCAATGCACCAACACTACCAACTTCAGACCATCCACCTCTAACTTTTAACAGAGAAACTGTTTCCTTGTTAATATTAAAGGCATCACTAAGTACAGCACTTAATGTCACCGATGGGTAGAAAAAAGAGTTGTTTTCCACAGGCAGAATACTTGCCCAATCATTTCTGGCTGTAAAGTCTAAAAATAGATAGTCCTTGAATGCCAATTGACCAAAGCCATATATACTGTTAATCCTTTGTTCACTTCTAAAATTTGAAATTCGTGGAGTTACTCCGGATTTTACATTAGAAATATTATAAACCTCTGGAAGTTCCAACTGATCTGCGGCCATAAATACCTGATCAAAAGTTCTCAGCAATGAGTTGCCGGCAACGTTAAGAGAAAAATCAAAGTTTGCACCTATTGGTGTTGCATAGGTCAAAATTGCCTCTGTGTTAATTTCATAACGCGATTGCGTATCAACTGTAAACATTCCTTCCGGAAAATTGTTGGTGCCTTTAGCCCGTTCGAGGGTAGTAACTGCGGTCCAGTAGTCTATCCCTGTTCGCGCAACCATCGACAATTTATCAGAAAATTTAAAATTGATGTTGGCGCCACCAATAACCCTATCCTTCTTAAATGCATTTGTATTGGTTTCCAATCCCCAAAATGGGTTATTTTGAAATACCGTATTCCAGTTAAGGGGTGTTCCTTCTGCCTGGGTTCCAACCGGTGATAGCGGTAAATCTCTCCAGGGTCTAAGAGCAGCAAAATCTACGTTCCTACCAGAGAAACCATTAATCTGTTGTGTAGGGTTAGAATTATCATAACCCTGGTTTACAATATTATCACTACCTGATTTAATATACCTGACATTTAATCCTGCAGTTATAAAATCATTAAGGTCCTGTGTGAAGTTACCACCAACTGTATATCTGTTAAAGCCGGTAAAAGGTACCATACCTTTTTGATCAAATCCTGCCAGGGATAATCTAAACGAAGAATTTTCTCCGCCACCACTTAATGAAACACTATTTTGTGTGGTTATCCCCGTGTCATAAAAATCTCTAATATTGTTTGGTTTGGATACCCATGGTAACGGTGCTCCATCAACCGTATAAGAATTCCACTGGACAAAAGAAAGCCCCACGTCTAAAGGAGGTCCCCAACTTTCATCGACACCACCATTTGATTGTGTTCCATCTACCCATTCAAAGAAATTTGAAACGTTTCCCTGACCATAAGAATTTTGGAAACTCGGAAGGAGAAGTGGATTTTCAAAACTTACAGTACTGTTTATATTAATACCTATAGCTTTGCTCTTTGCCCCTTTTTTTGTGGTTATTAAGATTACACCATTCGCTGCTCTTAAACCGTATAGAGCCGCTGCGTTTGGTCCTTTAAGTACTGATACTGATTCGATATCATTTGGGTTGATATCTGCAGCTCCGTTCGGTAAATCGATACCACCGAAAGCGTCAGCATCACCCTGGTTACTGTTGTCAATTGGGATTCCATCCACAACGAACAAGGGTTCGTTGTTTCCGGTGATAGATGAAGCACCCCTCAATACAATTCGTGAAGATGCACCTGCCGCGCCGCTACTATTGGTGATTTGTACACCTGCAACTTTACCACTCAGGGCATTTACCAAATTGGGCTCTTGCGTTTGTGCAATTTCATCACCCTTTACATCTTGAACAGCATAACCAATTGATTTTTCTGATCTTTTAATACCTAAAGCAGTTACAACTACTTCTTCCAATGCTTCGGCATCCAGCTCCATTACAATGTTAATGCTGTTACCAACACCAATAACGGCTCTTTCAGGTTTTTGGCCAATGTAGGTAAAGAGCAATACTTGTCCCTGACTAGCACTAATAGAGTAATTACCGTCAAAATCGGTTTGGGTACCCTTTGTTGTACCATCCACGATGATATTAACGCCAGGCAAAGGCAGACCGTCTTGATCGGTCACATTACCTGAAATCGTTTTGTCTTGCGCAAATGATAAATGCACAACAAACGCCAAAAGAAGCGTCAAGATTCCATTTAAATTTGTTCTCATTTTTTAATTATTTGAATTAGCTAACTGCGAAAATCCTAATTTCATGTTAATAATCCAAACTTATTTTAATAAAACTTTAAGAAGTTAGTGAAGAAAAAAACAATTCGGCAGACTATTGTTAAAAAAAACAACAAAAAAAATGTTAAAAAAATGATTAATTAAACTCTTAGTTCCCAATAAAGTAAGAATCATTCGATTTCTTTAGCAAAGCATTATAAACTTCACAATTTTGTCTGGTATTGAAATTAAATTCAATCAATATAAATTTTCTGGCCTCAGATGAAATTAAATTTAAATTGTTTTATAAAAATTAAGGTATAACATAATAGAATAATTGGGTATTATATTAAGGTATAACCTAATAGAATAATTGGCCCTTAAAAAGGATCCATTAGATCATAATAAGCCCCCGATAAAAACTCCTAAAAAAAAATAAAAGAAAATTATGGGATAGCATTTGAATTATAATGAATAATTACTACATTTGCCAGCCCTTAAATGAGGGTAGTATTTATACATATATATTAGTATGCCAACAATTTCACAATTAGTACGAAAAGGAAGGGCCACAATTACCAAGAAGAGTAAATCGGCTGCTTTGGATTCGTGTCCCCAGCGAAGAGGGGTTTGTACGCGGGTTTATACCACTACACCTAAGAAACCAAATTCTGCAATGCGAAAGGTTGCAAGGGTTAGGTTAACCAATGGTAAAGAGGTAAACGCATACATTCCCGGCGAGGGTCACAATCTCCAGGAGCACTCGATAGTATTGGTTAGAGGCGGAAGGGTGAAGGATTTGCCAGGAGTTAGATATCATATTGTCCGCGGGGCTTTAGATACAGCAGGAGTTGCTGGAAGGACCCAAAGAAGATCTAAATATGGAGCAAAACGCCCTAAAAAGTAATCTAAACTTGTAAGAAGAAGAGATGAGAAAAAGACAGGCGAAAAAAAGGCCACTATTACCAGATCCAAGGTTTAATGACCAGCTGGTAACACGTTTTGTGAATATGTTAATGTGGGATGGAAAGAAATCAGTTGCCTTTAAAGTATTCTATGATGCAATGGATATTGTAGAAGAAAAGAAAACAGATGAAGAGAAATCTGCATTGGAATTGTGGAAAGAAGCGCTTTCTAATGTGATGCCTCACGTAGAGGTTAGAAGCAGAAGAGTAGGTGGTGCAACTTTTCAGATCCCCATGCAAATAAGACCGGATAGAAAAATTTCTACTGCCATGAAATGGCTAATAAGCTTTTCGCGCAAGCGTAACGAAAAGTCCATGGCTCAAAAATTGGCCGGAGAAGTATTGGCAGCTTCTAAAGAAGAAGGTGCCGCGGTCAAAAGAAGAGTGGATACTCATAAAATGGCAGAAGCTAACAAAGCATTTTCACACTTTAGGTTTTAAAAAGTAAAATGGCTAGAGATTTAAAATATACAAGAAATATTGGTATTGCTGCGCATATTGATGCGGGTAAGACCACCACTACTGAACGTATTTTGTATTATACGGGCGTTAGTCATAAAATGGGTGAAGTACATGATGGAGCTGCGACTATGGACTGGATGGCGCAGGAGCAGGAACGCGGTATAACCATTACCTCGGCTGCTACAACATGTACCTGGGATTTCCCAACCAAGAACGGACAAGTTCTTCCTGAAACTAAACCCTACCATTTTAATATTATCGATACCCCCGGACACGTAGATTTTACTGTTGAAGTGAATCGTTCACTTAGGGTATTGGATGGTTTGGTTTTTCTGTTTAGTGCAGTTGATGGTGTTGAGCCTCAGTCTGAAACTAACTGGAGGTTGGCAGACAATTACAAAGTTCCGCGAATAGGCTTTGTGAACAAAATGGATAGACAAGGTTCTAACTTTTTAATGGTTAGTAAGCAGGTTAAGGATATGTTGAAATCCAATGCAGTTCCAATTGTTTTGCCTATAGGGGAAGAAGCAGATTTTAAAGGTATTGTTGACCTTGTTAAGAACCGTGCTATTGTATGGCATGATGAAGATATGGGCGCTACCTTTGATATCATTGATATTCCTGAAGAAATGAAGGAGGAAGTTCACGAATACCGTGCTGCTTTGATTGAGGCAGTAGCGGAATACGATGAAGGCTTGATGGAGAAATTCTTTGAAGATGAAGATTCTATTACTGAAGATGAAGTACATGCGGCTTTAAGAGCAGCAGTTATGGATATGAGTATTATTCCAATGATTTGTGGCTCTTCCTTTAAAAACAAAGGGGTGCAATTTTTATTGGATGCTGTTTGTCGTTACCTGCCTTCTCCCATGGATAAAGAAGGTATTATAGGAATAGACCCAAAAACAGATAAAGAAGTATTAAGAAAACCGGACATAAATGAGCCGTTTGCGGCTTTAGCTTTTAAAATTGCCACAGATCCGTTTGTAGGACGTTTAGCTTTCTTCAGAGCGTATTCGGGTAAGTTAAATGCAGGATCTTACGTGCTCAATAATCGCTCGGGGAATAAGGAAAGGATTTCACGAATATATCAGATGCATTCCAATAAGCAGAATGCGGTAGATTCTATTGCGGCTGGTGATATTGGTGCGGCTGTAGGTTTTAAAGATATTAAAACAGGGGATACACTTTCAGATGAAAAGCATCCTATTATTCTGGAAAGCATGAATTTCCCTGATCCCGTTATCGGGATTGCTGTGGAGCCCAAAACCAAGGCTGATGTTGATAAATTAGGGATGTCATTGGCTAAATTGGCTGAAGAAGATCCGACTTTTGTGGTTAAAACAGACGAAGCTTCAGGCCAGACGATTATTTCCGGTATGGGCGAGTTGCACCTTGATATTATTGTAGACCGCTTAAGAAGGGAGTTTAAAGTTGATGTCAATCAGGGAAAACCTCAGGTTGAATACAAAGAAGCGATTACCCGAAGCGCTGATCACAGGGAAATTTATAAAAAACAAACCGGTGGTCGTGGTAAATTTGCAGATATCGTATTTACAATGGAACCAAGAGAGGATGGCATATCCGGCCTGGAATTTGTAAATGTAATCAAGGGTGGTAATATACCCAGAGAATATATTCCTTCAGTGGAAAAAGGATTTAGAGAGGCTATGAAGAATGGTCCTTTAGCCGGATTTGAAATGGATAGTATGAAAATCACTCTTAAGGATGGTTCTTTTCATCCTGTAGATTCTGATTCTCTTTCTTTTGAACTTGCAGCTAAAATTGGATATAAAGGAGCTGCAAAGGCAGCAAAAGCTGTACTTATGGAGCCCATCATGAAATTAGAGGCACTTACGCCCGAAGAGAATATGGGTGATATTGTTGGAGACCTTAATCGCAGAAGAGGACATGTTACCAATATGGACGACAGAGCGGGTGCTAAAGTCATCAAGGCAGAGGTGCCTCTTTCGGAAATGTTTGGTTATGTAACTTCGCTTAGGACATTGTCCTCTGGCAGGGCAACTTCAACCATGGAATTTTCACATTATGCAGAAACCCCTTCTGGTTTAGCTGAAGAGGTTATAAAAGCAGCAACAGGTGTAACCGCCTAAATTTTAGTATTATGAGTCAGAAAATTAGAATAAAACTAAAATCGTACGATCATAACCTGGTAGACAAATCTGCCGAGAAGATTGTGAAAACGGTAAAATCGACTGGTGCTGTGGTAACAGGTCCAATTCCTTTGCCAACACATAAAAAGATATTTACGGTTTTGCGCTCACCCCATGTGAACAAGAAATCGAGAGAGCAGTTTCAGTTGAGTTCTTATAAAAGACTGCTGGATATTTATAGTTCTTCATCAAAAACAATTGATGCACTTATGAAGCTGGAGCTTCCAAGTGGTGTTGAGGTGGAGATTAAAGTGTGATAGACTAGTCCGTTTCGGTTTGAAGCGGATAACATGTCCGGAGCGTTTCGCAAAGGAAAAACGGTAACAAAAATATATTCGGGATCGAATTGTTTTTGATCCTGTTTTTTTTGCAGAAAAAAGTAGTTTAAGATTAATTAATAAATAATAGTAATAATATGTACCATGCGTAGTTACCCAAGTCAGAACCGAAGAGGTAGACGGGTACAATGCCCTTCAGCTTGGTTTCGATGACAAGGCAGAAAAGCGTGCTAATAAGGCTGAAATGGGCCATTTTAAAAAAGCAGGTTCTTCCACCAAAAAGAAAGTCGTTGAATTCCGGGATTTTGAAGGAGAATTTAAATTAGGTCAAACCGTTGGTGTCGACGTATTTGTTGAAGGCGAATTTGTTGATGTCTCGGCTACATCTAAAGGGAAAGGATTCCAGGGAGTTGTTAAGAGACACGGTTTTGCCGGGGTTGGACAAGCAACTCACGGTCAGCATAACAGACTGAGAGCTCCTGGTTCAATAGGTGCTGCTTCATATCCTGCGAGAGTTTTTAAGGGAATGAAGATGGCAGGAAGAATGGGCGGTGGTAGAGTTACCGTTCAAAACCTAAGAGTTTTAAAAGTTGTTCCGGAAAAAAATCTTTTGGTTTTAAAAGGTTGTGTACCCGGTCATAAAAATGCTTACTTAACTATAGAGAAGTAATGAAGGTAGCAGTTTTAGATGTAAAAGGAAAAGATACTGGGCGAAAGGCAGACCTATCGGACGCAGTTTACAAAATGGAACCCAATAAGCATGCGATTTATTTGGATGTTAAGCAGTACATGGCTCATCAAAGACAGGGTACTCACAGCACCAAAGAACGCGCGGATATAGTTGGAAGTACCAGAAAGATTAAGAAACAAAAAGGAACAGGTACTGCACGAGCGGGAAGTATTAAATCCCCTATATTTCGTGGTGGAGGAAGGGTTTTTGGGCCCAGACCAAAAGATTATAGCCAAAAACTTAATAAGAATGTAAAGAGGTTGGCCAGAAAATCTGCGCTAAGTCTAAAGGGTCGGGATAAGGCTATTATGGTCGTAGAAGACTTCAATTTTGAATCCCCAAAGACTAAAGATTTCATGCAGGTTTTGAAATCCTTAGGATTGGAAAACAAAAAGTCTTTGTTTGTGTTGGGTGATTCAAATAATAACGTATATTTGTCGTCGCGTAATTTGAAAGGTTACGAAGTGGTAACTAATTCAGAATTAAGCACTTACAAAATTCTTAATGCAAATCAAATCGTTCTTCTGGAAAGTTCATTAGAAGGAATTGAAACGAACTTAAATAAATAGGTTGGACATGAGTGTGTTGATAAAGCCAATTATAACGGAAAAAATGACAGCGGATAGCGAATTGTATAATCGCTATGGTTTTGTTGTGAATCCTAAGGCCAATAAACTACAGATCAAGGATGCCGTTGAAGCGGCTTATGGCGTTTCAGTGAAAAAAGTTCGAACAATGAATTATGGACCTTCACGCAAAACCCGTTTTACAAAAACAGGGGTTCAGCATGGGAAATCTAATGCATTTAAGAAAGCCATAGTTGATGTTGAAGAAGGGGAAGTAATCGATTTTTACAGTAATCTATAAAGACAACAAATGTCAGTTAGAAAATTAAAACCGATCACTCCAGGACAGCGTTTTAAAGTAGTAAACGGG
>NZ_CAMYOM010000030.1 GCF_947260015.1 uncultured Eudoraea sp. | reverse complement strand
ATTGTTTGGAGCCGGACTCACAATTTCTGCTCCGGTAATAAAACCTGCATCATTGTTAAAATCATTCAGCGTTACCTGGTTATAGTCTATTTCGGCATCTGCAACCGTATTATCCTGTAATTCTTCGCTTCCTACGGAATCTGGCGCTAATTTATCTGCCGTAATTGAATTATTTTGAATGTCATTACCACTAATGCTGAAATCCACAATGTTTGCCCCGGTTATTTCGCCAACTTCGAAATTGCGATTATCCCCGTTTTCCGTAATCACAATTGTGCTGGTAGGATTTACAATAGGGTCTGCCGTAAAAGAGAGCCCAAATGTCTCACACATATTCAACCAGGCAGCACCGTCGTAAAAGAATAAACATTGTTCATCTGTATTGTAAATAACGGCCCCTTGCAAAGGAACAATACTATTCATCTGCGAGGTGTTAATTCTTGTAATTACCAAAACTCTGCTGGAACTTTCCAATTCCAAAACGGAGGATGCGTCAATATTTTGTGGATTATCACCAATTTTAATCTGAGCTGAAAGAACGCTGCAAAGGGAAAAACTTACCAGGGTTATCAGGAATTTCATTTTCATTTTGGTATGTTTTAGGTTACCTGAAATCATATGTTTTGGCCATTTTATCATACTTTTAAAGACAATAAAATTGTTAAGGCACATAAGATGTAGATCTCTTTAAGATTCTCGTACATTGGGGACTAACAAAAATAGAATTATATCCACATTTAGCTAACTTTATACTCCAAAATACTTGATTATGGGGTAAAAGGATTAGTTGTATGGTTAAACAACCCAATTTATCTGATATGACTGCAGTTATTGTGCATGATAAGTTTATAATCAAGGTATATACATTCATAAATTAACAAAAGTTTAATGACGCCAAATTTTTTTATGACAAGAACATACATTTTCTTTATAAATTAGAGCATTCTTTAAATAAGCACAGTTACCTATGAAGATTAAACTTCTTTTTATTTTATCGTTATTTTGTATTGCTATAGGAACTTCACAAGGTGATGAACGAACTATTCTACGTGGCACTGTGCTGTACAGAAATGTAAATGTACCCAATGAAAATGTTATTAATAGTACTTCACAAAGGGCTACAATTACAAATGATAATGGTGATTTTGCTATCAGGGTAAAATTAAATGATGAAATAGTTTTTACTTCTATCAACTATCAGATTGAAGTGGTAAAAATAACACAGCAGATATTGGATAATAACAGGCTGGTGGTTGAGGTTAATGAGAAGGTTACTCAACTTGATGAAGTTGTGGTAAGTCCGGAAAATCAAAAAAAATTCCTCGAACTACAAAATGAAGATTTTAAAAAGTTTGAATACGAGACTGACCAGACTACCGAAGTTGTAAATATTGCCGAGGACAAAATAACACGGGGTATAATGAAAGATGGAATTAATTTTGTAAACATATTTAAGGCCCTGGTGAATACCAAAAAGGATGAACCCAGTGAGGATAAGAAACCATTAAAGGTTAGCGAAGTATTACGTCTGGTTTATGACGATGAATTTTTTGTATTAGATCTTAACATACCCCAGGATCAGATAGACGCCTTTTTGATCTATTGTGATGAAAAAATACCCCCTCGCTCCTTAATGCAAAAAGACAATGAATTTGAACTCATTGATTTTCTGGTAACCCAAAGTAATATATTTTTAAAACAGATGAATGCCGAGGAATAAGAAATTTTTCCTGATTTTTTTTCTGATTGTTATAAATGCTTCCGCACAATCTATTTTTTCCAAGTTAAAAGGAAAAGTAACCAATGGAAATAAAGGTGTTCCAGATGTTCATGTTATGAATACCTCTGCCAATAGAGCTACTATTACCGATTCGGAGGGGCTGTTTTCAATTTCTGCTAAACTTAATGATACTATCTTGTTCTCTGCGGTTCAGTATAAACGCATGAGCCTGGTAGTATCCAGAGCAATGTTGGAGAGCAGATATATAATAGTGCCTTTGGAAGAGTTTATTAATGAATTGGATGAAGTGGTCGTCCGGCCCTATAACCTCTCGGGAGACCTTAGCAGGGATATGAATAGTTTAAATAGAGAAAAAGTTTATGTAGCATCCACATTAGGGCTTCCAAATGCTTATGTAAAGCCAATTACCCAGGCTGAACGCAAGCTTAATGAAGCAACCACAGGAGGTGGATTAGTACCCTTAAACCCTATTATTAATGCTATTTCCGGTAGGACTAAATACCTTAAAAAAGTAGTGGCAACACAGAACAAATATGCACGGACCAACAGGGTGAGGGAGTATTATGCCGATTCTATGTTTGTAAAGTATCTAAAAATACCTGAGAGTAAAATAGAGGACTTCATGTATTTTTGCGAAGTGGATATTCCTTTTAGTGTTGTGGTAGACAGTCACGATAAACTTAAAATCTGGGAATACCTTAAATTGCGCAGTAATGCCTATTTAAAGGAGGCTGATGAAGAGTAATTTTTACCCATGGCATGAATCTTGCAAAACCAAATTATGAAACCACTCAAAACACTTGTCTTACGAACTAGCATCCTCCTGATAATTCTGTCACTTTTTGCATTTACCGCAATACACAAGTTCTATTTGAGCGTAACTAATATAGAATATTCCAATAAGGATAATTCTCTGCAAATTACTAGTCGCATCTTTATTGATGACCTGGAAAATGTACTAGAAGAACGCTATGACGTTCAAACCTTTCTATCTACGGAGGATGAATCTGAGGAGGCAAACTATTATATAGAAAAATATATCCGGTCCAAATTGGTTTTACGCACAGATGGGAAAGACAGAACTTTTGTGTTTTTGGGAAAGAAATTCGATAATGATTTAATTATTTGTTATTTGGAAATCGAGGACATCGATCTCTCTGCCTTAAAAACTATCGAAATTGAAAATGATATACTTACAGATATGTTTGAAGAACAACAGAATATAGTCCATCTTAGAATAAACGGTAAAAAGAAAAGTTTTCTGTTGTTAAAGGAAAATAATAAAGGAATGTTAAACTTGTAACATTTTGAGCTGCAAATATTTAAAAAATTCTAAATTCGCGAATTCTAAAAAGAATTCAACTACATGAACAAACTAAATCGTTCCCTCACATTTGTATTATGTTTAACTGTTACTTTTGGTTTCACACAACAGGAAATTAAAAAAGAAAGAGAATCTGGTCATTCTAATCAAAGTAAATTTAAACAACTCTACGACGAATTTGCGACTCCAAACACATACCGGTCTGCTTCCGGAACTCCAGGTCCGGATTATTATCAGCAACAAGCAGATTATAAGATAGATATAGAATTAGATGATAAGAATGCTAAGATTTATGGAGAAGAAACCATTACCTATATTAACAATTCTCCGGATGATTTAGAATATCTCTGGCTTCAATTAGATCAGAATGTGAGGGCTGAAGATTCAAAATCTCCTCTGAGAGATGAAAAGGAGTTTGCCATTGCATACAGTTCGAAAAATTTTGTAAAGAAATTAATGCAAAAACCTTTTGAGGGAGGTTTTAATATTGAATTTATCAAAGACACCAATGGTAAAAACTTACCATATACGATAAATCAAACAATGATGCGGATTGATCTTCCACAGGTACTTAAAAGTGGTGGTCAGGTTTCATTTTCATTAAAATGGTGGTACAATATACCAGATCATACTATAGACCGGGCCAGATCTGGTTACGAGTATTTTACCAAAGATGGCAACAGGTCATATGTGATAGCCCAATTTTTTCCGAGGATGGCTGTTTATAGTGATGTAGAGGGATGGCAGAATTATCAGTTCTGGGGTAGGGGAGAGTTTGCCCTGCCTTTTGGGGATTATGAGGTAAATATTACCGTACCGGCAGATCATATATTAGACGCTACCGGGGAATTAACTAACAGGAAAGAAATATTTTCCAGGGAAATGATGCAGCGCTATGAGCAGGCCAAAAAGTCTTATGACAAACCGGTTTTAATCGTTACACAGCAAGAGGCCGAGCAGGCCGAAAAAGGATTTTCTGAAGATAAAAAGACCTGGAAATTTAAGGCTCAGAATGTCAGAGATTTTGGATTTGCCACTTCCAGAAAATTTATTTGGGACATGCAAGCCGTTAAAATTGGGAACAAAGATGTAATGGCGGTTTCCTTATATCCCAAGGAAGGTAATCCGCTATGGGAAGAATTCTCCACGAAGGCTGTGGCCAGTACCTTAAAATCATATTCAGAGCATACTTTTGATTATCCGTATCATAAAGCAATTTCTGTACACGCAAAAAATCAAGGAATGGAGTATCCTATGATATGTTGGAACTATGGAAGGCCAAAGGAGGATGGAAGCTATTCAGACCGTGTAAAATTTGGGATGATAAGTGTTATTATTCATGAGGTTGGACATAATTTTTTCCCCATGATTGTAAATTCAGATGAGCGTCAGTGGGGTTGGATGGACGAAGGCCTTGATACCTTTATGCAGTATATCGCTGAACAGGAATATGGAGAAGAATTTCCGGAAGATATCTCCCCAAATAAAGCTTATCCCTCAAGAAGGGGAGCTCCTTCAAAGATAGTGCCTTATATGAGCGGGGATCAATCTACAATATCTGCCATTATGTCTAATCCGGAAAATGTATACCAATTGGGTCCGAACGCCTACGGTAAACCTGCTACAGCACTGAATATTCTTCGTGAAACCATAATGGGGAAAGAACTATTTGATCATGCCTTTAAGATCTATTCCCACAGATGGAAATTTAAACATCCCACTCCAGAGGATTTCTTTAGAACAATGGAAGATGCTTCGGCAGTGGATCTTGACTGGTACTGGAGAAGTTGGTTTTATACCACGGATTACGTGGATATTGGAGTAAAAGGAGTAAAAAAATACTATGTCAGCGATAAGCCAACAAAAAAAATGAAGAATTATATGACTTCGAGAGGGCTGACTGAAGCAAGTTTTCCACCAATGGTATACCTTGTGGACGAAGAGAGTGAAGATTTTGAAGAAGGCCTAAGGCACAATTCCCCTTCAGAGACCTCTCAGGACCTAAAGGAATATATGATGGATAATATGACTGCTGAAGAACGTTCTCAGATTGAAGAACCAAAATATTTTTATGAGATTGTTTTCAATAAACCCGGAGGGATACCAATGCCATTAATAGTTGAATACACATATGCTGATGGTTCTAAGGAAAATGTTACTTATCCACCGCAAATATGGCGGAAAAATGATCAGGAATTTAAACGTGTTATTTCTTCTGAAAAAGAACTTGTTGGAATTGTAGTGGATCCTAAAGCTGAAACAGCAGATATTGATGCAAGTAACAATTCCTGGCCCAAAAAGGAACAGAAATCTGAATTTGAACAATTTAAACAAAATATAAAAGGAAAGTAATAATTCCTCCTAAAAAAAGTTAATAGTCCTGATGTAGTACATCGGGACTTTTTTTATTTGGGACGTAAACTTCCTTATATTTGTATTATGCTTGCAACTGTTGTTTTATTTATTAGCGGAGCCGAAATATTCTTTATCATGTTTATTGTGGTAATGGTATTTGGGGCTGATAAAATTCCAGGAATTGCCAAAGGACTGGGCAAAGGGATGAGGCAATTAAGAGATGCCACAGATGATATTAAGAAGGAAATACAAAAAAGCGCCGATAAGCAAGGAATTGATACCAGTTTTACAGACGATATAAAAAATGAAATTGAGAAAGTAAAGAAAAATGTTGACGACGTAACCGGTACTATTAAGCGCAAATAAGTGGAGCTATGCTCAAACAGCTTCTGGAATGGGATAGAAGTACATTAGTATATTTAAATAATCTGGGAACAGAAGATTTTGATTTATTTTGGCTTGTAGTTACCAATATCAATTCATGGATTCCCCTTTATATCTTACTTTTCGCATTAATTTTTCTGAAATACCCAAAAAAAGAAGCTCTTTTCATTACATGTACAATAGTCCTGTTGTTAATTTGCGTTTTAGGTCTTACCAATTTAACCAAGACTTATTTTGAACGACTCAGGCCTAATAATGACGAAGAAATAAACGCTATTATCAGAGTTTTATATAATGCCTCCGGCTATAGTTTCTTTTCAGGTCATGCTTCCTCTTCCTTCTCATTAACTACGATATCTTTTTTGTTTCTTAGGAAAAAAGTTTCAATTATTTGGTTGCTTTTTGTTTGGCCTTTTTTATTTGCCTATAGCAGAATATACGTAGGGGTTCATTATCCTTTGGATATTATAACTGGTGCATTTATAGGCATTCTTTTGGGCTTTCTGTTTTATATGTTGTATCGCAGGTTTATAGAACCCTACATAGCGTAAGTCCATCTCTGATAGACAATATAACCGTTTCCACTCTTGGATCGTTTTTTAGTTTTTTATTATAAGCCAGAAGATTCGGGGTTACCATATCTTTTTTATCCAGCGGTTCCACTACTTTGCCGGACCAGAGGACATTGTCGGTTAATATGATGCTTCCCGGTCTGGTCTTTTCAATCACTTCTTCGAAATAGGCATCATACATTTTCTTTTCGGCGTCAATAAAGACGAGATCAAAAACCTGGTCAAATTCAGGAATAATTTTTAATGCATCACCGGTATGTTGTATTATTTTATCCCCAAAACCACTTTGCCCAAAATATTTACGCTGTATTTCCAAAAGTTCTTCATTGATATCTATAGTATGCAATAACCCATCATTCGTCAATCCTTCTGCAAGGCAAATTGCGGAATACCCCGTGTATGTACCAATTTCTAAAATACTACTTGGTTGAATCAACTTGGAAAGCATGCTAAGAACCCTACCCTGATAATGCCCTGTAATCATTCGGGGTTGTATTACCTTTAAGTGTGTCTCACGGGTTAATTCACGTAAAATATCAGGCTCATTTTCAGAATTAAGTGTGATATAGCTTTCTAGAGATTCCGGAAGAAAATGCATAAATCCTTTTTGGTAAAAATATGGATTTATATACTATCTTAGGTTTAAAAATAAGAGTGATAAGCATGGGTGAAATAACTATTAGGACGGCTACATTATCCGATTTGGAGGTTCTTTTAGCTTTTGAACAAGAGTTGATTAAAGCAGAAAGGCCATTTGATGAAACCATACGAAAGGATCCAGTAAGTTACTATGATTTAAAAGGGATGATTTTAGACAATGAAGTGGCCGTTATTGTAGCAGAGAAAAATAACACTATAGTTAGCTGTGGTACTGCGGTTATTGAAAGGGCAAGATCTTACATAAATCATAAGGAGTATGCCAATTTTGGTTTTATGTATACCCTTCCTGTATATAGGGGATTGGGAATTAATAGAATGATATTGGAGTCCCTTAGGACTTGGGCACTATCAAAAGGATTTAAAGAAATGCGCCTTACAGTTTACTCAGATAATATTCCTGCTATAAAAGCCTATGAGAAAGCGGGTTTTGTAAGTCATATCATTGAAATGAGAATACCGGAGGCTTAAGAAGTGAATAGATAATTTAATCGGTGCTATCTTTTATTTGGATATTGTATTTTTGATTAAAAATTAGCCATGCCATTTCAAAATACATTGTCCTTCGCTAAGGAATTGGATATCAATGATCCTCTTAAAGAATTCAGGGATAAGTTTTTCTTTCCACAACTAAATGGCAAAAATGTAATTTATTTTACGGGGAACTCTTTGGGTCTCCAACCTAAGAATTCACAAGATTTTGTGGATGAAGTAATGGAAGATTGGAAGAATTTAGCTGTAGAAGGTCACTTTCATTCAAAGAAACCCTGGTGGGACTACCACGAAAGATTAGCAAAACCATTAGCCAAGATAGTTGGGGCTAAACCAGAGGAGGTATCTGTTATGAATACCCTTACAGTAAATCTGCATCTTTTAATGGTTTCTTTTTACACGCCTACCAAAAAGCGTTATAAAATAATATGTGAAGAGAAAGCATTTCCATCAGATCAGTATATGCTGCAAAGTCAGGTCCGTTTTCACGGTTTTGATCCAAAAGATACTATTGTAGAAGTACGAAAGCGACCGGGCGAACATCACTGGCATACCGAAGACATTGTTGACAAAATTAATGAAGTAGGAGATGAGTTGGCACTCGTACTATTGGGGGGCGTAAATTATTACAATGGTCAGGTCTTTGATATGAAAACCATAACCAGTGCCGGTAAATCTGTAGGTGCTAATGTGGGATGGGATCTTGCTCATGCTGCAGGAAATATAGAATTAAAACTACACGATTGGGGCTGTGATTTCGCCGCCTGGTGTAGCTATAAATATATGAATAGTGGGCCTGGAAATGCTTCGGGTGTCTTTATTCATGAAAGGCATCTCGATCAGGATAAAATTACAAGATTTGAAGGATGGTGGGGCACCAAAAAGGAGACGCGTTTTTTAATGAAACAGGAGTTTGAACCTATTGCTACCGCAGATGCATGGCAGTTGAGTAATCCTCCGGTATTGGCACTGGCCCCATATCTGGCTTCATTAGCTCTATTTGAAGAAGTAGGAATGAGTTCTTTGATAGAAAAACGAAACAAAATTGTCTCCTATCTTGAATTTGTCCTGCACGAAATTGATAGTGAAGTGGATAGTAGTTTTGAAATTATAACACCTAATGAAAGAGGATGTCAATTATCCGTATTGATCCACGGCGAGGGTAGATCTTTGTTTGATTATTTGATGGAAAATGGGGTGATTACGGATTGGCGGGAGCCTAATGTCATAAGACTTGCTCCGGCACCATTTTATTGTAGTTATGAAGACATGTATAACTTCGGACAAATTTTGAAAAAAGGGATATTGAGTAAGAGTAGAAATTTAAAGACCTGATTTTATAGCATTCTATAATGGTTGTTTAAAGATATTAACCAAAGTATTTTAATGTAAATCAATGAAATTAGAGCATGTAGCTATATGGACCAAAAAGTTGGAATTGCTTAAGAATTTCTATGTTAGCTATTTTGGAGGTAAGGCCAATACCCTTTATTATAATCATACCAAAGGGTTTCAGAGTTACTTTCTCACTTTTGATTCTGGTGCAAGATTAGAACTAATGTATATGCCTGGTATACCAGAAAACAGAAATGATACAATAGGGAAACAGCATCTGGGAATTATTCATTTGGCCTTTGGAGTAGACAGCATGCCTGAAGTAGATCAAAAGGCTGCGGAGTTGAAAAGAGATGGATATAAGGTAATTAGTAGTCCAAGAAAAACGGGTGATGGATATTATGAATTTGAGGCGCTGGATCCCGATAATAATCGTTTAGAAGTAACTACATTGTTTATCGAATGAATGTATATTTTTGGCCTTTTTTAATAGGCAGCTTATGAAATCTCTTAGACTAATCCTTACAAATCCCAGATATTTCGGGCCTGCCTGGGTTTTTGCCAGCTTAAATATCTTGTTTGGTACCTGGGCCATTTATATACCTTCCGTTAAAGAAGATCTTGGGATCAACAAAGCCACTCTAGGCATTGCTCTTTTTTTTCTTTCACTTGGCGTTTTTTTGGTTTTTCCTATAGCTTCTAAGATCATTAATAAAATTGGTGTTGGCAAGGCAACCTCTATTGGCATAATCCTTAGCTGCATAGCGGCTTTATTCCCTTTAATGGCGCCCGGTTTTATAAGCCTTGCCATCGCTCTTTTATTTTTTGGGGCCACTAATGGATTTACTGATATTTCTATGAATACCCTGGTTACCGAAATTGAAAAGGAGGATAAACAGAAGTTTATGTCTGCTTCCCATGGGTTTTTTAGCCTTGGTGGCGTATTGGCTGGCTTAGGAAGTTTTTTAATTCCCGTAATAGACAATAGGGGGGTTCATATGTTATTAGCGGTCCTATTGGTTCTCTCGGTAAACTTCATTTTTTTTAAGCGGTATCAAATGGTCGTAGCTGCTCCTATTGAAAAAGAGGCCTTTAGCTTTAAAAATTTTAAACCCCTAATGCTAATTGGTATTGTCTCCTTTGTTGTTATGGGCAGCGAAGGAGCTATTGTGGACTGGAGTGGATTATTTTTAAAAGAAGTTAGCCTGGCACCTGAAACTATATGGGGAGCCGGATTTTTAGGATTCCAGGCATTCATGACTCTTGGCCGCTTTTTAGGAGATTCGATTAGTGCAAGAATAGGATCAGTAAAAATAGTCGCCCTGGGGTCTATAATAGCTATAATTGGGTATCTTCTGGTCCTTTCTGCACATATGTATTTGGCCATTCTTGGATTTGCTCTAACAGGCCTGGGGTTTTCAGTAATTGTCCCTGAATTATTCAGAATTGGGGGTAATGTAAAGGGGGTAGAATCTTCTCAGGGAATTGCTTTTATAGCCGGCACAGGATATTCAGGCTTTCTTGTAGGACCCGTTATTCTGGGTTTTATTGCAGAACAATTTTCACTTAGTTTGAGTTTTATAACTTTAATGGTCTGCTCTGTAGCAGTTTTAGCAGCCACTTTCCTTCTGAAAAGAAAGAGCACTAAATAAGGCTTTTTCTAACCTATTTAACTTTAATGTTTGTGAAATACAATTTAAAATTCCCTTCGGCATTTTTATGTGTCTTTGAGATATTCAATCCATCTAAGGTTGTATATTCCTCCCATGTAGTTGTTAGTGTGGATTCTGTCTGATTTGCTTTACGAAATGTCCATTCCTTGATGATATAATCATCCCCATAATAAAAATCATAGGCATCTCCGGGGGTATAACCTCCTTCGCCTGAATAAACAATAGTCAGTTTTTGCATCGGCGTTTTACTAATTGGAGCTTCTGCAGCTGCTGTTGCTTCATAACTGAAACTATCTTTATCCCATACCAGGTTAAAAGGCGCTAATAACCAATATTTGTCGTTTATAAAACCTGCATCAACTTTAGCTACAGTGCTGTCTATCTCACTTCGGTTATAAGTAACCAAATCTCCTTCAGAGCTTCCTGTAACCTCATTTTTCTGAATATTCCAAACCCAATCCCGCTCAAAATGAGTAGTATCCCGGTCAACATTAAATGTAAATTTTAGTTCTTCTACATTTTTCCATTCTTGCAAACCATGAGCATAGGCTATTTTTTCAGGAATGGTTTGTTCTATATTTTCTGTAATTGCATCTTTTTTCTGTTCGGTTTTACAGCTAAATATGAGCACCAGAGAGAGTATGGCAAGCAGATGTGGAATTTTCATAATAATGTTTTTTCAAATATAACTGCTTTTCAATTCCTAATTGGTATTAATCCTTGACTTTATTGGGGTATGAAATCCCAATAAAATGATTAATTTTGGTTTTTAACAAAAAGTAAAAAATGAGTAAAAAAAAGGGAAAAGTACAAGAAGCCATTGATGAAAGGTTATTAGAAGAAAGAAAAGTATTTCTTTGGGGGATGGTTGATGATGATTCTGCCAAACATATTATTGATCGTTTGTTATATCTTGATATGCAGAACAATAAGGAAATACAATTAATTATAAATAGTCCTGGTGGTTATGTAACCTCAGGTTTTGCTATTTACGATACAATAAAATCACTAAAGAGTCCGGTCTCTACCGTTTGTAGCGGCTTAGCAGCTTCTATGGGTTCCATTCTCCTCTCTGTTGGTAAGAAAGGCCGACGTTTTATTCAACCTCATGCACGGGTGATGATCCATCAACCAAGTGGAGGAGCAAGAGGTCAGGCATCGAATATTGAAATTCAGGCCAAAGAAATAATAAAGACAAAAGAGATTGGGGCTAAAATATTAGCTGAAAACTGCGGACAGACCTATGAAAAAATCTTGAAGGACTTTAACCGTGATTATTGGATGGATGCCAAAGAATCGATAGCATATGGAATAGTAGACAGCGTTTTAAAATAGGACCTTTATATTTAACAGAAAAAGACCTTCATATTATTATATGAAGGTCTTTGTAAATATATATATGGACGCCTAGGCGGAAAATTATCTATTCTTTATATATACGAAAAAACTGGCAATTCGGATTTTTATTTAATAGAAAAAATATTAAGAGACAATTGAAAATTTAGCGTTGGCAAAAAGTTTTTATTTACTAAAGGAATAAAAAATAGCAGAGAAACTATTACGGTTCTCTAAGGCTTTAGGGCGGGATAAGCATAAGGAAACATAATTTTGTACATTTACTTCGAATCTTAGCTATTCTCCTGGCTTATATTATGAAGCAAACTCCAAAAGACATCGCTGTAGTGGGATCCGGATTAATAGGATCTTTATTGGCGATCTATCTAAAAAGATTAGGGCATAAGGTTACTGTGTTTGATCGCCGTCCTGATATTAGGACAATTGAATTTTCAGGACGTTCTATAAATCTTGCACTAAGCGATAGAGGTTGGAAAGCATTGGACAAAGTTGGAATTGAGAAAGACATAAAGAAGATTGCTATACCTCTTTTTAAACGAGCAATGCATGTAGATAGTAAGCCAATTTATTATCAGAATTACGGAAAAGAGGGTGAAGCAATCTGGTCTATCTCCAGAGGATTATTGAATAGAAAAATGATAGACCTTGCAGAAAAATCCGGCGTCAATTTTAGATTTAATGAAAGAGTATGGGATATTGATTTGCCGAATGCCAAATTGTATACCGGAGAAACAGAAAAAAGTGAATGGAAAGCTTATGATCATGATCTGGTGTTCGGTTGTGATGGTGCATTTTCGAGAATTCGTCATAAAATGCAGCGCAGAAGCCGATTTGATTATTCACAGGATTTTATTGATATCGGATATAAAGAACTGACAATTCCAGCTAATGATGATGGGACGCATAAACTCGACAAAAACTCCTTTCATATCTGGCCCCGAGGCAATTTTATGTTTATCGCCATGCCCAATCTCGATGGCAGTTTTACATCTACATTGTTTTTACCATTTGAAGGTGAGATATCTTTTGAGGGTATAAAAACTAAAACTCAGGCAAAGGCATTTTTTAAAACTTATTTTCCTGATGTGATAAATGGAATGGATAGTCTTAGCGAAGATTTTTTTAAAAACCCAACCAGTGCTATGGTTACGATGAAGTGCTACCCCTGGACTTATTGGGATAAAGTGGCACTTGTTGGGGATTCTGCTCATGCCATAGTACCATTTTATGGTCAGGGAATGAATGCGGGTTTTGAAGATATTTATATATTGAATAAATTAATTTCTAAATATGGCGATGATTGGGAGCGCATTTTTCAGGAGTATCAGAAGAAGAGAAAACCCAATACAGATGCTATTGCCGAATTGAGCTACAGAAACTTTATTGAAATGAGCAGCAAAACAGCCGACCCTTTTTTTTTGCTACAAAAGAAAATCGAAAAACATTTTGCTAAAAATAATCCAGACAAATGGATCCCGGTTTATTCCAGGGTTACATTCTCTGATCAACCTTATTCAGACGCACTAGCCATCGGTGATGAGCAGGAAAGAATTATGCAACAAATTATGCAAATACCAGATATTGAGCTAAAATGGGATAGCACGGAGGTAGAAGAAAAAATATTAGTCTTGCTTGAAAAGAATTAAATTTTTATACAACTACCTGTTTTTCATTTCCGATCTTCGCATTGGCATTTGATCAATAAGATCAAAAATCTCTTTTGGTTCTAAAATGAACTTCTTTTTAAGTTTCACACCACCATCTTTTCCAATTAAAATAACGCCCTGAAATTCACCATAAGATATTTTATCGGGATTAATATTGGTTTTTAATCCGTTATTATCTAAAACTTCCTTTTCGGTGCAAACAAAAAGAACTAAATCTCTTTCCTCCATTTCGTCATTCCGACTAACAAACTTATTAACCTGCAAATCTCTGACAGGCAAATTATTATTAGTATCTATTATAAGCAGAACTCGGTTTTTCCACCTAAATTCTGTTAATTCCTGTGCGGACATCCCGTTGAATTGTAGTATGAAAATTAAAAGTGCAATAAATCTTGGAGTAAACAAATTCATATAGATTACTAAAATAAAAAAACCACCTGATTTCAGGTGGTTTTAAGTAAATATTTAAATCTATTAGATCTTTGAAAACATTTTATGCATCTTCTGCTGTTCTTCTTCAGCTAAAACCGGATCTACAAGAATTCTACCGCTATGCTCATCGGTAATAATCTTTTTTCTAGAAGCAATTTCTACCTGTACCTGAGGAGGTATGGTAAAGAAAGAACCACCTGAGGCTCCTCTTTCAACCGGGACAACCGCCAGACCGTTTTTAACGTTATTTCGGATTCGTTTATAAGCTTGTACTAATCTATCTTCAATTTGCTTTTCAAATTTTTCAGATTTAGCCAAAAGTGCTTTTTCCTCCTTATCAGTTTCCGCAAGAATCGCGTCTAATTCACTTTTCTTGTGTTTTAAGTGTGACTCACGCTCCACAAGTCTTTCTTTAGTCTCACTAATTACTTCCTTTTTTTGATCGATTTGAACTTTAAATTCTTTAATGTTTTTATCAGCTAGTTGTATTTCCAATTCCTGAAATTCAACTTCTTTTGCAAGTGAATTGAACTCTCTGCTGTTTCTAACATTTTTTTGCTGATCAGCATATTTTTTTATCAGCACTTTGGCCTCCTCAATTAAATTCTTTTTGGCGCCTATTTCATAATTTATGGTTTCCAAATCGGTCTTTAACTTGTCCATTCTTGTTTTTAAACCAAGTACATCGTCTTCAAGATCTTCAACTTCAAGGGGTAATTCACCACGTACATTTCTAATTTCATCAACTCTGGAATCTATCAATTGCAAATCGTATAATGCTCTTAATTTATCCTCGACGGTTGTTTCTACTTTTGTTGCCATATTTAATAATACTTGATAGGATTTGTAATACTCTCCGATAACGAGATTGCAAAATTAGGCATTTTTTTTGTAAGATAGTCTACCAATAAATTTTTTGTAAACTGCTCAGTTTCATAGTGTCCTATATCTGCAAGAAGTATTTTGTTTTCAGCTTCGAAAAACTGATGATACTTTATGTCCGATGTAATAAAAATATCTGCACCAGATTTTTTTGCTTCGGTAATAGCGAATGCACCACTTCCTCCTAATACTGCTACTTTACGAATTTTTTTACCTAAAAAATCTGAGTGTCTTATACAGGACACATTCATTTTATTTTTTAGGATATTGAGAAAGTCCATTTCAGCTTGAGGTAATTCCAATTCACCTATCATTCCCATACCAATTTCGGAATCAACATTATCTAAGGTGTATATTTCGTAAGCTACCTCCTCATATAGATGATGTTCAAATAAAGCGGCTAACACACTTTTTTCTTTGCTTTTAGGAAAAGTAACATTGATCTGAGTTTCTTCTTCTAAATGCAGTTCGCCCTTTTTTCCCTTGACAGGATTCGCATTTCTCCCAGCTTTATAGCTGCCAGTACCATCTGCGGTAAAGCTGCATTCACTATAATTTCCTATACTTCCTGCCCCCGCTTTAAAAAGGCCTTCCAATAGAACTTTAGAATGCGTTCTAGGTACATAAGTAGTTAACTTTTTTATGGTTCCTTGTTGCGGGATTAAAATCCTTGTATTTTTTATCTCCAATACTTCACAGATTTTGGCATTAACACCTTCAATTGCATTGTCGAGGGCGGTGTGCAGGCAATAAATGGAAATATTATTTTGAACGGCTTTTATAACAGCACGCTCTATATAATTAGAGCCGGTAAGGCTCTTAAGACCTTTAAATAATATAGGATGAAAACTAATGATCAGATTGCATGATTTGCCAATTGCTTCATCAATTACATTTTCGAGTGAATCAAGTGTAACCAGGATATTAGTTACACTCATGTCCAGATCACCAACAAGAAGCCCAACATTGTCATAATCCTCAGCATATTCCAGAGGGGCCAATTCTTCAAGTATTTCAGCAACATCTTTAACCTTCATATTTCAAAATTTATGGCTATTAAAATAAGCCCTGCCTATTAATAGTATGCACGTTAAAGCCTAAAAATAATTTAAGGTAATCTTCAGGTAAATGGAATTTAATCATGTTCAGCATTAATCTTAAACAATTTAAAATTAATACAATTGGGCATAATTTAATAGTATGTTTTAAAGTTTATTGCCTGCATCAAAGATAAAATATTATATTTTCGTTCCTATGCAACTGCTAAGAATTCTAGCCTTCCCATTTTCTTTGATCTATGCCCTCGCTTTATATATTAGGAATGTTTTATATGATTCAGGTATTTTACAATCTAAAGAATTTAAAACCCCAATTGTTAGCGTGGGAAACTTAAGTACCGGGGGGACTGGAAAGACACCAATGATAGAATGGCTTTTGAGTCATTTATCGGCAGATTCAAAGCTTGCAGTTTTGAGCAGGGGATACAAAAGGAAAACCAGGGGGTTTGTTTTGGCCCAAATAACAAGTACGGCTGAAGAAATTGGAGACGAGCCCTTACAGATATATTCTAAGTTTCCAAAGGTTTCAGTAGCGGTAGATGCAGATAGAATCAGAGGTATTAAACTACTTGAAACCTTGAAGCATCCAAATCTTATACTTTTGGATGACGCATTCCAACATAGAAAAGTCAGGCCATTATTTTCAATCTTATTGACATCCTACGGAAAATTATACACAAATGACTGGTATTTACCCACTGGAAATTTAAGAGACAATAAAAATTCATCTAAACGAGCAGATCTAATAGTTGTAACAAAATGCCCCCCGGAGCTGGATGATGAAAGTCAATTGAAAATCACAAGGGTGCTGAATCCTGGAAAAGATCAAAAAGTGTTATTCTGCAATTTAGAATATGACAATGATTTAAAAGGGGAAAAAGAAAAAATATCCCTCGATGCTTTACTAGATAAAGAAGTCACTTTAGTAACAGGAATTGCTAATCCCAAACCTTTGATTGATTTTCTAAGAAGTGCAGGCATTACTTTTGATCATCGTGAGTATAGGGATCATCATTATTTTTCCGGGAAAGAGATTGATTTTTTTAATTCCAAACCTCTAATACTGACAACGGAGAAGGACTATATGCGGTTGAAGGATAGAGTAGATAATCTTTACTATATATCTGTCAGGCATCGATTTTTGAACAAAGGAGATGTAGTTATAACAAAAAGCCTTGAAAAATTAGGATACCGATTTCTTTAATTTATGTTCAAGGATGTTTTCACCAATTTTTTGATAAAACACTTCTGGTTTAAAAGGTTTGGTAACGACGTCATTACAACCTGCTGCATAGAAACTTTCTAAACTGTCATCTAAGGATATTGCGGTAAGCGCAATAATTGGTATGTCAGAATCAAATTTTCTAATCTGAATTGTAGCTTCAACCCCACTTATTCCCGGCATATGTATGTCCATCAGTATGCCATCATATTGACTTGTGTTGGCCATTTCTACTGCCGTGTTACCGTTTCCGGCAATTTCACAGCTAATACCTCTTTTATTCAACATTTTTTTGGTTATTACCTGATTTATCTTATTGTCTTCAACAACAAGTAGGTGAAGGCCATTTAAATCATAGTCTTTTTGGACTATCTCAAAAGGAATGTCATCTAGTACACTATCTTTACTTTTAAGGTCTAATTCGAAGAAAAATGAAGTACCCTTGCCCATGGTACTTTTAAGCTGTATTTTACTGTCAAATAGACCTAACAGGCTCTTCACAATAGTAAGACCAAGGCCAGTACCGCCATATTCCCTGTTAATTTGAATTGAGCCTTGCTCAAAACTATCGAAGATATGTTGTTGTTGTTCAATTGAAATTCCTATTCCATTATCCTTGACTTCAAAATATATAGTGACTTCTTCCTCTTCCTTTTTCAGGAGTTTGGCTATTACATGTACTTCTCCATTTTTGGTAAACTTTAAAGCATTACCAACCAGATTCATAAATATCTGGGATAATTTAAGAGGGTCGCTCATTAAATTTTTAGGAATTTCCTCGTCGTAGTCTAAAATAATTTTTGTTTTATTTTCTTTAGCACTTTGCTGTAAAGAACTTATTACATCTGCAAGCACTTTCTTTAAGTTAAATTCCATATTAGAGGCCTCCAGTTTGTCGGCATCTATTTTATTTATTTGAAGTATGTCATTTATAAAATTCAGCAAATAATCCCCCGAAAACTTTAAGGACTTTAGATGTTCTTTTTGATTATCGCTTGGATTCTCTTCCAATAAGAGGTGAGCCAAACCAGTAACGGCATACAGCGGTGTTCTCAATTCATGACTTACAGTAGATAGAAAGTTAGTTTTGGCTTCCATAGCCTGTACTGCTGCATCTCTGGCAGTTTGCAGCTCCTTGTTTTTAGTTTGCAGAAGATCATTGGTCTTTAACTTAATCTGATTATTCCTGAATAGTGATACTGCTAATAAAGAAATAATAGTTAAAAAAGCAGAGGTTAGAATAGCAGTAATTTCCGATCTGTTCCGGGATTCATTTAACTCCTCTATTTTAGTATCCTGACGCTTAATTTCTTCCGTCATAAATTCATATTGAATCCTATCGGCTGTTTTGGCTTCGGCCTTAATTTTTTCTATGGTGAAAACAGAATCTTTTAGTTTTAAAAGATTCCTGTTATGAACAAGAGAAAGATTGTATTTTTCTCTTTTTTCATAAGCCTGCCCCAATATTTCATTAGCTTCAAATTCTTCTTTGGAGAAGTTATTTGCCTCAGCGATTTCTAAAGCACTAACCCCATTTTTAATACTTTCATCATAATCTTCAGTTTTAAAATATAATTTTGCTAATCCCAGGTGTGACTTTGCCATTAGGGATTCTTTTTCAAATACATCATTATTTACCACAAGGGAATTAAAATTTAATGCTGCACTATCAAATTTTTCTATGGTGAGGAATATATTGGCCTCTAATAGTAATAAGTTGTTGAGAAGATTACGGTCATTACTAAGTTGCTTAGATTCATTTAGCATGAAAATGGCCTGAAAGTTATTACCGCTGTCATAGAGTAGAATAGATTCTATGTATTTATGAACTGCATGGCCATATGGATACTCCAGTTCATTCAGCAGTACTGCCGCACGATCCCAATAAAAAAGGGTGGTTTCTCTTTTATCCAGTTCCATATAAAGCAACGCAAACTTGTGATAACAACCCACAAGGGCCTTTTCATTTTCTGTCTCTTCGGCCAAGGCAGCAGCTTTATCCAGGGATTCCAGTGCAAGATTTATTTTGTTCTGGTTTTTATAAGTCCTGGTTTCATTAAAAAAAGTTTCTAAGGCATTTACCTGATTTGTTCGCTCTTGGGACAGGACAACAGGAAAGTAAGACATGAATATGAATAAGAAAAATGCCTTGGATATTATTATATGTTGTAAAAATAATCTCAAATGACTTTTTATTTAGCAAAGAAGTTAATAAAAACACATAATTCTTATACTGTACACTAGTTACTTTTTAATATATAGAATGTTATAATAAATGTTTAACAAACCTCACCTTTGAATCAAACGTCTAGGATAAGCAACTATTGTTTATTTCAACAGAAACTATAGGTTCTTGCCTATAAAAAAGACTGTATTTTAGTTCATTTTTGGAAAATCTATTAAAAGTATCATTTATTTCATGAATAATCACTGCTTTATTAACCTAAAATAGCATCGTTCAGCCCACAGTTTTTGGTCCGATATTGGTACTAAAACCAATATTTTCCTAAAGGAAATCTTTGGAATACAGAAAGTTTATAGACTTTTTAATGAATATGTTTATGTGCTTTGTAAGAAGACCTAACCAAAGCTCCACTTTCAACATGTCTGAATCCCATGTTAAGCCCTAATTCCTCGTACTTAGCAAATTGTTCGGGTGGAATAAATTCTTTCACAGGCAAGTGCCTTTTAGAAGGTTGAAGGTACTGTCCAATAGTAACTACATCAACCTTGGCATTTCTAAGGTCTTCCATGGTCTCAATAACTTCAGATTCAAGTTCTCCCAGACCCAACATAATTCCAGACTTGGTTCTTTTAACACCCTGCTCTTTCAGGTAATGCAGAACATTAAGGCTACGCTCATATTTTGCCTGTATCCTAACTTCCCGTGTAAGCCTTTTTACAGTTTCCATATTGTGAGAAACAACTTCGGGAGCAACGTCTACAATACGATCTAAATGAATTCCAAGCCCTTGAAAGTCAGGAATAAGGGTCTCCAAAGTAGTATTCGGATTCATTCTTCTAATAGCTTTTACAGTTTCGGACCATATAATAGAGCCCATATCTTTAAGATCATCCCTGTCTACAGAAGTAATTACAGCATGTTTAATACCCATAATTTTAATGGAACGTGCTACTTTTTCGGGTTCTTCCCAATCCACATTCTCCGGCCGGCCAGTTTTCACACCGCAAAACCCACAGGACCTCGTACAGATATTGCCTAAAATCATAAAAGTAGCTGTGCCTTCTCCCCAACATTCCCCCATATTCGGGCAGCTTCCTGAAGTACATATGGTATGCAAATCATATTTATCAACCAGACTTCTTAGCTGGGTATATTTTTTCCCAGTTGGCAATTTAACTCTTAACCATTTTGGTTTGCCTTTAGGCGGTAGCACATGGGAAATAGTTTCAATGCTCATGTAAAATTTTTAAACAAATATACGACCAAATAGAAAAACAAAAGCTATCGGAAAAGGGTTCAGCTTTTAAACAAAAACTTAACTTGCAAAAAACTATCGTTTGCTTTTGATGATTTCTGCTAATAATTTTTTTGCCCGGAGCAATTTTACTTTAACATTATTCACTGGTTCTCCTAATTCTTCGGCAATTTCTGTATAGGATAGTTCATTAAAATACCTAAGATTAATAACTTTTTGATAATGCGGCTTTAATTGTTTAATATTTTGAAGAAGCTTTGCGAGATTCTGATCGGTGATTAGTTGATCCTCGGCAGTTGGGGCATCGTCAAGAACCTTTTTTATGGCCTCGTTATTACCACTATCAGTGCTATTAAGAACATTCCTTTTTCTTTTTCTTATAAGGTCTACATGTAAATTTTTTGAAATAGTAATTAGCCATGTTTTAAACTCATAAGCGGAGTCATAAGAATCTAATTTGTCGAAAGCCCTGGAAAAGGTTTGTATTGTTATATCCTCGGCATCATTTTCATTTTTAGTCCGAATTAATTGAAAACCATATACATCATTCCAGAATATGTCAAGTAAACTACTAAAAGCAATCTGAGAACCCGCTTTAGCCCGTTCTATTGTACTCTTGAGTATTTCGCCAGTTTTATCCAAACCCTGCTCTTTAATAAATCTAAAAGTAATTTTAATGTTATTGTGATTTTGCAGAAGCCTCTTTTCCGCATTCCTGCTCGCTGGGAAGTTTACCACAAAAACCGCAGGCCTCTCCACCGCTATTAAGATAAGGATTTTGACTGGCGCAAGTGCCGGCAAACCTACCATCTTTTTTAGACCATATTTTAATTGCAATGCCAGCGAATGCCAGCGCAAGAAGACCTATAGTAAGTAAAATTAACTTCATAAAGAGAATTTTCACAAAGATACAAAAATAAAGCCCCTAAAAGGGGCTGTATAATCTACAAATCATTTGTTTCTCAATAGGAAATATTGGCTACAATATTCTGAACTGTAGGAGTGTCATTTCCGCCTTGGGGCTCAATAGTTATATAACCAATCGCGTTTTCGGCATAAGGTAAGGGTCTAAGGCGGTCTTTATCATCAACATTTTTAATTACCCCCAGATTGACCATTTCACCATTAACTTCAGCCCACATCTGATAACATTGGTTGTCAGGTAAATTAGGCAAACTCCTAACATTAATATATGAAAGTTTTTTAACAGGATTAATATAGGCCACGGCTTTTAATTCCTTTGCCTTTTTATTCCCATTTACGGTAAACTTTTTAGTCTGAGGATTATTTAGAACTATAAACTGGTTTCTTACATCTTCCAGTTGTTCTTTCATATCTTCTTCCAAGTTTCTGATCTTATTATTTACGATGACATTTTCATCTTGTAAATTTTGGTTTTGATTCCAAAAGAAATAAGATGAGCCAGCAAAAAGTAAAGCCGTTATACTTGCAGCAATAGCATATCTTTGAAACTTTCTTCTACCTGTATTCTGTGCTTTAATTCTATTTAGGATTTTGGCCTTAAGACCTTCCGGGGTTTTAAGGGAATGTAATTTTGCAAAGGTTTCAAGATTTGCCTGTAACTCATCATAGGTCTTTCTAACTTCAGGGTACATTGCTATATATCGCTCCACTTGCATTGATTCTTCAAGAGTGGTCGTTCCCAACAGATACTTTTCAAGTAAATCAGTACCTAAGAATATTCGTATTTTTTCTTTCATCACATTAAAATTAATAAGGGTAAAAGTATCATAGAGTTTCCATAAATCTTTTTAAGTTCTCTTAGTCCAATTTTTAACCTGGATTTGATAGTTCCCAACGGAATATTTAATTCATCGCTGGCCTCTTGTTGTGTCATTCCTTGAAAAAACAAGGCATCCAACACCACATGATATTTATGTTCTATCTTCTCCATGTTCTCTTTGACATCCATGAACTCGGGTCTGATACTGTCTACACCTAGATTATATACGTCAGAAACATCAATTTGGATTTCCTTATCAGATTTGGTGTTTACACTACGTAGCTTGTCAATTGCTGTGTTTCTTGTAATCCTGAAGAGCCAGGTAAATAATTTTGCTTTCGAGGAATCATAGGAGTCAGATTTTTTCCAGATCTTCACAAAACTCTCCTGTAATACGTCCTGTGCCAGTTCAGAATCTCTAACTACTTTAAAAGCTACCCCGTAAAGTGTATCGCCATAGTGTTCATACAGCAATGAGATAGCCTTCTCATTGCGTTCATGCAACAATTCAACAATATGTTTTTCAAGTAGTGAACTCATATTAGATTAAAGACATCAAATAATTCGGAAAGAAAGCATCCAAAATATTATTCTGCCCCGTATATAGTGTAAACGCTAAATTATAAAATTGATTGTTAAGAAAGCGTTTTCTCAATTTTAATTAGATAAATGTGCAACTGGTTATTGTACATTTAATTTTTGGTTAGTTTGGTTTGGTATAACCCCCGTGAATTCTTTCTCGGGGGTTATTTTATGGCTTTTTTCTGTTCTTTTTAGCTAATTATATTTACTTCAGGCTTAATTTCGATGCCAAATCGCGTTAATACGGCATCCTGAATTTTAGTTGCTAATAGTAGTAACTCCTGTCCACTTGCTCCTCCATAGTTCACCAAGACTAAGGCCTGATTCTTATGAACCCCGGCATCACCAAATCTTTTTCCTTTAAATCCGCATTGTTCAATAAGCCATGCAGCAGGTATTTTATAAGTAGTTTCTGAAATTTGATAAAAAGGCGCTTCAGGATTATTCTCCAAAAAAGTAATAAACTTCTCTTTTGTTATAACTGGGTTTTTAAAGAAACTTCCACTGTTGCCCAATTTAACAGGGTCTGGGAGTTTCTTTTGGCGAATTGCAACTACAGACTTGGATACATCCTTGATTGTAGGGTTGTCAATCTTATTTTCTTTTAATTCTGTTTCAATTGCACCATAAGACGTATTTAGTTTATGGGGCGGTTTATTTAGTTTTAAATTTACAGACGTAATAATATATTTACCCTTCCCTGAATTCTTGAAAATAGAATCTCTATAGCCAAACTGGCAGTCAGACTTAGTAAAAGTGATGAGTTGCTGAGTAGAAACATCCATGGCTTCACAACTTTCAAAACAATCCTTGAGTTCAACCCCGTATGCGCCTATATTTTGTATTGGTGAGGTACCTACATTTCCGGGAATTAATGATAGATTTTCTAGCCCTCCGTAGTCGTGATTAATGGTCCAAATTACTAATTCATGCCAGTTTTCTCCCGCCATAATCTTCAGGATTACGTGATTTTCATCTTCTGAAAGTATGGTAATTCCCTTGATGTTAATGTGCATAACTAATGCATTTAAATCATTGGTAATTAGCATGTTACTTCCGCCGCTTAACACAATTTTTTTCGGGTAACCCTTTTGTTGAAGTACTTCTTTGAGACTCTGGATTGTGGTTATTTCTACGAAATGACTTGCAAAGGCTTCAATACCAAAAGTATTATACTTCTTCAAAGATATATTATGGCGTATTTTCACAAAGCCCGGTAGGTTTTAAGTGCTTCTTTTAATATTTGCACTGCTTTTATTAAACGTTCTTTTTTAAGAACATAAGCAATTCGTATCTGATTCTTACCCATTCCTTCGGTTGCGTAGAATCCTGCAGCTGGTGCAACCATAACGGTCTCACCGTTTAAATCATATTTCTCCAGAAGCCATTGTGCAAAATGATCTGCGTCTGTTATAGGCAATTGCGCTATACAGTAAAATGCGCCGTGAGGCCTGCCTACAATTAAACCGTCTATTTTATTCAATTCAGTTATAAGCAAATCACGCCTTTCTACATATTCTTCTATAACTTCCTTAAAGTACTCCTGTGGTGTTTCTAAAGCAGCTTCACTGGCAATTTGGGCATATGTAGGAGGTGAAAGTCTGGCTTGGGCAAATTTTAGGGCTGTTTTTATAATCTCCTTGTTTTTAGAGACAAGACAACCAATTCTTGCGCCACACATACTATATCTCTTGGAAACAGAATCTATAACGATGGCGTGTTCTTCCAACCCGTTTTCCTGTAATATGGAATAGTGCTCTTTTCCATCGTAAGTGAACTCTCTATAGACCTCATCTGCAACCAGAAAAAGATTATATTTTTTTACCAATAATGCCAGGTTCTGAATTTCGGTTTTATTGTATAAATACCCAGTAGGATTTCCAGGGTTGCATATAAGGATTGCTCTAGTCTTATTTGTAATGAGCTTTTCGAAATCCTCAATGGGAGGTAGCGCAAAATTGTTTTCAATTTTTGAAAGCACGGGAGTTACTTTTATTCCCATAGCTGTTGCAAAACCGTTGTAATTGGCATAAAAAGGTTCAGGAATTATAATTTCATCCTGAGCATCAGCAATGCTTCCCATAGCAAAGGAAAGAGCTTCAGATCCCCCGGTTGTCACCAAAATGTCATTGTGTGCGACGTGTATTTTTTGCTTTTCGTAATATTTACTTAATTTTTTACGATAGATTTCGGAACCTTCGGTTCTACTGTAGGCTAAAACTTCAATTGTGTTATTTTTGACCGCATCCAACGCCTGTTTAGGAGTTTTTATATCTGGCTGGCCAATATTCAGATGAATTACTTCAATACCCCGAAATTTGGCATCTTCCGCATAGGGAACCAATTTCCGGATTGGGGATTCTGGCATTAATTGACCCTTCCTTGAGATGGCTGGCATAAAATTCTAAATTTTAGCAAAAATGGGAAATCATTATGGACAAAACAACATAAAGTTAAATATTATCAGTTCATCTAATGGAATGTTAAAGTACTATAAACTTCTGCTATTATTTAGTATCTTTAAGATATATTGAACTAATTATTAGCAAGTTGCGTCAAATTTTTAAATATTTTTTATTGTTAATTCTGTGGTTGCCATTTTATGGTATATCACAAGGTTTTGGATTGCCAAATGGGAAAAAATTCGAAAAGGTTAATTTTAAATTAATCAATAATCTTATAATTATTCCTATTGAAGTTAACGGGGCGAATTTGTCCTTTATCCTGGATTCAGGGGTGAGTACACCTATTCTATTTAATGTATCGGACCAGGATTCCATTCAATTAAAAAACGTATCGGAAATCACAATTAGGGGTCTTGGGGATGGGGACCCGATAAAAGCGCTTAGTTCAAAAGGAAACTTTTTCAAAATAGATGAAATTAGAAATTTTAATCAGTTATTATGCGTTGTTCTGGACAAGGAAATGAATTTCTCCCCAAGTCTGGGAATCCCTATACATGGAATCATTGGATATGACCTCTTCCGGGATTTTGTTGTCGAAATTAATTATGGTTCACAATACATTAAATTTCATGATCCCCGGTTTTATAAAGAAAAAGAGAATACCAAATCGCAGACATTACCTTTAGCTATTAGACGAAACAAGGCTTATATTGATGGAAATGTTGGTTTAAATGGGGAAAACGATGTACCGGTAAAACTTTTAATTGATACAGGTAGTAGTGATACTGTTTGGCTCTTTAGGGATGAGGAAAAAGGGCTTGGTATTCCTGTACAAAACTATCAGGATTTTTTAGGTCGGGGATTGAATGGAAGTATCTTTGGTAAACGCACCAGGTTAAATAGAATTAATATAGGAGAATTTGTATTAAAGGACGCGAAAGCAGCATTTCCTGATATGGAAACCTTTAGTACCCTGGCCATGACAGGGAATAGAAACGGTAGTATTGGCGGGGCCATTCTTAAACGCTTTAATATTGTTTTTAACTATCCTGCCAAAGAAATTACCTTTAAAAAGAATAGACATTTTGGTGCTCCTTTCCAGTACAATATGTGTGGCGTTCAATTACAGCATAATGGAGTGCGATATATCGCAGAACGGATCGCAGATAGCAGAGGGGTTGTTATAAATAGTGAAAGTACATTTGGGGATGTGGAAATTCTTATGGAGAACCAGACCCGACTTAGTTTAGTACCTGAGATTATTGTTTCAGGTATCAGGGCAGGAAGCCCGGCCGAAGAGGCTGGTCTTAAAGAAGGAGATATAATTTTAGCTGTAAATGGTAAGCGTATTTATAGTTATAAACTTCAGGAAGTCATGAACTTGCTCAATGAAAAAGAAGGAAAGCGCATTAAGGTACTTATTGAAAGATACAACAGAGATTTGTTATTTTCATTTGTACTCAAAACAGTATTTGAATAAAAAAACCGGAATTTTCATTCCGGTTTTTATTTATTAATATAATACAGATTTTTCTATTTACCGTCTACACTTGTCACTTCGCCTTTAATTTTTAACACTTTAGTAGGTGTATCAGCGTTTGATATCACTGTTATAGCCTTTCTAATTGGTCCAACTCGCTTAGTGTCATATTTTACTTGTATTTCTCCTGTTTTACCCGGCAAAATAGCTTCTTCAGGTTTTTTGGGGATAGTACAGCCACAACTGGAACTTACTTTACTTATAATTAAAGGTGCCGTTCCTGTATTTGTAAATTCAAATACCCTTACGCCATCACTACCTTTTTCAATTACACCATAATCAACGGTCTCCGATTTAAATTCTATCTTGGCCGCCTTATCCTGGGCGTTTACACTAAATGCAAGTAGGCCTACAAATAATATTAGTACTATTTTTTTCATTACTTTTTGGTTTTGGGTGAATCTCAAATGTAAATGTTTTAGTATCAACATCCAAAATTCTTTTGTTATCTTCTAACGTTACTTATTTTTGTTTCGTATTTGCATTCAAGTTTAACATTTTTAGTGATAATCATTTTTTGATACCGGTATTGATTAAACAAAAACTGTACCAAAATTATGGATATTCCATCAAAATATGAGCCTCGGATAATAGAAGACCATTGGTATGACTATTGGATGGCCAACAATTATTTTCATTCATCACCCGATAGTCGTGAGCCTTATACCATAGTTATACCGCCACCTAATGTTACCGGTATTCTGCATATGGGGCATATGTTGAATAATACCATTCAGGATGTGCTTATTAGAAGAGCGCGCCTGCTTGGGCTTAATGCATGCTGGGTACCAGGAACAGACCATGCTTCCATAGCAACAGAGGCAAAAGTCGTAGCTAAATTGAAGGAACAGGGAATAGATAAAAAGGATATTTCAAGAGAAGAATTCCTGGTTCATGCCTGGGAATGGACACACGAATACGGGGGTGTAATTTTAGAACAGCTTAAAAAGTTAGGTTGTTCATGTGATTGGGATCGCACAAAATTTACGATGGATGAAGACATGTCTGCCTCCGTTATTAAAGTTTTTGTTGAATTATTCAATAAAGGTTTGATATATCGTGGTTATCGTATGGTGAATTGGGATCCTGAAGCAAAAACGACATTATCAGATGAGGAAGTAATATACGAAGAGCGCAATGGCGAGTTGTATTATCTGGCATATTCCATCGAAGGTTCTGATGATAAGGTTATAATAGCAACCACACGTCCTGAAACCATTCTGGGTGATACTGCCCTTTGTGTCAATCCAAACGATGAACGTTACAGAAAGTTGAGAGGTAAAAAGGCAATCGTTCCCATATGCAATAGGATAATTCCAATAATTGAAGACGAATATGTTACTATGGAATTTGGAACTGGTTGTCTAAAAGTCACACCTGCACATGACGAAAATGATAAGCTTCTTGGCGAAAAACATCAGCTTGAAACAATAGATATTTTTAATGAAGATGCTTCATTAAATTCTTTCGGAATGCATTTTGAAGGGATGGACCGGTTTTTAGCACGTACAGCCATTGTTAAGGAATTAAAACAAACAGGTGTTTTAACAAAGGTGGAACCTTATGTAAATAAAGTCGGTACTTCCGAACGAACAAAAGTCGTCATAGAACCAAGACTTTCAGATCAATGGTTTCTTAAAATGGAAAATTTGGCAAAGCCGGCTTTAACTGCTGTTCTGGAAACCAGGGAAGTGAACTTTTTCCCTAGAAAATTTGAAAACACATATCGTCATTGGATGGAGAATATTCGGGATTGGAATATTTCCCGGCAACTTTGGTGGGGACAACGCATACCCGCTTATTTCTATGGAGATGGCGAAAACGATTTTGTTGTTGCGGAATCAAAAGAAGATGCTCTGGTCAAAGCAAGAGATAAATCTGGGAATATTGGGCTGACTGAGGAAGATCTGAAACAAGATGAAGATGTATTGGATACCTGGTTTTCTTCATGGCTCTGGCCAATTAGTGTTTTTGGTGGAATCATGGAACCAGATAACAAAGAGGTTAATTATTATTACCCTACGAGCGATCTGGTTACCGCACCCGATATTTTGTTTTTTTGGGTAGCCAGGATGATTGTTGCTGGTTATGAATTTAGAGGAGAAAAACCATTTGATAATGTTTATCTAACGGGTCTGGTTCGGGATAAAGAAAGGCGTAAAATGTCCAAATCTCTGGGTAATTCCCCTGATGCACTAAAATTAATTTCAATATTCGGGGCAGATGCCGTACGAGTTGGCTTACTACTAAGTTCTGCAGCCGGGAACGACCTTTTATTTGATGAAGCTCTTTGCCAGCAAGGAAAAAACTTCGCCAATAAAATATGGAATGCCTTTCGTCTTGTTAAAGGATGGGAAATTGCCGAACTACCGCAACCTGAGTACTCTTTAAAAGGGATTGAATGGTATACAGACAGATTTAATCAAGTGCTTGTGGAGATAGAGGACCATTTTAGCAAATACCGTATATCAGAAGCATTAATGGCAATTTACAAACTGGTTTGGGATGATTTTTGCTCATGGCTGCTGGAAATAGTTAAGCCTGCCTATCAGCAACCAATTGATCAGAAAAGTTACACTGCAATCATATCTATATTTGAGAATAATTTAAAGCTTTTACACCCATTTATGCCCTTTCTAACGGAAGAAATATGGCAGCGTATCTCGGATCGTAAACCATCTGAGGCCCTGGTCATTGCTAACTGGCCAGAAATAGAAAGTTATGACTCTGAACAAATTAAGGCATTTGATTTAGCGGCAGAAGTAATATCCGGTATTCGGAATATTCGCAAAGAGAAGAATATACCTTTAAAAGAAACTTTAGAACTTTCAGTACTAAATAAAGAAGGAATAACTGAAGACTGGGATGTGGTAATCAAAAAGCTGGCTAATGTGGAGCCCATTAATTCCGTACATAGCGCTGTGGATGGTGCACTGTCATTTAGAGTTAGAAGTAATGAATATTTTATACCTGTTTCCGGAACACTTGATATAGATGCCGAAATAAAGAAGATCAGGGAAGAACTTTCGTATACCAAAGGTTTCCTGCAATCCGTTCATAAAAAACTTGCTAATGATCGGTTTGTTAATAATGCCCCAGAAAAGGTAGTGGCAATGGAAAAAAAGAAAGCAGAGGATGCGGAAGCTAAAATTGAAACATTGGAAAAAAGTTTGAGTAGTTTGGAGTAATCAAGATATGTTTTTTAGAGTAAATAATGTCATTATTTGAGGTTTTCCCAGATGATGTTTATCTTTAGACAAAGTACGTTCGGATGAAACCAATACTGATATCATTTTTCTTTCTATTTATTATTTCCCTGGGAGCTCAAGAGGGTCAATTAGAAATATTACCAGCAGAAATTCAAATAAATACTGCAGTCTTACCGGCACCAGAAGAAGATAAAGCAGATGCTATGGTATACGGCTATGACAAACAAGGCAAATTGGTAGTGTTGCGTAAAGGAACCAATAACCTGGTGTGCCTGTGTGATGACCCCTCTAAAGAAGGTATAAGTGTCAGTTGCTATTCTAAGAAACTTGAACCCTTTATGGCCAGGGGGCGAGAACTTACTGCTCAGGGTAAAAACTTTAAGGAAAAACGAGAGATTAGAGGAGAAGAAATAGCTTCAGGAAAAATAATAATGCCTGAGGAGCCTAGCATGATGTATATATTTTATGGCACCGATGAGAATTATGATAAAACTACCGGTAATTTGAAAGACGGAAAGTTTCGATATGTTATTTATACACCATTTGCTACAACCGAATCTACAGGGCTTCCCAGTAAACCTCACGCACCAGGAATGCCATGGCTTATGGATCCCGGAACTCATAGAGCCCATATAATGGTTGGTCCTTTCAACTAGTATATGCATGCATTATTTATAAATAGACTGGTTTGTCAGTATGGGTTGAAATGCTAATTGATGAATTTTTCTATCTTTGAAGAAGCACATTTTTAAATGGAATCTTACGCAACTGCACTCCTTTATGCCATTCCTTTTTTTATTTTTTTATTGGGTATAGAAATACTCTTCGGATACTTTGTTAAAAATCAAAAGCACAAGGTTCTGGATACTGTAAGTAGTATTAGTTCCGGTCTGACTAATATTTTGAAGGATTCCCTTGGTCTGGGGATCATAATCGTAAGTTATCCTTATTTATTGGAGCACCTCGCATTAACAGAAATAAAAACCAGCTGGTTAGTTTGGGGTATTGCCTTTATTGTTATCGATTTTGCAGGTTATTGGAATCACCGGCTAAGCCATCATGTTAATTTTTTTTGGAATCAACATGTAATACACCACAGCAGTGAGGAATTCAATTTAGCATGTGCCTTGCGACAGTCAGTTTCCAATTTAATAGGCTATTTTCCACTTTTCTTAATTCCTGCAGCAATTCTTGGAGTTCCTACAAAAGTTATTGCAATTCTGGCACCCATCCATCTTTTTGCCCAGTTTTGGTATCACACTCAGCATATAAGAAAAATGGGATGGTTAGAATATATAATTGTTACACCGTCCCAGCATCGGGTTCATCATGCAATAAATCCTGAATATATTGATAAAAACCTTGGTCAGGTATTATGCATATGGGACCGTATGTTTGGTACTTTTCAGGAAGAACTGGCAGAGGTGCCACCCCAATATGGAGTTTTGAAACCAGCTCGTACCTGGAATCCACTACTAATTAATTTTCAGCATATTTGGCGATTAATTAAAGATGCGTGGCATACGGAGAACTATTTGGATAAAGTAAGAATATGGTTTATGCCTACAGGGTGGAGGCCAGAAGATGTTAAAGAGAATTATCCGATAAGTGTAATACAAGACGTATATCATTTTCAACGGTATCAAACAAAAGCTTCATTTGCTTTTAAAGGGTATATAATTTTTCAAATGTTAACTACTTTAATATTATTACTATTTATGTTTTATAACTATTCGGAAATTGGTTTCAATGGCTTACTTTTATTTGGAGTCTTCGTTTTTTTAGGAATATATGGCTATACTACCCTTATGGATAGAAGCAAAAATGCTGTATGGATAGAACTTTTTAGAGGAATACTTGGACTTTTGCTCATTTTTTTTACTGGAGATTGGTTTGGTATTAATGCCCAAGTTACGGGAGGAGGTTATTTTGTTGGGATGTATTTTGTTATTACAATTATTGGAGGGATATATTTTACCTATATAGAAAGAGAATCATTAACTGCCGATGCAGTGTTATAAGAATAAAATATGGGGATAAGACCATACATACTTGCTGAATCTAACTGGGCAGCCATTAAAAAGACAGATTTTGAAATGGCTATACTACCATGGGGAGCTACCGAAGCGCATAATTATCATTTACCCTATGCCACAGATATATATGAGGCGGATTATATTGCCGCTGCTGCGGCAAAAATTGCATGGGAAAAGGGTGCAAAACCAATTGTTTTACCAACAATTCCGTTTGGTGTAAATACAGGGCAATCTGATATCTTACTCGACATAAATCTTAATCCCACTACTCAACTGGCCATCTTAAACGACATAATAGACACCCTTAATCGTCAGGGGATTTACAAGCTTTTGATTTTTAACAGCCACGGCGGAAATAATTTTAAGCCATTAGTTAGAGAATTAGGGTTAAAATATCCGCATATGTTTATTTGTTTCTCCAATTGGTTTCAGGCCATGAATAGATCAGATTATTTTGAAAATGAAGGCGATCATGCGGAAGAAATGGAGACAAGTCTTATGTTATATCTTAAACCTGAATTAGTATTGCCAAAAGATAAATGGGGGACTGGTAAATCTAAAAGTTTTAAGATTAAAGCATTTACAGAGGGCTGGGTATGGGCGGAGCGAAAATGGTCAGAGATAAGTGAGGATACCGGCGTAGGGAATCCGGATCTTGCCACCAGGGAAAAAGGTAAGCGATTCTTTGGGGATATATCTTTAAAAATAGGAAATTTAATTTATGATTTATGCAAAGCTGATTCTAAAGATCTATATGAATAATAGCCCTTATGGTTTGTTGACGATCTCTTTTTGCACTAAACTTACATATAGGTCCATCGCTTCATTCCGATCAATATTCTGCGCCTGAATCAAGGCATTGGCCTTAAATGCATTTATTAATGGGGTCTTACTTCCAGGGTTATTGTAGTTTTTATTGGCAATTTTGTAGTAGGCATATAACTTCAGTAATAAGTCTGCTGGTAAAGGCTTCTTATAGTCATTTACAAGCTGTACTGCTTCTAGAAAATCGCTATATAATTTATCATTCTTCATCCCTGTGAGGAGTTGTGGCGATGCAGGTTTTGGCACCGACAACTTTCTGATTTAATTTTACGGTGATAGCACTGTCTAATGGTAATAGTAAATCTACCCTGGACCCGAATTTAATAAAGCCCGAATCTTCACCTTGTTGAGCGTTTTCACCAATCTCTGCATAATTTATAATACGCCTCGCCATTGCTCCCGCAATTTGTCTGTAGAGAATATCCCCAAATTTTGGTGTATGAATCACCACGGTTGTTCGTTCATTTTTTTCACTTGATTTTGGATGCCAGGCAACAAGGAATTTACCAGGATGATATTTAGAGTATTTAATAACCCCGCTAGATGGATATCTGGTTATATGCACATTGGTTGGTGACATAAAGATGGAAACTTGTATGCGTTTATCCTTAAAATATTCTTCCTCTTCTACTTCTTCTATAGCAACTACCTTCCCGTCAACAGGAGCCAGTATATCATTAAAATTTTTATTAATAACTCTCTTCGGATTTCTAAAAAACTGGAGAATAAGAATTAATATGATTAATGCTAAAATTTGAACCGTATACTTTAACCAAGGTTCAACTATATAAAAGTGAGCCAATACAATAGCAATACCAACGCTAAAAAAAGTTGTTAGTATAATTTTCTGGCCTTCTCTATGAAACATACGAAAATAACATTAAAGTTAAATAAGCAAAAGGGGCAGCAAATATTAAACTATCTAAGCGATCTAACATACCGCCATGTCCAGGTAAAATGGCGCCACTATCTTTAACACCAGCCTGTCTTTTTAATTTAGATTCAATAAGGTCGCCCAAACTTCCTGTCAGCACAATAACTCCCGCTAGAATGACCCATTGTGCCGGGTTTACAATATCTTCATATTTTGCCATAAAATAGGCAGCTCCCAAAGTAAAAACCAACCCTCCCAGGGTTCCTTCAATAGTTTTTTTAGGCGACACCGCCGGATATAGTTTTGTGCGCCCTAATGTTTTACCCACTACATAGGCAAATGAATCATTTACCCAAATTAATATAAAAATCCCCATAATAAGGTATTTAGCAAATTCATTATCCTTATATGGGATCATAGTCAAGAAAATACATCCGCCACCAACATAGAAAAGACCTGCTATAAATTTTTCGTAATTATAATAGATTTTTTTCTTTTTAGAAAATAGGTAGTAAATCAAACTAAGGTTGACAATGATAGTCAGAAACATGAGCACATTGATCAATATTTTATCATCTATAAGATAAATATAAGCCCACCATAGGCCTAAATAAGCTATAAAAACATAGTACCCCCGGAGATGTACTAATCTTTTATATTCATACAAACATGCCAGACCAAAGACCATAAAAAGAAAGTCAAATGCATCTGAACTTAGAAAAACGGCAGAAAGAAGCAAAATTACATAAACAGCTCCGGTCAATAATCGCCTAAGAAGTTCTTTCATACTAAAGGTCTTCCATAAGTAATAAGTACAGGTGTTTTGTACTGCTACCATAGGTTAGAAAATCATTGGCATTTTCTTCAGTTCCCTGAAAATGTTTAATAGTAGTAATATTTGCGGGGATAACTTGTCTGTATTTCTTTTTGATTGTTTTTAAACCCTCTCCAATTGTGCTTACTAACTGGCTGGTTGTGGCGAAAACAATAACATTATCTGGCAACTCGTTAAGCTTCTTTTCTTTAAGCTGGTTTGAGCAAACTAAAATAGATCCGTTTTGGGCAACCAAATGCTCACAGGTAGTAAAGAAAATTTCACTCTCGTTTGCCCTATCTGTAAACCTTAAATTGTCTTTAGAAAATTTGTCTTTTAAGAGGGGATTCATTACAAAGAAAGGAACTTCCTCCCAATGATTTTCCTCAATTATATTTTTTAAAGCTTCTGAAACTTCATCAAAAGAATCACAATAAATAAATTTACCACCATTCTTTTTAAAATGAATCGTAAACTTCTCATCAACCGGGATATTTAGGTCGGGCATATGCATCCCCCTGGTTTCCACCGTTGCTTTGGAAACTTTCTTTTTACCACCACCAAATAGCTTGTCAAATATACCCATCGATATAATTAGGCTTCAAATAATGCTCGACTTATTAAAAAAACAACGTTTAGAATTATTATTTATTTTCTTTGGTAGATTCTTCAGGTGCTAGCTCATCAGTATCAACTATTTCCTGACCTTTTTTATCAAATACTTTGTCAAAAGGGCGACTGCCAAAAATTTTAACTAAATCCTCTTTAAAGATAACTTCTTTTTCCAATAAGCGTTCAGCCAATGCTGTAAGTTTATCTTTATTTTCATTCAGCACTTCAATAGCTCGTCTATACTGCTCTTCTATTAATTTAGAAATTTCCTCATCAATTACCTGGGCAGTTTCTTCACTGTAAGGTTTGGTAAACCCATATTCATTTTGACTGGAGGAGTCGTAGTAGGTAATATTTCCAATTTGGTCATTAAGCCCATAAATGGTTACCATAGCACGGGCCTGCTTGGTTACTTTTTCCAAATCACTAAGAGCACCGGTAGATATTTTATCAAATATCACTTTTTCAGCGGCCCTGCCTCCTAAAGTGGCGCACATTTCATCTTTCATTTGATCCGGACGAACGATAAGGCGTTCTTCGGGCAAATACCATGCTGAACCCAGAGATTGACCTCTTGGGACTATAGTAACTTTTACTAATGGCGCAGCATGTTCCAGCATCCAACTTACAGTTGCATGGCCAGCCTCATGATAGGCAATAGTCTTTTTCTCTTCCGGGGTAATAATTTTATTCTTTTTTTCAAGTCCACCGACAATTCTGTCCACCGCATCAAGGAAGTCTTGTTTGTTAACGGCCTTTTTTTCTTTACGGGCCGCAATAAGTGCAGCTTCATTGCAGACGTTGGCTATATCTGCTCCCGAAAATCCAGGTGTTTGTTTGGCCAGAAAATCAAGATCAAGTGTCTCAGAAGTTTTTATTGGTCTAAGATGTACTTCAAATATTTCCTTTCTTTCCCGAATATCGGGCAGATCAACATAAATCTGTCTGTCAAATCTACCTGCACGCATCAAAGCTTTATCCAATACATCAGCTCTGTTGGTAGCAGCCAATACAATTACATTGGTATTTGTTCCAAAACCATCCATTTCCGTTAATAACTGGTTCAGGGTATTTTCACGTTCATCATTAGATCCAGTGAAATTGTTTTTACCTCTTGCCCGTCCTATAGCATCAATTTCATCGATAAAAATAATTGCCGGAGATTTGTCCTTCGCCTGCTTAAACAGATCCCTAACTCTTGAGGCGCCTACCCCAACAAACATTTCAACAAAATCTGATCCAGATAATGAGAAAAAGGGAACTTTTGCTTCTCCCGCAACTGCTTTAGCGAGCAATGTTTTACCGGTACCCGGAGGTCCCACCAAAATCGCTCCTTTTGGAATTTTACCTCCTAAGGAAGTGTACTTATCAGGGAACTTCAAGAATTCTACTATTTCTTCGACTTCTTCTTTGGCACCCTCTAAACCGGCAACATCTTTAAAAGAAGTTCTTGTATCGGTTTTTTCGTCAAATAACTTTGCTTTAGATTTTCCAATATTAAAGATCTGACCACCTGCACCTCCACCGGCACCTCCGGACATTCTTCTCATGAGATAAATCCATATACCAATGATCAGTACAAATGGGAGTATAGAAAACAACAACTCCATAAAGACATTAGACTCTTTATCAAATTCTACTATGGTATCTAAGTTATTCTCCTTTTTTATTTCGGTTATTTCATTTTGAAAAATTTGTAAATCACCATAATCCAATACATATTGGGGAATAGAACCTGTTGAAGGAAACAAAGGCTTTTCAGACACATCTTTATGCACATCCTTTGCGAGTGCTTCATCAGATAGGAAAACTTTAGCCTGATTGGTGTTGGTGATAATCAATATCTTGGTGATATCTCCATTGCGAAGATATTCCTGCAATTCTGAGGTAGTTGTTGTTTTGGTTGAAGTGAGATTATCACTTCCAAAGAATTGGAACGCAATTAAGAATATTGCTATCAAACCATAAATCCACCAGGAACTGAATCTAGGTTTCTTTTGCGGGGTATTATTATCTTTTGCCATTGTCTTTTTTTACTGATTAAAACTACTTTCTACCATAGTGCACTTTGCGTCTCCCCAAAGCCCCTCCACGTCATAAAATTCTCGTATATGTTTTTGGAATACATGAACAACAATGTTTACATAGTCCAGCAACACCCATTCTGCATTTTCAGATCCTTCAACATGCCATGGTTTGTCTTTTAATGCCTTACTTACTGTTTTTTGGATTGAATTTACTATCGCATTAACATGCGTATTAGAAGTGCCATTACAAATTATGAAGTAGTCACAAACAGTATTTTCTATTTCTCTTAGGTCAAGTACATTTATCTCGAGTCCTTTAACTTCTTCTATTCCATCTAAGATTAAGGTAATTAACTCATCTGCACTAGCTTTCCTTTTCTGCATTCAATAATTTTAATTTCTACAAAGTTATTGTTTTTTTGTTTTCTTAGCTACTGTTTTTAACATAACATTGTAGATGAAAAACGTACAAGCCTATATGCAAAGGATCAAACTTGATGCCACGGATTCAACAAACGCCTACCTGAAAAAGTTATTGCTTTCAGAGAAACTGGAAGATTTTACAATTGTTACTGCGAATGAGCAGTTGAATGGTCGCGGGCAAATGGGGACTCAATGGGAGTCAGAAGCAGGTAAAAACCTAACTTTTAGCGTTTTAAAGTACTTTAAAAACTACCGTATTCATGAACAATTTTTGTTAAATATAATCGCATCATTAGCGGTTTACCATACACTTAAAAAATTATTTATACCAAATTTACGAGTTAAATGGCCTAACGACATTCTGTCAGGTAATTTTAAGATATGCGGTATTCTAATCGAAAATAATTTAAAGAATGATTTAATTCAGTCTTCTATAATTGGATTTGGATTGAACGTTAATCAACTAGAATTCGGAAATTTAAAAAAAGCATCATCGATAAAAAAAATTAAGGGTAAGACTTTTAATCTTGATGAGGTGCTCACATCTTTAGTGCTAAATCTTGAAATACTTTTTAATGAATTTGAATCTGGAAAAGTTTCTGATATTCGTAAACAGTATGAAATGTTACTATTTAGGATAGACAAACCGTCTACTTTCAAAGACAGGGATTCCAAGTTGTTTACAGGGTATATTCGTGGAATCTCTGCGGAAGGTAATTTAGTAATAGAATTGGAAGATTCTATTTTAAAGGAATATGCATTTAAGGAATTGGAACTTTTACACTAAAACTTAATGGTTATACTATAGGAATGATTTTTAAATTTCGCTCAAATTATCTGATAGTGCATTCATAAAATTAGTAATGGGCGTTTTTATCATCATAGCCATCATTGAATTAAATTCTCCTTCGAAGCTTAACATTACTTCTGTTTGGTTATCGTTTTTAGAATCGATATCCACAGTAAGTGTAAATGGCAATTTTTCACTGGCAGCTCCTAATACCAGTTTATTAAAAGGTTGTTGTTTTTTTCTTTTAAGTACTATTTGCGGCATCCCTTTAAGAGCAAATAAGAAAGTGTCTGTGTCTAAAACTTCAAATTTATCGATGCTATCCGGCATTAATTGCTCAAAATTTTTAAGATCAATAACAAATTCATAAACATCCTTTACGTTTTTTGAAACGGTTTTCTTTTCAGTTACTATTTCCATTATTTCATGATTTCCATATTGAAGGATTGTTTCTCCATTCAATTAGTGTTTTTAATTGGCCCTCCTTAATATGTTTGCTGGAAGAGGCTTGCTCAATAAGATATTCATAATTGCTAAGCGTGTGAAGTTCTATCCCTTTATCTTTAAAACTCTCTTCAGATATACTAAAACCGTATGTAAAAATTGCTAACATACCCTTTACCACTGCTCCGTTCAGCTTTAAGGCTTCTACTGCATTAAGGCTGCTTTTACCAGTGCTTATAAGATCTTCAATAACAACAACAGTCTGATTAGCTGATAACTGACCCTCAATTTGATTTTGTCTTCCATGGGACTTAGCTTCCGGCCTTACATAAATAAAAGGCAACCCCAGATAGTCCGCAACAAGCATCCCAATTCCAATTGCCCCCGTGGCCACACCAGCAATTATATCTGGCTTCCCATATAAGTCGACAAGTTGTTTTGCAATTTGTTCTCTTATATAATTTCTGATCTCCGGAAAGGACAGAATTACCCTGTTGTCACAATAAATTGGAGATTTCCACCCGGAGGCCCAAGTAAAAGGATTTTCTGGTTTCAACTTTATTGCATTAATTTGCAGTAGGAGCTCGGCTGTTTTTGCCGCAGTGTGCTTATCTAAAACCATTTCACAAATGTATAAAGTTTTTGTTAAAGATGCCCCTTTGATTTTAACAAACAAATTGTCGGATACCGTGAATGGTGAGTATTTTATGATGAATGGCGAAGCCATTAACAATGCAATCGATGCATTGGCAAAAAAAAAGATGAACAGGGCATTTATTTATCATCCTAACCACGAGGAAATTTTAAAAAAATTTACAAAAAAAATTCCAATGGAAATTGCCGGTGGTGGTGTGGTGACCAACAAAAAGGGTAAAGTTCTTTTTATATATAGGAATGATAAATGGGACCTGCCCAAAGGAAAACGTGAAAAAGGCGAGTCTATTGAAGATTGTGCACTTAGAGAAGTTGAAGAAGAAACTGGGGTAAAAGGGTTAAAGATTGAAAATTTCCTGAGGACTACTTACCACATTTTTAAAAGAAACGGAATCTACAAGCTCAAGGAAGTTCATTGGTATGCAATGAAAACAGCTTACAAAGGAAAGTTAGTTGGTCAAAAAAGCGAGGGCATAGAAAAAGTTAAATGGAAAGGGCCTCAGAAAATTCATAAGGCTCTGGAAAATTCTTATACCAATATAAAATCACTATTTGCAGATTAGTTTTGTTTTAATTAGTTAGTTGTATCCTTTGGAATACGATAAACAGGATACCGTAAATGGGAAGCTTCATAATATTTGGAACGCGTATATATCCATTGCAATTGATCGTATGAATTTTGACTAAAGGCTTCATCCCTCTCTTTTTTGTATTCAAAACTCTCGCGAAGGCGATGATTATCTCTTAATATTTCTAGTGCAAGATCCTCGAACACATAGGGTGAGAAACCTTCTTTTTGCTGTAAAATAGGATCAAAAAAATTCCAATTAAAAAATGAATCTACAGCTGCGGGTTCAAGAGTTTCCATAATATATCGAATTCCCGGCTGATCTGTAGGAATTATATAATCGCCTTCATAAACGGCCACGCGTTTATTTGAACACAAAACCTTGGTGTTATAATGCGGGTAATGCCCTTCATAGGGATTGAGTCTGGTTTTGTAATCTTTTATTTTATATACCTCTGCGATTAGTGAGGTATCTTCTTTTACAAGTGAATATGAAATCTCATTTAAATCCATAAGATTTATAACCCTATTCCATGCCTTACTCACAACATATGCCTTCGGAATTGTCACAGAATCTTTGGACACAAAATAATTGTGGTAAGAGACTTCTTTGTTAAATGGCCTACTACGGTCATAAATTAGTCTGGGTAAGCCTGTAACCTCACTTTGAACAGTGTCTGCATGGTAGCCTTTGAAATTCAGTATCGTAGTACGCGTGGAATCTATTTCCCAGGATAACGGATAATACTCCCAATTCTTTCTGCTGCTCTGGATATCCTCTCGTATTTCTTTTATTTTTTTACTTTGGGATTCGGCTAGTAACATAACTTTATTTAAAAAAGTGTAAGTGCCTTTTACCCTTTGCTTGTATGGTTTAAGCATATGTGTTTCCAACATCATCCCTAAGGTGCCCCATAGGGCCGTGTAACCTGTAGAATATCTTGGGTGGTCCATAAACTGAGAGAATCCATTTTCAGGAACTTTGTTATACACGTTGACAAAAGGAGCAATATCCCAGCCTTCGTCTACCAGTGAAGCTTCTAAAGCTGGTTTAAACTCATGATGTAAATAAGCTCCCATTTTATCTCCCAATTTATTATGCTGGGTAAATAGATGAGTAAGTGTGTATTGATAGTCTGCGCCATTACTGACATGATTATCAATAAAAATATCTGGCTTAACCAAATGAAAGATTTTAGCAAATGTTCGGCCATTCTTGGTGTCATTTTTTATAAAATCTCTGTTAAGATCATAATTTTTGGAATTTCCCCGAAAGCCATACTCTTCAGGCCCATTCTGATTTACTCTTGATGTAGAATTCCGATTCAAAGCACCGCCTACATTGTAGATTGGAATGGTTACAAGGACAATATTTTTTGGCGCTGGTAGTTTTTTAGTCCCCAAGTCTCTAAATAAAAGCATGCTGGCGTCCACTCCGTCACTTTCGCCTGGATGAATACCACTATTAATTAATATAGTAGTTTTTCTCTGTCCTATTTTGTCGAAATTAAAGTCGCCTTCAGGGTTGTATGTCACCACATGCAGAGGATATCCACTATCTGTTTCACCAATAGTTTGAATATTTATTTCTGGAAATTCTTTTGCTAAAGCAATATAGAAATCAATGGTCTCCGCATAAGTAGGTGTTTTTTTCCCTTCAGAGGCTTCAAAAGGGGTAACAAATTCAGTTTTTTTGTCTTCTTCTTTATTTTCGCAAGAAATAAGTGAAGCACATAAAAAGAAAACTAAGAGGCGTTTCATGAAAATTGGAAATATAAATTCTGGCAAATCCCTTATCAAAATTAAACAAAATTCCGGCTTATGATTTAAGCTGCCTTCGTAATCTCTTCAATTTCCTTCTTTTGTATAGGCTTGTTTTTGTAATCTATAATGTGGTGCGTCCTGGTCATATAGTATTGCCAGTTCTCCCTGTCGGCCGGATCTATAGATGAAGTTAAAATATTGATTCTTATCTTATGTGCTATGGGCAATGTTATGAATTCTTCAAGAAATTGCCATCCATCCATTATGGGCATGTTTATATCCAAAAATATAACCTCGGGGATTTCTTCGTTATTTTTTATAATACTTTTAAAATCATCAATGGCTTCTTTCCCGTTTACATAACTATTTATATTCTCACTTACGTTTAAGGTGCTAAGCATTCTTTTAATTCCGAAAACGGTTATTGGATCATCATCTATAATGGCTATTGACTTAATTTTTGTCATTAAAATATATATTAAACGTAGTTCCTTTACCCACCTCACTGCAAGCCATAATCTTTCCATTCATGGCCTCAATTTGATTTTTAGTAATATATAACCCAATACCCCTTGCATCTGAGTTATCATGGAATGTTTTGTACATTCCAAATAATTTTTCTCCATATTTATTCAAATCAATACCAAGTCCATTATCTTCTATACTAAAAATAGTATATTTCTCGTTTTTAGAGACAGTTAATTTTATTACCGGATCTCGGCTGTCGTCCTTATATTTTACAGCATTGGTAATAAAGTTCATTAGTATACTGTCAATATAAGCGGGTATTACATTAATAGAAGTGTCATCGGGTATATTATTTATAATTTTAGCATTGTTCTTTTTAAGATATGCTGCTAAATTTTGCTCCGCAGCTGCAATTTTTTCATTTAGATTAACTGGTTTTTTATCTAGATTTACGTTGGTACTAATGGCCACTACTTCATTTAGGTTGTCCAGGGTTTCCAATAAGTTATCGGATGCCTCGGTGAGCATTCTTACTATATTCTCCTGTTCATTCGCGTCTTTTTCCTCGACCAGAAACTCCAATAACATGGAAAAATTTGCCGTATGAGATCTTAAATTATGTGATACAATGTGAGCAAAATTAATTAACTGTTTGTTTTGAATAGAAGTAACATTTATAAGGTCTCTAAGTTCCTGCTCCTGTTGTTTAAGATCAGAAATATCCATGCTTATCCCTATCAGACCATTGGCCTTACCATCCGGACCAATAAGTGGAATTTTGGAAGTCAAAAATTTCGTTAAACTTCCATCTTTTTTCACACTTATTGTTTCTTTACCCAAAATTGGATTTAAGCTATTAATGACATCCAGGTCTTCTTCTCTGGAAATTAAAGCGGATTTTTCGTCGTAAAAATCATTATCACTTTTGCCTATAACCTCAGATTCTTCCTTTAACCCACAATAAATCAATTCTGATTTATTCACTAAAATTTTCCTGGATTCAAGATCTTTTATATAGACATTAAGAGGTAAGTTATCTATTAATGTCTTTAATAGTTTTTTCTCTTCCCTAATTTGTTTTTCTTTTTTCTTTACTTCGGAGATGTCCTGTGCAGTTGACCAAAGTAATTTTCTTCCTTTTTTGTTGCCTACCAAGGATCCACTTATTAAAACGGGATATGTCGTTCCATTCTTTTTGGTAAACATATGTTCAAAAGGACCATAAGTACCTTTTGAATCTACTTCCTCTAAGAAATTAATCAATTTATGCTTGGATGAATCTGGTATAATATCGGCGAACTTTAAGTTTGCCATGTCTTCTTTACTATAGGCTGTTGCCGTTTCAAAGGAACTATTAAAATCCAGGATCTCCCCGGTATCAAAATCACTAAGTATATAAGCAATTGGAGACAACTCATATAAGGACCTAAATTTCCTTTCACTTATTTTAAGCTTCTGTCTGGCCTCAACCATTTCTTTAATCATACGGCCCTCGGCCAAAAGGGATACTACTTTATCATCTTCGTTGTAAATAGGTTTTAGACTGAAATCTACAGGGATAGGTTGTTTATTTTTATCCAGAACCACTATCTCACTCCGCATAAACTCTCCCTGGGCTGCGGCAGCTACAACCTGCTTTAACCCTTCTTTTACCATATCCGGAATTGGCCACCAGTAGGCGTCCCAAAACTTTTTGTTAATTATATCCTCCTGCTTAAGGTCGGAAAATTGTAAAGCAGTATCGTTTACTTCCAGGAAAGTACCTTCGGTATCCAAAATACCGGTAAACTGATAAGAAGAATTAAAAATACTGCTGAAAATACGTTCTTGTTCTTCCGTTCTTGCCTTGTTCAGTACTTCATCTGTAATATCTTTAAATGTGCCAATAAGGCCCAAAAACTTTTCATTTTTAAAAACAGGTTTTCCTGCCGCTAAAACTGAGATTTCTTTTCCTTTTGCGGTTATTAATTGTAAAGTCTCATTCCAGGCTATCCCCTTTGTCATAGCTCTATCAACTGCCATGGCTATTGTATTTCTATTATAGCCTTCCTTATAAAAATTTATACTACTTTCAATATCTGGTTCAAAATCTTCAGGTAGCTCATGAATTCTTTTGGTTATTTTACACCAGGATAATTTATCCTGGACTGCGTCATACTCCCAACTTCCAATTTTTGAAATTTCGGATTTATCCCTAAGCAAAATTTCAAGCTTTTCCAGCTTAATATCATCAAAAATTGTATCAGAAATATCCTTTGTTTGAATAATGACACCAATAATATTTTCCTTTTCGTCATACCACGGAACATTTACCCACTCAAACCACTTTTCATTTTTTTGAGTATCATAAAAGTTTTCTATGCCAGTTAGCCTGGCTTTGCCTTTAAGTACAGCATTGAGGTCTTTTTTCCAAGATTTACTGATGTCTTCAAAGAGTTCAAATAATGACTTTCCAAGAACAGCTCTTTTGGCAAAATCAAAATCGGTAATCCATTTATCTGAGGCATGGATTATTTTGAATTTCTTGTCCACAAATACCGTTGAAATAGGTAACTGTTTTATAAGGTAATCATAGGAAGGTGTTCGGGTTTCACGCAACATTCGACCGTAATTTCTTACTAAAGTAATGCGATTTTCCATCATTTGTCAATGATTGTTGTGAACTAGTCCAAACTCGTTGTGTGACTCCAATTTTACATGGGTTACACGATAAAATAACTCAAAAAGAAAGTAAATTCCTACTAAAATTCAATATTTTGTGAAATTTCGGGTATTAAATACAAAAAAAGTGAAGGCGTATAGCCCAAGAAATACATGGGCTAATCGATAAACATCATTAAAATTTAACAGTACTGGGTACTAAAACACTATAATCTCCGCCATTTCTGATGACATCTCTTACAATTGATGAGCTGATAAATGATTTACCGGAAGCGGTAAGTAGAAAAACTGTCTCAATTTCTGAAAGCTTTCTGTTGGTATGTGCAATAGCCTTTTCAAACTCAAAATCTCCCGGGTTTCGAAGTCCGCGAAGAATATATGTAGCATTTACTTTCTTACAAAAATCTATTGTAAGGCCTTCATAAGTCATAATTTTGACTTTCGGCTCGTCTTTAAAGGCCTCTGAAATAAACGTCATACGTTCTTCTAGAGAGAACATATATTTTTTTTCAGCATTTATTCCAATAGCAATGATGAGTTCATCAAAGAGGCAAATTCCCCTTTCAATAATATCGGAATGACCCAAAGTTATCGGGTCAAAGGAACCTGGAAAAATAGCGCGCTTCATTAGGATTCTTGGTTTAGAAGTTAAATTTACTCAATTTACTTTAATGCTTCATTTATGGCATTTTCAAATAGCTCTGGTAAACTTATGCCTGCTTTACCGGCCTGTTGTGGTAAGATGCTCTCTTCTGTTAAGCCTGGAGTTGTATTCATCTCTAACATGCAAGGCTCGTTCCCTATAAAAATAAATTCGCTTCTGGAGAAACCTGTCATTTTTAAAACATCATATGCCTTTTTTGCCTGATGTCTTACGTTGTCTTCCTGAGTTTTGGTTAAACGGGCGGGAGTAATTTCCTTTGATTTCCCCTCATATTTTGCTTCATAATCAAAAAAGTCATTATCCGTAACAATCTCCGTTAAAGGTAAAACCATTGTTTTACCTTTAAAAGTTATGACGCCCACAGAAACTTCAATACCGCTTAGAAAAGATTCAATGATAATCTCATCGTCCTCCAGAAATGCCTTGTCAATTGCTGCTTGTAAATCTTTTTTCTCATAAACTTTGGAGATACCAAAACTACTTCCAGCTTTATTTGCTTTTACAAAGCAAGGAAGGCCAACTTTTTCGACAATGGCCGGATGATCAATAGTGTCGCCCAAATTCAGATAGTAAGAATTTGCTGCCTTAATGCCATAAGGTTTAAGTGTACTTAGTAAATCTCTTTTATTAAATGTCAGGGCCGCCTGATAATGACCACATGAAGTTTGAGGAATTTCTAAAAGGGCAAAATAGGCCTGCATCAATCCGTCTTCCCCTGGAGAACCATGAATTGCATTAAATACGCAATCAAATCGGAGAATGCGATTCTGAAACTTTATCGAAAAATCGTGCCTGTTTACGATTGTTTCATTTTCGTCATTATCCAGGTAAACCCATTTTTCTTTGGAGATTATAATGCGATATGCATTAAATTTTTCCTTGTCTAAATATTTATATACCACATTACCACTCTTTATAGAAATATTATATTCACTGGAATAGCCCCCCATGATAATGGCAATATTCTTTTTCATGTAATGTTATATAAATAAACTCTTAACCTATTTAGACAAATATCACGATTTTAACGTAAATAAAAAATGATAGGGTTTCCTATATTTGTGTCATATTTAAAAAAAGCAATGAAGAATTTTTGGAATTTTCTTAGAAGTAAAGTTTTTCTGTTCAATATAGGGCTCGCTTTTTTAGTGATAGTTGTAATATCCATATTTGCCTTACAATGGTTAAAAAAATCAACAAACCATGGAGAATTTGTTGAAGTTCCTGATTTGTCAAAGTTATCCGTTATGGAAATGAGAGGCGTAATAGAGGATGCGAATTTGCGATATGAAGTATTGGATTCAGCCAATTTTAACCCTGAATACCCCAGGTTTTCTATAATTGAACAGGATCCTCCTGCAGGGAATAAGGTAAAAGAGAATAGAAAAATATATATTACTGTTAATCCTTCCGGTTATAAAAAAGTAACAGTTCCAAATATTATTCAGGTTACTCAACGTAATGCAGGGTCAATGCTTCGGGCTGTAGGATTAGATGTTGAGCGTATTACTTATATTGATGAGTTGGGAAAGGATATGGTATATTATATTAGGCATAAGGGTAAGACTATCAATCCTGGCGATAAAATACAAAAAACTTCAAAAATTGAACTGGTCTGCGGAAATGGAACAATAACTGGCCGGGCGCAAGTCAAAGCCGATTCACAATAGGAAATGGCACTTAACAACACTTCCAATCCTGAAGAGGAGGAGCTTTATGAGCATTATAATTTTGTTGCTTCCAAAGGACAGGAACCCTTGCGGGTAGATAAGTTTTTAATGAATTTTATTGAGAATGCAACTCGGAATAAAATTCAATTAGCTGCAAAGGAAGGCCATATATGGGTTAACGAATCTGTTGTAAAACAAAACTACAAAGTAAAAGCAGGGGATGAGGTTAAAGTGTTTTTCGAACACCCACCTTATGAGTTTTTGTTATCGCCTGAAGATATCCCTCTGAATATCGTCTATGAAGATGAAAGCCTTCTGGTTGTAAACAAACCTGCCGGAATGGTAGTACATCCTGGACATGGTAATTATTCTGGCACCTTAATTAATGCCTTATTATTTCACATAGAAGGCTTGCCAGTAAATTCTGACGAAAGGCCAGGTCTGGTTCATCGTATCGACAAAGATACTTCCGGATTATTGGTAATTGCTAAAACAGAAATGGCCATGACTCATTTGGCGAAACAATTTTTTGATAAAACCAGCGAGAGAGAATATGTAGCACTGGTTTGGGGAAATATAGATACGAACGAAGGCACCATCGAGGGGCATATTGACCGCAATCCAAAAAACCGACTTCAAATGCAAGTTTTTCCTGAGGGTGATAAGGGAAAAGCTGCAATTACACATTATAAAGTTTTAGAACGCTTAGGATATGTAACTCTGGTTTCTTGCAAACTGGAGACTGGAAGGACACACCAGATTCGTGCACACATGAAATATATTGGACATACTATTTTTAATGATGAACGCTATGGAGGGGACAAAATATTAAAGGGCACAACTTTTACCAAATACAAACAGTTTGTGGAAAATGCTTTTAAAATCCTGCCAAGACAGGCTTTGCATGCTAAGACTCTTGGATTTCTACATCCGGTAAGTGGTAAAATGATGCGTTTTAATAGTGAATTGCCCGATGATATGGCAAATTGCATTGAGAAGTGGAGGCATTATTCCCGGCATTCTCAATAGCAATAAATTTCTTTGATAGGGGTATTGATAAGTCTTTTCATTCTTATAAAGGAATTCACAAAAATCCTCTTTACTTTTATCTTAAAATTATTGAAATATGAAGATTCTGCTTTCTCCCGCCAAGTCGCTAGACTTTGAACGCCCTTTACCCACGGTAAAATATTCACAACCGAAGTTACTTGAGCAGTCTGAAAAACTAATTAAGGTACTGGTAAAGAAAAACCCTAAGTCCCTATCTAAATTAATGAGTATTTCAAATGACCTTGCTGAATTAAACTGGGAACGCAACCAAAAGTTTTCACTGCCATTCACCCCGGAAAATGCCCGTCCTGCCATATATGCTTTTAATGGGGATGTTTATCAGGGATTAGATGCGTACAGTATTTCTGAGAAGAAACTGGTAAGGTTGCAGGACACACTTCGAATCCTTTCTGGTTTATACGGCGTTTTAAAGCCTCTTGATCTTATTCAGCCCTATCGTTTGGAAATGGGGACACAATTAAAAATTGGTCGAAAAAAGAATCTTTATGATTTCTGGAAACAAAGTGTGACCAACTTTTTAAACGATGAATTGGAAGAAGGAGAGCTTTTTATTAATCTTGCCAGTAATGAGTATTTTAGCGCGGTGGATGAGAAAAAATTAAAAACTAATGTAATTACTCCTGTATTTAAGGATTGGAAAAACGATAAGCTCAAAGTAATTAGTTTCTTTGCCAAAAAGGCCCGGGGTTCCATGGTACGATATATACTGGATACAAACGCAAGAACTCTTGAAGACATCAGGGGATTTAACATGGACGAATATATCTACAGTAAAGAGCATACTTTAAAAGAAAATCAACCTGTTTTTATTCGATAGAATAATTTTCTGAAACAAACGTTTATTTAATAAACAATTTGCTATGAAAAATATTGGTTTTGTTCTTCTAACCTTTTTAGTATTTACATTTAGCTGCACAGACAGGGATGATGACGTAGATACAGTCAATATCCGTATCGAAAATGATAGTAATATCAATTTTGAAGAGGTCCAGGTAGGTACTAATGAAGAAATGTATACAAATGTCGCACCTGGTGATTTTTCAAATTATTTGGTATATGAAATGGCTTATCAATATGCCTTTGTTGAAATCAAATCTGGGGAGGACATCTATGTACTTCAGCCTATAGATTTTGTTGGCGAAACGGAACTTCCGATCGGTTTTTACACCTATAAGTTAAGTGTAAATGAGGAAGGAGAAGTTGGTCTGCAGTTTGTTGTGGACTAGGTTTTTTTGCTCTTAGTCTTTTTTTTCTTTACAACCACCACTTTTGCCTTAGACTTTTTCGGTCTTAGAACTCCGTACGATTTATTAGAAATCTTACCTCTTTTGGTTTTTATATCCCCTTTACCCATAAGTACTATATATTTCACTTAAAGTACAAAATTTAGCATTAAAAAGCAATCTCCCTTTTTGCCTTTTTGCAAAATACTATCTTTATAACTTTAAGAGATTTTTGGAAATCAGCGAAAATTAGAATTCAAATTGTTTTTACATTCCCACCCTTATCAACCTTTTTTATTTAATGATGCTACAAAACTGATTGTGGGCACCTTACCACCACCCAGATTTACGACTGGCGATTTAAAGGAAGGGGATGTAGATTTTTGTTATGGGAGCAGGGATGGGCAGTTATGGCCTATTTTGAATCAAATTTTTGGATTGAAGTTAAAGTACGAAACCACCAGTGAGTCCGTAAAACAGCGCATGGATTTTTTAAGAGAACAAAAAATAGGAATCTGCGATATTGTTCAAAGTGCACAGCGTATAAAAGTAGATGCATCCGATTTGGGAATGAAGAATGTTACCCTTAGAAACCTAATTGCTTATTTACATAAATACAACAAGGTAGAATGGTTATTGTTTACGGGAGGAAATAGTAAAAATGGACCGGAATATTTTTTTAGAAAACATATTAAGGAGCATGGTTTGAGATTAGAGCCAATTTCTGAAGAAATACCTCGTGTACATGAGTTTGTGCTTTCTGGTAAGTTAAAAAGAACCATCAGAACGGTATCTTTAACAGCTCCTTCCGGCTCAGCTAATAGAGCTGTAGGTAGTTTTGTTTCTTATAAAAAGAAAAAGGCGTTGAATCCTGAGTATACAACTTTGCAATTCAGAGTAGATCAATATCGTACTTTTTTTAAGCACTAATCTTGACGGGCAGACAAGCTGAATAAACCCGGGGAATTAGAAAAAACACTTTCGCATGACTATGTTTTTAATTGGGAATGATTATTTTTCAAATAGAAATTTAATTTGAGCTACATGTTTGTTTTTTAATGAGGACAAATTATTTTGTGATTTGACACCTTTTGGTTTAAAGATTATATTATTATACGGATATTTAGAGATTTAAACCAATATTTAGGTACGACAATTAAGAGGATTCAATTGAATAGGTAAGAAAATTTATGCATAAGACGGAAAGATTAGAGGAATGTGGGGATGCTCATTCCCCTTTTGTTTGATCAATGTGAAAAAGGACTGAAATCTGGCAAAAATCCACAACAAATTTTGGATTTATTTTTCCAGAACTACGCAAATATAGATACGGAGCAGCAAAGAATTGATTTTATGTTCAGTGTCATTCAGTATGTTGAACGACAAGTGGTATTGTATGATAGTGTGGAAGATGCCGCATTTCCGAAGTTACATGAACATTCAAGCTCTTTATCCATAAAAGATTACTTTCAGTTAGTAGATAAAAATAAGAGCTGGGAAAAGATTGCAAAGAAATTGTCAACCTTTAGCGCGCGTATTGTTTTAACCGCTCATCCGACTCAGTTCTATACCCCGGATGTACTTGATATCATAGAAGAATTAAAATCACTCATTCTTAAAGATAAGATTAATGATATTGATGTTGTTCTTCAACAGTTAGGGCTCACTTCATTAATAAATACAAAGAAACCTACACCACTGGATGAAGCAAAAAACATTATTTATATTCTTAGAAATGTATACTATGCTGCTGTCGGGGATTTATTCACATATATTAAAAGCAATATAGAGAATGATGATTTTGACAATTACAATATTATAAAACTAGGATTTTGGCCTGGTGGTGACAGAGACGGGAATCCATTTGTAACGGCAGATATTACCAAGGATGTGGCAGATGAACTCCGTATTAATCTAATGAAATGTTACTATAACGATCTTAAAATTCTTCGTAAAAAACTTACTTTTAAAGATCTGCGTCCTGACCTGAATAATTTAAGGGACAGACTTTATGTAGCTATGTTCGACCCCAATAGAGTAGTTAGCTATGATGATATTATCGGGCCTTTAATTACCGTGCGAGAAATATTGATAGACAAGTACAATTCACTTTACCTGAAACAGCTGGATGTCCTTATGGACAAGGTAAAAATTTTCAAAACACATTTTGCTACTTTGGATATTCGACAGGACCACAGTAAGCACAGACAGGTAATTGAAACGGTTCTTAAGACCAATGGTTACATAAAAGAACGCCTTGATGAACTTACCGAAGCTAAATTAAGGAACATTCTTCTCAAAGCAAAGTTGAAATTAGACCCTAAGGATTTCAATGATGAAATTGTGAAAGATACTATTGCAAATATCTCCCAATTAAAGGATATCCAGAATAAAAACGGTGAAGAAGGCTGCAACCGATATATTATAAGTAATTCGGAAGATATCTATTCCGTTCTTTTTGTTTACGCACTTTTCAGATGGTGCGGTTGGGAGAAGGATAAAATTACTTTTGATATCGTTCCGCTTTTTGAAACAATGAACGGAATGGATACTGCCGAGGCCACCATGCAATATTTATTTGATTTACCTGACTACCGTTCGCATCTCGAACAGCGTGGTAATAGGCAGACCATGATGCTCGGATTCTCGGATGGAACAAAAGATGGCGGCTATTTAAAAGCTAATTGGTCTATTTTAAAAACCAAGGAAGTTTTGTCCAAAGTTTGTTCTAAGAATGATATCGATGCAATATTTTTTGACGGCAGGGGTGGACCTCCGGCACGCGGGGGAGGAAAAACGCATCGCTTTTATGCCGCACAAACTAAGGATATAGCGAATAATGAAATACAATTAACCATTCAGGGCCAGACCATAACAAGTACTTATGGTACCAAGGAACAATTCATGCACAATTCAGAACAGTTATTAACGGCAGGATTATCAAATAACCTCTTTGGAAAAGAAAATGTGATCTCCAGGGAATCACGAAAGTTGATGGAAGAACTCTCTGATCTTAGTTTTGCTAAATACGATGCTCTAAAGCAACATGAAATGTTTATTTCATATCTCGAAAACAGGAGTACACTAAAGTATTATACTAAGGCTAATATTGGCAGTAGACCAGGAAAGAGGGGTCAAAAGGCAAAATTGGAACTTACAGATTTAAGGGCAATATCTTTTGTAGGCTCATGGAGCCAACTCAAACAAAATGTGCCCGGGTATTTTGGTATAGGTACGGCTATTAAAAAACTGAAAGATAAAGGAAGGCTCAGGGAATTAAAGAAGTTATTCAAGGAAGTACCCTTCTTTGAAACCTTAATGCTTAACAGTATGATGTCTTTATCAAAGTGTTATTTTGAGCTCACAAGTTATATGAAAGACGATAAGGAATATGGCGCATTCTGGAATATCCTGCATGATGAATTTCTCTTGTCAAAACAGATGTTATTGCTTATCAGCAATTCCGAAATACTTATGGAAAACGAAGCTGTTTCAAGAGAATCAATTAAAATCAGAGAAAATATTGTACTGCCCTTATTGGTAATACAACAATACGCTCTGTATCAAATTAGCGAGAATTCTGATTATAAAGCACTTTACGAAAAAATAGTTACGCGTTCTTTGTACGGCAATATCAACGCAAGTAGAAATTCTGCATAACCGTCGTTTGAACTGGTTTTAAAAATAATTTAAAGCACTTTGAAGATTCTTAACTCAAAAAAGATTGCAAATCTTTTTATTCTATTTTATTGCTCATCATTGCGTAAAACACCCGAATACCATATGCAATCTGACCAATTTTTAAATTTTCGTTAGGGCTGTGTTGATTGTTGTCAGGATTCACAAGAGGAACGAGAAAGGCAGGAATCTTAAGTTCGTCAATAAATGGTGCAATTGGAACAGTACCGCCCATGATCCGGATTTGTACTACATCTTCTGAGAAAGTTTTTTTAAATGTATCTACCAGATAAATACCGTATGGATTGTCCAAATCGGTTCTGAATGCATTCGTGACGGTGCCCTCGGTAATTGTGATGATTTTATCGTGTTTCATTCTTTGGCTCTTATCCGGGACCTCAGCCATAACATAATATCCTTCATTTTCGATATGTTTCTTTACAAGGTTTTTCAATCGAATTCCATCAGATTCAGGGACAAGCCTGATATCTATTTCAGCAGTGGCAGTTGCCGGGATGATCGTCCTGGTTTTTTCACCAACCCATCCCGAAGATAGCCCCCGAATATTTAATGACGGATATTGCAGGGCTTCCTGATAAAATGTGCCGACCTTTTCAGCCTGTTTAATCTCCAGGTAAGAATTGATCACTTTTCCGTCATCAGGTACACTTTGCAGGATATTTAATGTTGATTCATCAAGGCTAATACCATCATAGTAGCCATCAATTAGTACTTTACCATCTTTATCTTTCATACCGGCTAATACCCGGGCCAATTGAAACCCGGGATTTGGAGCATAATTGCCATAATGACCACTGTGTTGTGGATTTATTGGACCGTAGGTAGTTAGCGTTAATGTTGTTATTCCTCTGGCACCATAAGCAATTGTTGGCTTGCCGGAAGAATGCACTGGGCCATCGGAAATCACCAGAAAATCTGCCTCTAACAATTCTCTGTATTCCTTTACAGCCTTAGGCAAAGGAATACTGCTTTTCTCTTCCTCCCCATCTAATATTACTTTAATATTAAATGGAATTTCCACATTGTTTTTTTTCAAAAGATCTATGGTGTTCAGGAACATAACAATGGGCCCCTTGTCGTCTGAAGTAGAACGGCCAAATAGGCGCCATTCATAATTCACATCCTCCTTTAAATCATCAAATGAAATTGTTTTCCATTCATCATTATCCTTTGTTTTGAGCACTACTTTATAAGGATCTGGTTGATTCCACTTGGCAGGATCCACGGCCTGTCCATCGAAATGCATATAAAAGAGAATTGTTGGCTTGTCATCTTCCATAGGGAGGGCGGCAAAAAAAAGCGACTCTCCTTCCGTAAAGAGCACGGATGAATTAAAGCCCCTTTCATTGAATTTTTTGGTGAGCCATGAGAGGTTTCTGTTGATATCTGAATGATTTAAAGCATCATTAGGGATCGCTACAAATTCCCTTAGTTCATCTATTGTATGTCGGACCTGGGCTTTTAGTTCAAGGTCTTGAGCATTGTTAATCCAAAAAATAAGAAGACATAACCAGGTCAATAAATTTTTCATACAATAGTTTAAATTGATAAAGATTTAATATTAGGCAATTCTATGGGTTGATCAAATGCTTGAATCTTAAAGCAAGTAACCGAATTAAAAGAACAAAAGGAAATCCATGTAAAACAAGATCGAACCAATCCATAGGTTTCATGCCATTACCACCTCCAAAAACCCATTTTAATTTACCCCAAATATGAGGTTCCGGGAAAAAAGGAGCCATTCCCAGGGTTAAACATAACAAGATTACAATTTTCCAATTATTAATTACATTCATGGCTTGTGATTAAGAGGTCTAATAAATTCTGAAATCCCAGCCGTACCTTTTTGTGATAACATTTTAATAAAAGCAGAACCAATGATAGCTCCCTTGGCTGTCTTTGTAGCCTGCTCAAATGTTCGGGCATTACTTATACCAAAACCTACAATTTGGGGGTTTTTAAGATTCATTCTGGCAATTCGATCAAAGTAAGCTTCCTGTTCTTCTCCCAAGCCCTGTTTAGCCCCGGTGGTACTGGCAGAACTTACCATGTAAATAAATCCCTCTGAAGCGTCGTCTATTTGTGAAATTCTGGATTCACTGGTTTGCGGAGTAATTAGAAAAATGTTGATTAAGTTATATTTCTTAAAAATAGTCTCATATTCTTCCTTGTAAACGTCCAGAGGTAAATCCGGAAGGATAAGACCATCAATACCTATTTCCTGACATTTTTTGCAGAAGTTCTCTACTCCGTACTGCAAAACAGGGTTAAAATAGCCCATAATGATCAAGGGAATTGAAACGGTTTTTCTTATTTCTTTTAATTGATTAAACAGTAAATCTGTTCCCATGCCATTTTTTAACGCCATTGTGGAACTTTTCTGAATGGTAGGTCCATCTGCCAAAGGATCGCTGAATGGCAGGCCTATTTCTATCATATCTACACCGTTTTTTTCCAAATCCTGTATAATAGAAACCGTATCATTTAGATTGGGATAACCGGCAGAGAAGTAAATGGAAAGTAGTTTTTTGTCTTCTCCCAGCTTTTTTTGTATTCTGTTCTTCATTTTATAGGAACCAATTATAATTTGAAATAATCTATATAAGCCTGTAAATCTTTATCACCTCTTCCAGAAAGGTTAATAACAACAATATCGTCTTGTGCAAACTTTCTTTGGCCAAATATGGCGAAAGCATGTGCTGTCTCTATAGCTGGTATAATGCCTTCTAATTGAGATACCATTAGTCCTGCCGTCATAGCTTCGTCATCGGTAATAGAAATAAATTCACCCCTCCCGGATGTGAACAGATGGGCATGCATAGGACCTACGCCCGGGTAATCCAGGCCTGCAGAAATTGAATATGGTTCAGTTATCTGACCATCTTGAGTTTGCATAAGTAGCGTTTTACTTCCGTGAATAATACCAACTTTTCCCAGAGCAGAAGTTGCAGCACTTTCTCCCGAATTAACACCTTTTCCGGCTGCTTCTACGGCAATGATACCAACATCTTCATTATCCAGATAATGGTAATATGTGCCAGCGGCATTACTTCCACCACCCACACAGGCCACAACATAATCAGGGTTCGGGATGCCTTCTTTTTCTAGCAGCTGGGACTGTATTTCCTCTGAAATTACTGATTGAAATCTGGCTACCATATCGGGGTAGGGATGCGGGCCTACAACTGAACCTATAATATAATGGGTGTTTACCGGATTATTTATCCAATCGCGTATAGCCTCATTCGTAGCATCTTTGAGCGTTCTGCTACCCGATAAGGCAGGCCTTACTTCTGCCCCTAACATTTTCATTCTAGCCACATTAGGTGCTTGACGTGCAATATCTATTTCACCCATATATACCACACACTCTATTCCCATAAGTGCGCAAACCGTAGCAGTGGCCACCCCGTGCTGTCCGGCACCTGTTTCTGCGATGATTCGTGTCTTACCCAATCTTTTGGCCATTAAAATTTGCCCAATTGTATTATTGACCTTATGCGCTCCTGTATGGCATAAATCTTCCCTTTTCAGATAAATTTTTGTTTTGTACTTATCAGAAAGGCGTTTTGCAAAATAGAGCGGTGTTGGCCTTCCTACATAATCTTTTAATAATGCACGGAATTCTTTAACAAAAGATGGCTCTTCCATAATCTGAAGGTAGTTTTGCCTGAGTTCTTCAGTATTAGGGTATAGCATTTCTGGTATAAATGCTCCACCAAACTGTCCGTAATAGCCTTTTTCATCAGCATGATAAGTCATATTCTTATATTTTTTATGAGATGGTTTCAAACAACCGATTCTTAAATTTCTTTAATTTATCTATATCCTTTAGGCCCGGAGATATTTCAAATCTACTATTGACATCAATAGCATGACAATATTTAGATTCTTCTTTTTGAAGAAACTCTAAAACATTATCAAGTTCCTCGAGACCTATTCCGCCACTCAGGAAATAGGGCTTTTTTGATGGATACCCCTTTAGTACTTGCCAATTAAATTGATATCCATTGCCTCCGGGCAACTTACCCTTTGTGTCGAATAAAAAGAAATCGGATGATTTCTCATATGGACTAAGTTGTGCGAAATCAAAGCTGTCTTTTATACTAAATACCTTAAGAATGTCAATCTTGATCTTTTGGTCTTTAAATTGCTCTTTTAGCTTAGCACAGAATTCAGGGGATTCATTTCCATGTAATTGTATGGCATTTAATCCATATGTATTGGTGCGATCTAAAATTTCATCAATATTGGCATCAACAAAAACCCCAACTTTGCCAGTCGTCCTGCGCAATTTAGGAATAGACCCATCAAAAAATCGTTTGGAAGGCTTCCAGAAGATAAACCCGAGGTAATCTGGCTGCAAATCTGCCACCTCCCCAATATTATACTTCATGCCGCATATCTTTAGTTTCATGTAGCCATTTGGTTTATAAATTCCCTGGCACTCTCCCCGGGATTCGTTGTCTTCATAAAATTTTCTCCAACCAGGAAACCCTTATATCCAAATTCTCTTAGTGTTTTAATAGCAGTAATAGAGCTAATACCACTTTCTGAGACCTTGATAAATTCATCAGGAATCTGTTGTGAGAGTACAGCGCTGGTTTCCAGGCTTACCTCAAATGTTTTTAGGTTACGATTATTTACTCCTAACATATCTAAACCGGGCATCATTGATTTAACTAATTCTTCTTCATTATGAACTTCCAGTAAAACATCCAAACCTAAACTTTTTGCTAATTCTGATAAAACCTTTATTTGTTTTCTTGTCAGAATTGCGGCAATAAGTAAAATAGCGTCAGCCCCGTGAGCGCGGGCTTCTATAATTTGGTATTCGTCTATGATAAACTCCTTTCTTAATAGTGGAAAATCAACGGCGGCTCTGGCGATTATTAAATCATCAAGAGACCCTCCAAAATATTTGGCGTCTGTTAAAACAGACATACCACAAGCCCCTGCATTCATATATCCTATTGCAATATCCTGTACACTGGAATTTTGATTGATCACAGATTTAGATGGGGATCTTCTTTTGTGTTCTGCAATAATCCCGGTTTTACTTTTCCTCAATGCATTAGCCAAGGATACAGGTTCCCTTTGGAAGAGCAATGTAGCCTCTAATTGCTTTAGAGGGATTACAGTTTTTTTAAGGTGTAAGTCCCTTTTCTTATCATCAACTATCTTTTCCAATATATCCATCATGCACTTAATTGCTGTAATTTTCTTAAGGCATTTAGACCATTTCCGTTAAGAAGAGATTCTTTTGCCTTCTCAAAACCTTGTTTTGGACTAACATCCAAAACTGTGGCGATAGCCACTCCGGCATTTGCGCAGACTACATTGTTTTGGGATTCCGTACCTCTGCCCTGTAGGATATCCATAAATATTTGGGCAGATTTGCCTATGCTTTCACCTCCTGTTATTTCGTTTTCCATTACAATTTCTACTCCAAAATCTGAAGGATTTAAAATACCCTCGGTATTATTTGAAATAGTTTTGGTACTCCCCGTCAATGAAATCTCATCGTATCCATCTAATGCATGGAGTACGGTATATTTTTTATCGGTATTCTGATAGAGATACCCATACATTCGTGCTAATTCTAAATTAAAAACGCCAACTATTTGATTTTTTGGAAAGGCGGGATTTACCATTGGACCAAGCATATTAAAAAAAGTCTTTACTCCAAGTTCACGTCGTATTGGTGCCACATTTTTCATTGCGGGATGAAACAAAGGGGCATGTAGTACACATATCCCGGCTTCTTCTATTGATTTTCTGAGAAAGTCAGGATCATTGCTGAATTTCACACCTAAAAATTCCATGACATTACTGCTCCCACAGGTAGAAGATACCCCATAATTACCATGTTTGGTTACTTTAATACCAGCTCCTGCTGTAACAAAGGAAGCCAAAGTAGAAATATTAAAGGTATCCTTGCCATCACCTCCTGTTCCGCAAAGATCAATTGGATTGAATTCAGATAGATCAATGGCCAGGCATAGTTCCAACAATGCGTCCCGAAATCCCTCTAATTCTTCAATCGTAATACTACGCATCATGTATACTGTAAGAAATGCAGCGATTTGGCTATTATTATATGTTCCTTTGGCAATATTAACCAATACCTGTTTTGCATCTTCCTTGGAGAGGATGTCATGATTGATCAATTTATTTAGAATCGTTTTCATTTGTTTTAAATTTAATAAGGAAACACAAATGGTTTAATTAATCCATAAGCCAATTTTTAAGAATTTGCTTGCCTTCCGGAGTGAGTACAGATTCCGGATGAAATTGAACAGCACAAACATCATACGTTTTGTGCCTTAATGACATCAGCTGGCCATTTTCATCAAAAGATGTAGCTTCAAGAACGTCCGGCAGTTGAGGATCAACAACCCACGAATGATATCTGCCTACTAAAATTTCCCTGGGTAAGCCTTCAAATAAAGGCTCCTCGTTTTCAAGGATTATTTTTGTAGCGACCCCATGATAAACTTCGTCCAGATTTATCAACTTACCACCAAAAACTTCACCTATGGCCTGCTGTCCAAGACAAACTCCAAATATGCTTTTAGTTGGTGCATATTTGGCAATTATTTCTTTAAGAAGTCCTGCTTCATCAGGGATTCCGGGACCCGGAGAAAGTACTATTTTCTCAAAATCATCAACTTCCTCCAATTTTAGCTGGTCATTCCGTTTAACCACTACTTCGCAACCCAAATCCTCCAGATAATGTACCAGGTTATAAGTAAAGCTATCGTAATTATCTATTACCAGTATTTTGTTCATGGTTTATTTATTGTCCTTTTCAAATAGTTTCTGCAATTTCCAGAGCTTTATTAAGAGCTCCTAATTTATTATAAGTTTCCTGCAACTCCTTTTCCGGTTCAGAGACAGCTACTAAACCCGCTCCTGCCTGGTAATGAAGTTGGTGATTCTTACTTAAGAAGGTCCGGATCATAATGGCGTGATTAAAATCTCCGTCAAAATCCATAAATCCGATGGCCCCACCGTAATAATCTCTGTTGGTGGTCTCATACTTTTCAATGAGCTGCATAGCCATATGCTTTGGTGCTCCGCTCAGGGTACCTGCCGGAAAAGTGTCAGCGACAACTTTCATAGTGGGTGTTTCTTTTTTCTTTTGCCCTGTAACTTTGGAAACAAGATGAATAACATGAGAAAAGAACTGGACTTCCCTATAGTTTTCAACATTTACCATATTTCCATGCCGACTTAGATCGTTACGTGCCAGGTCTACAAGCATAACATGCTCGCTATTTTCCTTCTTATCTTCTGTTAGTTTTTTAGCTAATAATGCATCTTCTTCATCATTTCCGGTTCTTTTAAAAGTACCCGCAATTGGATGTATTTCTGCCTTCCCGTCTTTAACAATTAATTGTGCTTCCGGTGAACTGCCAAAGATTTTAAAATCTCCATAGTCAAAATAAAACAGATATGGAGAAGGATTAATAGAGCGAAGGGCTCGATAAACATTAAATTCATCTCCTTTAAATCCTTGTGAAAACCTTCGTGAAAGCACTAACTGAAAAACATCTCCTCTTTTACAATGTTTTTTAGCCAGGGATACGTGTTCTTTATATTCTTCATCATTTAAATTTGAGGAAGCTTTACCTTCCTTTCTGAAATTATAGGAGGCAAAATTTCTTATATTAAGAAGCTGTTCAATTTCTGAAATATTATTATCAGAATCATAGCAATGAGCAAATATATAAGCCTCATTTTTAAAATGATTTATCGCTATTATATTTTGATAAACAGCATAATAAATATCAGGAATATTCAGGGCTCCGTCTTTCTTTGTGATAGAAATATCTTCAAAGTACCTAACTGCGTCATAGGACATATAGCCAAACAATCCATTATTTATAAATTTAAAACCATTAGATTCGGTCTTAAACTTTTGGCTGAAATTATGTATAATTTCAACAACATCGGTTTCGCTGTTTATAGTTATTACATTTGCAGATTTGTCCGGAAATAACTGAGTAATTTGCTCATCCTTAACTTTGATAGAGGCTATAGGATTACAACATATATATGAAAAGGTATTATCATTTGCCCTGTAATCACTACTCTCCAAAAGAATACTATTAGGAAACTTATCACGAATTTTTAGATATACGCTAACCGGGGTTATGGTATCTGCGAGGATCTTTTTATAATATGTCTTAAGTTCATATGCCATAATCTGCAAGAGTTTAGATCTTGATACTACTAATTCTGAAAATCAAAAAGGCTTGTCGTGATAGACAAGCCTTTTCGTATAGTAATACTACAATGGTGCTTAGCTCACGACTTTATACGTAAGTTATTCCACCACCAAGTATTTGCTATTCTAAATTTCATTGAGTCAAATATAGAAAGGAATTTCATAATTACAAATGAATTTAAAGGAAATATAGATCCAAAATCCATTATTGCACAAAGTGATTATAATTAATGGTACTGATTCCTAATACTTCAATTCCATTCGTTCAGATCCATATAATATATCTGCTTAAGCCCAAGAACTACTTTTGTAGCTATTGTTAGCAAAATAAATATAATTAGCGTGCAAGCCTGATTACATTTCATGTCGATTAAGCTTGTTTGTGGTTGTCTTGTGTAAATGGTTGAGGTGTGGCTTGTGTTTATTTTGACAGTGTCTATTATTAGTCCTACCTCTTAGTCAAAGGAAATAGTAATACTATTTTAAGTATAAGGGTATAAACCTAATACCGAAATCTCCAAATTAGTGGCGTTATTATTAAAAGGTTGTTCTACTGCTTTCTTTACCAGAACTATCACGATAAGGTAGCAGGGTTTTTCTGCTTCAATTTTTAACGAAGCGGTTAATGGTGATATAATGTGTGGGTTTAAGGTCGATTTTATCAAATAAAAAATCCTGAATATTATATAGCATATTCAGGATTTAATAAAGGGGGAATATTAACTAGAAAACCAGATCTATTACCAGATCAAATTCGTCATAGATTGTTTTATCGCCAAGGTCCTCAAAGAAACTTCCTGAGCCATACTTAACATCATATTGGGCTCTGTCTACTTTTAAAGTGGCCGTTGCTTTACTTCCATAAACAGAAAAATCAAAAGTGACAGGCTTGGTTATCCCTTTAATGGTAAGATCACCTTTTACTTCGTAAGAATTTTTACCCGAGGCTTTAACTTCTGTAAATACCAGGGTAGAATTTGGATAGTTTTCAACCCCAAAGAAATCATCAGACTTGAGATGGCCTTCTAATTTACCTTTATATTCGCCTTCAAGATCTGTCGTGATTAAAGTTGTCATATCTACTTCAAATTCGCCGCCTGTCAGTTTTCCTTCATCGAACAGCAGGGTACCGGATTTAAGGTTTACAGTTCCAGTATGAGAACCTGTAACTTTATAAGCTTTCCATGTAACCTTACTTTCCTTTGCTTTTACTTCTTTCTTTTCTTCATTAACAGGAGAGTTAGCAACCGCTGTCGCTCCAAAAACTATGGCCAGTGCCAGACTTAATACATTCTTTTTCATGTTTCTAAATTTGATTTATTTTAATAATTTTTTTAATGTAAAGTGTTATATATGAGTGAATAATAATTCTTTTGATTGTCGAACCTTCTTATAATGTTGGGTATCATCCTCTGCAGATCTATATCCTATCGTAGCAACTACAGATGAGTTTAATCCCTTATCATTTAAACCTAGTAGTTCATTATATACTTCAGGTTCAAACCCTTCCATAGGGCAGGCATCAATTTTTAAACTCGCAGCTGCGGAAAGTAAGTGGCCTAATGCCAAATAGGTTTGCCTTGCGGCCCATGCTTCTTTTGTTTTATTAGGAAGATCTACTAATTTAGATTTCATGAAATCTCCATAAGGCTGTAAATTACTTAATTCAATTTCTCTTGTGTCGCTAACATTAGTTAAATAGTTATCAATGAGATCAGCGTCAAAACTAGTATTGTTAGCAAAGACGATTAAATGAGATGCATCAGTGATTTGCGATTGATCCCATGAGGCTGCTTTTAATTTTTCCCTTAGTTTGATATCCTTTATAATAAAGATATGATAGGGTTGGAGCCCATATGAAGAGGGACTTAGACGAATAGCTTCTATTAAAGTATTCAAATCTTCTTCAGATATTTGTTTTTGGCTATCAAATTTTTTGGTTGCATATCGCCAATTGAGGCTTTCAAGGTACTTGTTCATATGTAGTATTAAAATTTATTGAATAAAAGATTTAATTGTTCAAGTTCTAAGTCGGTAAAATTGGCTAAAATTTCTTTTTCTGCTTTTTCCAGCACTATGTCCATTTCAGATAGCACTTTTAATCCCTCCTGAGTAATGGTAATCTCCACTTTGCGCCGGTTAGACATGCATACAATCCTGTCCACATAACCCTTCTTTATTAATTTATCTACCAAACGGGTGGTATTACTCATTTTACTAATCATTCTCTCATTTAAAGTCGATAAATTAGCAGGTTTACTTTGCTGACCTCTCAGTATACGTAAGACATTAAATTGTTGTGTCGAAATTCCAAAAGGTTTAAAGGCATGTGATATATTTTCGGTAAGCTTGTTGTGTATTAGCATTAAATGAATAAGAGTCCTACTTCTAAGGGGAATCTTCTTGTCCGTCTTTATTAAAGCTTCAACATTCATGTACTTACAATATTTGTATATACAAACGTAAGTATTCAATAATAGATTACAACATGAGTGCATATAAAATTTTGTTAAATCTATTTTTCATTATAGTTCATTGCATAATTTTATGGGATCTAGAAACAATCGCCATGATTCGTATGATTCTATGTTTTAGTATCCTTCTTTTTATAGGATGCGGAATTAAAGAAAGTAAGAAAACGAAATCGGAGACTTCAGAATTAGTTAAAAATGAATTCACTTCTCCTGATAGTTTGGGCATCCCTATATATAATTTTGATGAATTGGAACCTCTCCTGAATAAGATGGATGACAAAATACATATCATCAACTTTTGGGCAACTTGGTGCGGACCATGTATAAAGGAATTACCCTATTTTGAAAAAATAAACCAGGAAGGAAAGGCCAATAATTGGGAGGTAATATTGGTAAGCCTGGATATGCCTTCCATGTGGAAATCTAAGCTAGTTCCTTTTATAAAAGCCAAGAATCTGCGATCGGAAGTAGTCGTATTAAATGACCCGGATCAAAATAACTGGATCCCAAAAATTGATAAGAACTGGTCCGGGTCAATTCCAGCTACTTTGATCTACAATCGTAAAGAAAGAAAGTTCTATGAACAGCCATTTACGTATGAAATGCTAAAAAAAGAAATTCAAGAATTCAGATAAATAAGTAAACATGAAATATATATTGGTAAATTTTGTTTTCATCACATTTTTTTTGAGCTACACTGGTTATCTTAAAGAAATTGACAAGGGTTATGGTATTGGAGATTATGCAACAGACTTCAGTCTTCCTGATATAAATGGTAAAAAGGTCTCTTTAGCCGACTACAAAGATGCCAAGGGTTTTTTAGTGATTTTTACCTGTAATACCTGCCCATATGCCATCGCCTATGAAGATAGAATAATTGACCTCGACAAAAAATACAAAACAAAGGGAGTACCGGTAATTGCCATAAACCCTAATGATCCAAATTTACAGCCCTCAGATGGTGTAGAATATATGAAAAAAAGAGCAATGCAAAAAGGGTTCACTTTTCCATACTTGGTTGATATTGGACAGGAAATATTCCCACAATATGGAGCAACTAAAACACCACATGTGTATTTACTCGAAAAAAATAAACTCGGAAATGTCGTGCGCTATATTGGAACAATTGATGACAACTACTCTAATGCGTCTGCAGTTAAGACCAAATATGTTGAAAATGCTGTAGATGCTATGTTAAAAGGGGAGGAAATATCAATTACAACTACCCGGGCTATTGGCTGTTCAATAAAGTCGCGATAATTGTAAATGTTTGTGAAAAGTGCGGGAGTTTGTACCTTCGCCAAGAAATAAAAATAGAATGGCGGATTTATTACAAGAGGAATGGGTTGAGCAACTGGAGAACGATGATAACACTATTATTCTGGATGTAAGAACACCGGAAGAAGCAGATCAGGGTCAAATTCCTGAATCGATCAATATAAATATTTATTTGGGACAAGAATTTTTAGAGGAGCTAAAGAAATTGGATAAATCTAAAAATTATTATGTTTACTGCAGATCTGGCCAGCGAAGCCGGCAGGCTTGTGCGATAATGAATAGTATTGGCATTCCGAATGCCTACAACCTCATGGGGGGAATACTGGAATGGAACGGAGATATAATCTAATTATCTTAAACCTTTAATGCTGCATCCCACTTTCAGTGGGATCTTTTATTTTAGGTGCATGCGCGAAGATCTCCTACACTACATATGGAAAAATGGAAAGATTCCATTCGCCAATCTATACACCTCCAGACAGAAAACACTTCAAATTATATCGCTGGGAATTCATAACCATGATGCAGGACCTGATTTTTTTCATGCCAAATTGGAAATTGATGGACAACTTTGGGTAGGAAATGTAGAAATCCATGTAAAATCTTCTGATTGGTATGTGCATCATCATAATATAGATCGTAATTATGACAATGTAATATTACATGTAGTTTGGGAAGAAGATACAGTAGTATATAGGAAAAACAAGGAAGAAATACCCGCTCTTGAACTTATTAATTTTATACCGGGAAATATACTGGCCAATTATTTTAAATTATTCAATTCATCTAAAGATAACTTTATCAATTGCGAGAGGGAAATATATTCTATTGATAAATTTAAATTTTCAGTTTGGTTGGAACGGCTATATTTTGAGAGGCTGGAGGAGAAATCAAATGAAATAAACAGATTGTTGGCAGAAGCGAAAAACGATTGGGAAAATGTACTCTTTATACTATTATTGAAAAACTTTGGACTAAAGTTAAACAGCGAGGCTTTTTTAAGCCTGGGTAGAGCACTAGAATTTGGTATTGTCCGGAAGTTAACCCAAAATGTATTTCAGTTGGAAAGCGTTCTATTTGGTTTAGCAGGGCTGTTGGATAATGAATCATCCAAGGACAAGGTTTTAACCCAAATGAAAAGGGAATATTCTTACTTGAGAGATAAATTCAAGATTAAAGAGAACGGTGTTCAGATTGCGTCGTTTTTTAGATTACGCCCTGCCAGCTTTCCTACTATCCGCCTATCACAACTTGCTAATTTATATGTCAGACAACCACAACTATTTGGCAATATTATCGCCATAAAGGACGTAGACCAGGTTTATGAAATTTTTAATATATCTACTAGTAAATACTGGCAAAAACATTATGTTTTTGGTAAGATTTCGCCTAAAAGAGAAAATAAACTTACAAAGAGTTTTATTAATTTATTACTTATAAATACTATACTCCCAATGATTTTTTGTTATTCCAAATGGCAAGGGATAGATGTAAGTTCAAGGATAATTATGATTATAAACAAACTAAAAAGTGAGGATAATAAAATTATTAGAAAATTTAATAACCTTGGTGTTAATTGTACCAATGCTATGTATAGTCAGGCCATACTGCAACTTTATAATACTTATTGTACTAAAAATAGATGTCTGGAATGTGTAGTAGGCGATAGTTTATTAAAAGGAAAATAGTATTTTTAAAAAATGAATATTTTCTATAGTCTTTTATATTATTTTCAGAAACGCGGCTTTGAAGTATGCAGACGGATCGCGGAGAGTCTTGGTATTAGGGCACGTGTTGTAAGAACCTCTTTTATCTACCTTACGTTTGTAACTTTGGGCTTTGGCTTTGCGTTATATCTGTTTTTAGCGTTTTGGTTGAGAATAAAGGATTTGATCTACACCAAAAGGAATTCGGTTTTTGATCTTTAGATATGATTAGACTTTTTCGCTCTAAAATTTACATTGCAATTGCATTGATGCTGTCAGTATTACTGACAGGGACCTTGGGATATCATTTTATATCCGAATTATCCTGGTTAAATGCCATTTATATGACCATAATTACGGTTACAACTGTTGGATTTAATGAAGTTGGACCTTTGGAAACAGAAGGTAAAATATTTACAATTTTTTTAATAATATCCAGTGTTTTTATATTTGCTTATGCCATTTCTGTGATTACAGAATATTTATTCAGCAAAAATCAATTACAGCTTCTAAAAACAAAAAAGGTGAGAAAAATGATCAACAATCTATCCAATCATGTTATTATTTGTGGATATGGACGAAATGGAATGCAAGCGGTGGAACGACTTAAGGCATACAAAAAACCTTATGTAGTTATTGAAAGGGATAAAGATATTATTGAAAAATATGAAGTGGACGTCTTGTTTGTGGAGGGTGATGCCAATGAGGATGAAACTTTATTAACAGCTGGAGTAAAGGATGCTCAATATCTTATTGTTACCTTACCGGATGATGCAGATAATTTGTTTGTTGTATTGTCAGCGCGTCAACTAAATCAAAAATTATTTATCATAAGCAGGGCTTCTCAGGTTACCTCCCAAAATAAATTGAAATTAGCTGGCGCAGATAGTGTTATTATGCCGGATAAAATTGGCGGTGATCATATGGCATCTTTGGTTGTAATACCAGATTTGATAACGTTTATGGATAAATTATCTACCGAAGGTGAAAACACCACCAACCTGGAAGAAGTTGCCATTGAAGATTTTGCAGATCAAATGGAATGTAATTCCTTAAGGGACCTTGATCTTCGCAGAAAAACCGGATGTACTATCATTGGCTATATAGAGCCCGACGGAAATTATATAATTAACCCTGAAGCGGATTTACCTTTAGAGCCTAAAAGTAAAGTAATCGTTTTAGGAAGGCCCGAACAGATTAAAAAGCTTAACGAAATGTTTCATATAAACTAGACCAAAGGAGATAATTAGATTTTTTTGTATTACTATTTTTTAGGATATTGCCGCCATTACGGACCAAATTAAACCAAATACAACTCTTATGAAGTATAGACTTCTTTCAATTTTATTACTGTTTCTGCCAGTTTGGACATTTGCTCAGGACAAAGGACTTGATGAAAAAATAAATGACGCATTTATGCCTGTTGCAGTTTGGTGGGAAGGCTTTATCCTTACATCAGTTCCTATTGCTGGATATAATCTGCCGATAGTTCTACTCCTCTTAATATTTGGAGCTACTTTCTTTACTATTTATTTTAAGTTTCCCAATATCACAAAATTTAAATTGGCCATCAATACCGTACGTGGTAAGTACGATGAACTGGATCATCATAGCGTGGAAAAGGCTGAATTAAATATTGTAGATGGTGATTTGGTTGATACCATTGCGGATGAAAGTAAAGAGGGTGAGGTAAGTCATTTTCAGGCTCTTGCTACTGCCGTTTCCGGAACAGTAGGTCTTGGTAATATTGCTGGAGTAGCTGTGGCCATTGCTCTTGGTGGGCCCGGAGCCACTTTTTGGATGATTGCTTGTGGTTTAATTGGGATGTCAACGAAATTTGTTGAATGTACCCTTGGGGTCAAATACAGAGATGTGGGTGAAGATGGTACCGTTTATGGCGGACCAATGTATTACTTATCCAGGGGACTAAAGGAAAAAGGATTTACGCGCTTAGGTAAAGTTTTAGGTATTCTGTTTGCTGTGTTGTGTGTAGGTGCTTCTTTTGGAGGAGGTAACGCATTTCAGTCTAATCAGGCGGCGGTTCAACTTTCTACTATGTTAAATCTGCAGGGTGGAGCAACCGGAGTTATTATTGGTATAATCCTTGCTATTCTTGTAGGCATTGTTATCATTGGAGGAATAAAAAAGATTGCCAGTGTTACGGAAAAAATTGTACCATTTATGGCCGGAGTCTATGTTTTGGCTTCATTGATAATAATTTTTGCGAATATTAAATATATAGGTGATGCTTTTGCCATGATATTTAATGGAGCGTTTACCCCTGAGGCAGGTTTAGGGGGTATTGTTGGAGTTATTATTGTAGGCTTCCAAAGAGCTGCCTTTTCTAATGAAGCTGGTGCCGGATCTGCAGCCATTGCCCATTCTGCTGTTAAAACAAAGTACCCTGCCAGTGAAGGCATAGTAGCGCTTTTGGAACCATTTATAGACACGGTAGTGATATGTACCATGACAGCATTAGTTATTATTTTCTTTAATATGGACACCGGGGCCTTTGAGTATGGCAATGCCGTTAACAGTACTGTTTTAATCACTGAATCCGGTAATTATATTGGTGGAGTTGATCTAACATCAATGGCTTATGAATCTGTTATTCCCGGATTCAGATATATCCTTACCATTGCAATTATACTATTTGCATTTTCCACAATGATTTCATGGTCCTATTATGGTCTTCAATCCTGGAAATACCTTTTCGGACGAGGCAGAAGAGCGGACGTTGTCTACAAAATATTATTTTTATTATTTGTAGTTATTGGTGCCGCAGCCACTTTAGATGCGGTAATTAAGTTTTCTGATGCCATGATTCTGGCATTGGTATTCCCAAATATGATAGGCTTACTGTTTTTGTTTCCCAATGTGAAAGAAGAGCTTAATAAGTATGTAACAGACATTAAAGGTGTAAGTAAATAAGAATTTCCTTGAAAAGTTTTAAATCCCACTTTAAGTTCAATAAACAGGAACGTAGTGGGATTTTCTTTTTATTGGTAATCATTTTCAGTTTACAGCTTATCTACATGATGTTCAGAAATGAGGTGGTTTATAGCTCAGAGGCAAGCTTGGCATTGGATACCGAAGCTCAAAAACTATTGGATTCAATAAGGGAACAAAGTAAATTGGAAGAATCACCGAAGGTTTATCCTTTTAATCCAAACTTTATAACCGATTATAAGGGTTATACCCTTGGCATGTCTAATGAAGAGATAGATAGACTACACTTATTCAGATCTGAAAACAGGTGGGTATATTCCGCAAAAGAATTTCAACAGCTTACCCTCATTTCAGATTCCTTACTACAAATATTAGCTCCATTATTTAAATTTCCTGAATGGGCAAATCGACCAAAAAACAAAAAAAAAGAAAGATCGGAAAAATTAGTAGTAGCAGCCGTGGAGCATAAAGATTTGAATCAGGCTACTTCAGAAGAACTTAAAGACATTTATGGAATTGGCGATAAATTATCGGCTAGGATTGTTAAGTTCAGAAACAGATTAGGGGGCTTTATGGTAAACGAACAACTATATGATGTATACGGTCTTGAGGAAGAAGTTGTTTTAAGAATATTAGAAGAATTTCAGGTTAAGGTGCAACCGGCAATTGAAATGATCAATATTAATTCTGCTACAAGAAGAGAGATGGAACAGCTGATTTATATTAATCAAAACCTTGCTATTCAAATAGTTACATATAGAGATAGTGTTGGGATTATCCGATCAATTAACGAATTAACAAAAATTGAAGATTTCCCGGCAAACAAGATTGATAGAATTAAATTATATTTGTCGCTCTAAAAAATTACGATAATGATTACAGACACTATGTCTATTATAAGTTTTGATTATTCTGAGACCCAACACCATGTTGCCGAGTCTGCTAAGAAATTTGCAGAACAATATATAAGGCCGCACATTATGGAGTGGGACGAATCTCAATTTTTCCCTGCTGATCTTCTTAAAAAAGCCGGAGAATATGGATTTATGGGTGTATTGGTTCCTCATGAATTGGGTGGAGCCGGGTTGGGCTATCATGAGTATATAGCCATTATTGAAGAGATATCAAAGGTGGATCCGTCAATTGGCCTATCTATAGCCGCTCATAATTCTTTATGTACTAATCATATTTTAACTTTTGCGAATGATGAGCAAAAACAAAGGTGGATTCCAAAACTTGCTACCGGAGAGTGGATCGGTGCCTGGGGATTAACAGAGCACAATACGGGTTCAGATGCCGGAGGAATGAGCACAACGGCCATTAGAGATGGTGATGATTGGGTTCTTAATGGAGCAAAGAATTTTATTACACATGGTATAAGTGGAGATATTGCTGTTGTTATTGCAAGAACAGGGGAGAAGGGAGATAGTCATGGGATGACCTCTTTTGTTATTGAAAAAGGGACATTGGGTTTTACAAGTGGCAAGAAAGAAGATAAATTGGGAATGCGTGCAAGTGAAACTGCAGAATTGATTTTTAATAATTGTAGGATTCCGGATAGCCATAGACTTGGTGGAATAGGCGAAGGCTTTGTTCAGTCTATGAAAGTTTTAGATGGGGGTCGAATATCTATTGGAGCTTTATCTCTGGGAATAGCTAAGGGTGCCTATGAAGCTGCATTAAAGTATTCTAAAGAACGCGTGCAATTTGGTAAACCTATTAGTTCATTTCAGGGTATTTCGTTTAAACTGGCAGATATGGCTACTGAAATAGAAGCCTCTGAATTATTGCTGCATAAGGCTGCTTTCCTAAAAAATGAAGGTCGTCCGATGACCAAAATTAGTGCAATGTCAAAAATGTTTGCTTCTGAGGTCTGCGTAAAGGTGGCCAACGAAGCTCTCCAAATTCATGGAGGTTATGGGTACACCAAAGATTTCCCCGTAGAAAAGTTCTACAGGGATGCAAAGCTTTGCACAATAGGAGAAGGTACCACGGAAATACAAAAAGTAGTTATAGCGAAGAATATTTTAAAATAATTTGTTACTGTTTAATTAATTCATTCTATATTTGCAGTCGAAAAATCATTAAAGAAAGGAGGTTGTAGCCTATGTTGATAATACCAATAAAAGAAGGAGAAAATATAGACAGAGCTTTAAAACGTTTTAAACGAAAGTTTGATCGTACTGGTACAATGCGTCAGTTGAGAAAACGTCAGCAGTTTACCAAGCCTTCAGTAGAAAGAAGACAACAAATACAGAAAGCGCAGTATATTCAGGGTCTAAGGGACCAAGAAGAAATATAATAAATAGCTTTAAGCATTTTAAATTCCCGTCGCGATAACTATCGAGACGGGATTTTTTTATGAAAATAACTAAAGGTAACTTTGTGAGATGTCTTTAACTGCTTTTATATCCTATCTTAATCATGAAAAGAACTATTCACCTAATACGGTGAAGGCATACGAAAAAGATATTCAGAGATTTAAAGAATTTTGCTTTAAGGAGTACGATTTAAAGCAAATAGATAAGGCAGAGTATAATTTGATAAGAGGGTGGGTAGTTCAATTGGTCACAGAAGGATTGTCCAACAGATCTGTAAACCGGAAAGTAGCTTCATTGAAGGCTTATTATAAGTTTTTATTGAAAATCGAAAACATTCAGGTTAATCCATTAGCTAAACATAAGGCCCTGAAGACTCCTACAAAAATTGAAATTCCTTTTTCTGAAACGGAAATGGAAATGCTTTTACAACAGGTGCATTTTGAAGATGGATTTGAAGGCAGTAGGGATAAGTTGATCATAGAATTACTATACACTACAGGAATAAGGAGAGCAGAGCTTATTAATCTTAAATTAAAGGATATTGAACTGTCTCAAAAAACGATGAAGGTATTGGGTAAAAGAAATAAGGAACGAATTGTTCCACTCCTGGACTCAACTATAAATCTGTATGAGATTTATTTGGATAAAAGAATAAAATTGGACTCTATAAAGGAAAGGGACTTTGTTTTTCTTTCCAAATCCGGGATTAAAATTTATGAAACACTTGTTTATAGAATTATTAATGGGTATTTTAGTAAGGTCTCTTCCAAAGTTAAAAAGAGTCCGCATATACTTAGGCATACCTTCGCCACGCACTTGCTTAATAAAGGAGCAGATTTAAATTCGGTAAAGGAATTGCTAGGTCATTCTAGTTTGGCCTCTACTCAGGTTTACACACATAATAGTATAGCTGAATTAAAAAAAGTACATGCATCTGCTCATCCAAGGAGCAAGAAATAGTATAACGTTCTTTTCTATTGTTTAACCTAAAATATTCAACTTATGAAGGTAAATGCGCAAGCTGTGAATTTTAATGCAGATTTAAAACTTCTAAATTTTATTCAAACGCGTTTAGACAAACTAGAACTTTTTTATGATAAGATTGTCAGCTCTGATGTGCATTTAAAGGTTGAAAATACTAGTGAAAAAGAAAATAAAATTGTCGAGATCAAACTGTATATACCAAAAGATATGTTTGTAGTTAAAAAGCAATGCAAATCTTTTGAGGAGGCAATTGATTCTGCATGCAGTTCTCTGGAGAGAAAATTGGTTAAAAAGAAGAAAAAACCAAGGTTCCAACCCTCTTTAAAATTTTTATAAAATAGTTTTGATTAAAAAAATAATTATCTACATTTGCAGTCCGTTAGAAATAGCGGACTTTTTTATGCATTAAAGGCTTTAAAAAGCCGATGTAGCTCAGCTGGCTAGAGCAGCTGATTTGTAATCAGCAGGTCGTGGGTTCGAGTCCCTCCATCGGCTCGTAAGTATATAAAATAGCAAGGAGGGGAGATACTCAAGCGGCCAACGAGGACAGACTGTAAATCTGTTGGTTTTACCTTCGCAGGTTCGAATCCTGCTCTCCCCACAACTGGTTTTTGAGAGCGGTTTTGTGAATATTGCTTTTGGATTTCCGGGTTCAGATAAATTTAGAGCCTGGTAATAATCGCAATTTGGGCCTTAGAAGATGTTCGGTAGGATTGGTGAAATATTGAAAATTAAAATTGCGGGAGTAGCTCAGTTGGTAGAGCGTCAGCCTTCCAAGCTGAATGTCGCCGGTTCGAACCCGGTCTCCCGCTCAAAGAAATTGAGTAAACGTTTCTTATTTTGATCAAGGTTAAAATTAACCTTAATATTAAAATATAAAACCTGTTGACCCACAAGCCGACGTAGCTCAGGGGTAGAGCGTTTCCTTGGTAAGGAAGAGGTCACGGGTTCAATTCCCGTCGTTGGCTCAAATAAAATAGGCATTAATTATTATACACTAATATAAACTAAGATTAAATTCACTCAAAAATGGCAAAGGAAACTTTTGATCGTTCCAAACCGCACTTAAATATTGGTACTATTGGACACGTAGATCACGGTAAAACTACATTAACTGCCGCTATTACTTCTGTTTTAGCAAACGCAGGATTATCTGAAATGAGAAGTTTCGATTCAATCGATAACGCTCCGGAAGAAAAGGAACGAGGTATTACAATTAATACATCACACGTTGAATACTCAACAGCGAATCGTCATTATGCACACGTAGATTGTCCTGGTCACGCGGATTATGTAAAGAACATGGTAACGGGTGCTGCACAAATGGACGGAGCAATCTTAGTGGTTGCTGCCACAGATGGTCCAATGCCTCAAACCAGAGAGCATATCCTTTTAGGTCGTCAGGTAGGTATTCCAAGAATGGTGGTTTTCATGAATAAAGTAGACATGGTTGATGATGATGAATTGCTTGAGCTTGTTGAAATGGAAATAAGAGAGCTTCTGTCTTTCTACGAGTACGATGGTGATAATGGACCGGTTATTTCCGGATCGGCTTTAGGCGCTTTAAATGGAGAGCAAAAGTGGGTAGATACAGTAATGGAATTAATGACTGCTGTTGATGAATGGATTGAATTGCCAAAAAGGGATATTGAAAAAGATTTCTTAATGCCAGTTGAAGATGTGTTTACCATTACCGGTCGTGGTACTGTTGCCACCGGTCGTATTGAAACCGGAATAGCTAATACTGGTGATGCTGTAGATATTATTGGAATGGGTGCTGAAAAATTAACATCTACAGTTACCGGGGTTGAGATGTTCCGTAAAATTTTGGATAGAGGAGAAGCTGGTGATAACGTAGGTATCTTGTTAAGAGGTATTGAAAAATCGCAAATTAGCAGAGGAATGGTTATTTGCAAGCCAGGTTCTGTTAAGCCGCATGCTAAATTTGAAGCTGAGGTATATATCCTTAAAAAAGAAGAAGGTGGTCGTCATACACCATTCCACAACAATTACCGTCCACAGTTCTATGTTAGAACAACGGATGTTACTGGAACAATAAATCTTCCAAGTGGAGTTGAAATGGTAATGCCTGGTGATAACGTAACTATTACTGTAGACCTGATCCAGCCTATCGCATTAAGCGTAGGACTTCGATTTGCAATCCGAGAGGGTGGTAGAACGGTTGGTGCCGGTCAGGTAACTAAGATTTTAGATTAATCACGATATAATATTTTGCGGGGATACCTTTCAGTGTAAATATAAACGGGTGTAGCTCAGTTGGTAGAGCACTGGTCTCCAAAACCAGGTGTCGGGAGTTCGAGCCTCTCCTCCCGTGCAGATCAGAAATAGGAGTGTGCAGAGAAAGATACAAAGTGTTGGTCTTATTTTGAGGCCGAGTAATAGAGTTTAAAAATTGCATTCTTAATAAGGAATAAAATAATAGGTATGTTAACTTATATAAAGGAGTCCATAGAAGAATTAAGACATAATGTTACATTACCATCAAGGGCAGAATCGTCTAACCTTATGGTTATTGTTGCTGTGTTTTCTATATTGTTTGCTTTGGCAACTTGGGGTGTAGATACCGTATTCAGCAAATTTATTCAACTTTACTTTAACACCTTAATTAATTAAGTTTGAGACCTATGTCTGAAGTATTAGAAAAGAAATGGTATGTAGTAAGAGCTGTCAGTGGCCAGGAGAATAAGATCAAGGGCTATATAGAAAGCGAAGTGGAACGTCATGGATTTGCTGATTATCTGGAAGATGTATTAGTTCCAACTGAGAAAGTTGTGCAGATAAGAAATGGGAAAAAGATAAATAAAGAGAGGGTTTATTTTCCAGGATATATAATGATCAAAGCTAATTTGGGAGGAGAGATGATTCATATAATCCGCTCCATAACAAATGTAATTGGCTTTTTGGGTGAGACAAAAGGTGGTGATCCTGTTCCATTGAGAAAGGCCGAAGTAAACCGAATGTTAGGGAAAGTAGACGAATTAGCTATAAATACAGACAGCATTGCGATACCATTTATTCTTGGAGAAACTGTTAAGGTTATAGACGGACCTTTTAATGGATTTAATGGTACGGTTGAAAAGATTAATGAGGAGAAAAGGAAATTAGAAGTAATGGTGAAAATTTTCGGCAGAAAAACACCATTGGAATTGAGTTACATGCAAGTAGAAAAAGTATAGAAAATTGTTACGTATATATAAAAGTTGTGTTGCTTCCAAAATATAACACGCTTTAAATTTAATTTAAAACAATGGCAAAAGAAGTAAGTAAAGTAGTTAAACTACAAGTTAGGGGAGGTGTTGCGAATCCGTCGCCACCGGTTGGACCC
>NZ_CAMYOM010000029.1 GCF_947260015.1 uncultured Eudoraea sp. | reverse complement strand
GTCGGATTTTCATAGACGACAACAAGTGTCCATCCGCCAGCTGCACCGCCTCCGGGAGAAAGTGATCCAACAACAGATCGTATGTTTGCAACGGTATAATCCCCTGATGGATCTGCCAAAGGGGTTATAAGCGCTGTTATATCTGCATAACAGGCATAAGGGCTATTTTGTGTCACAGAAGGATCACCACTAGTGAATCCGTCGAATAAGATTTCATCTGCAACAACATCTACATAAGCCCCACCAGGAACCATTAGTTTTACCTGGTTAAAATCGTTTTGCCTACCTGTACCTAAAGGCTGTCCGGCCTGAGCACTTGGATAGGTTGCAGACCAATATAATCCGGCATATCGGACAAGATTACAACTTGCCTGTGGATAGGTAAATGTAGCCGTGCTTGAGCTAAAGGTGGTAGGGTCACCATCCACATCAATGTACTGCATATTAAGCCAGTCATTGTAAGTAGAGGAGTTACCGGTGGAATTATAAGGGTCTTCCGGTTGGGTACTTCCGGTGCCTCCGTCTCTGTTAACAATATTGTTGGCTATGAAAGTCAGGTCACCCTTAAGGTTATTTTGGTACCTAACTTCAAAATTGTTGAATTCTTGTGATATACCTACTATTAAGTTTGGTGTGACGCGCATGATCCACATTTTGTCGTCATATGCGTCATTTAGTTTAGAGTAGTAAGATATGAGAGCATTGTTCCAGGATTCGTGTCGCTTTAAATAAACATACCGATAGTTATTTTCGGGATTTATAAAGTAACTGGCACTTAGCCCCTGGGAGTTTAATAATTTTACAAATCGATTGGCATTTTTAGGGTTTGCAAAGACATTAGCTATAATATAATAAGCGGAGCCAACACTATTAATAAATTGACTTTTCGTTTTTGGTTCACTGTCTGTTACATTATCCCTGACAACAACATTCTTTTGTAGTACAGCTGTATCATATTCGGACGATTTTTCACGAACTTTATTTGCATTTTCAGCGTAGGCCTCGTTGGTATAGCGGTTATCAACATTCATAACCCATAATTCGTCGTTATAGGTTCCATTTAATCCTGATTTGTGCGCGGCCAGAGCCTCCTTCCAGGTGTCGTATCTTTTTAGATATACGTACTTCATTCCGTTTTTGGGATTGTCAATATAATCCGGGTTTAAGCCCTGACTATATAGATTGTCCATGAATTTATTCATGTAGTGTTCGCCTTTGTAAACATTGGCAACTACATAGTACCCATTTTCCACACCCTTCAGGTCTCGGAATTTTTGGCTTTTAACATTGTTAAGTTTTGCCTCCCTAATAAATACATCAGCCTGCGTTTTTTTCCTGACTATGGGCTTGTATTCAGTAGGTCTTGGCTTCTCAACATTTTCAACCAACGCGGTTTTGTCATTATTAATGAGGTACATCTCCCTGGCTTTTTCTTCAAGATCAGGTCGCTCTCCATTAGTTTCATTACGCACCATACGCATAACCATCTCAAATCTTCTTTCAAGATCTTTTTCGCGATTTGTCTCCATGGAGTCCTGCCTGAACATGAGCTCAGCAAGGATTGCATCATTTTCTGCCAGACGGCGCTTGAGTTCTGTAATCTCCTCATCATCAGAAGCGAGAGATTCTTCTATAGCTTCTTGTTCTTCTTCAATATTTGCGATTGCTTCTTCGCTTTCTTCTAACATTACCCTGTCTTCAGTAAGGTTAGGTGTGAAAGAGTAAGCAAAAGAAATTTCATGGGTAGTACCAAAGTTGTCAAAACTATTCGACAGGCCTTTCTCCATCGTATATCCAAGAGAGAGTCTTTTTCCAAGGTTAAAACCAATTCCGGCTGAAGCCCCATAAAAACTATCATATCCGGCCTGTATCCAACCTAGTCTGGGTAAGTCAAAAATTATATTACCGCCTAAAACGATATCTTCCTGTCCAACTTGTCTTACCCGGGCCAATGGCATCAAACGTGAGTTTTCAAATACTCCGGAGTTATTTTCCAACTTATAAGTATATTGTAAATGAGCTGAGAAAGTTTTGTCCTTAAAGTCCGTAACAGATTCATTTGTTTTCAGGTTATAATCAAATAAGTTTTCCGCAAAAACACCGAAATCAAACTGGTCATATGAAAAGTTAAATCCTGGTTGAAAGGAGAGCAGAGAACTATCCTGAAAACCACTCAGCAGTGGATCTATTTCAATAGGGTTAGCTCTGTTTTGATCCAAACCGCTACTGTAATAGGATAGATTGGCTCCAAAGGTGAAATTACTTTTATCGCTTAATTTTACACCATAAGCATAATTGGCTAACACTCCGTAATTACTAACAACTCCCTCCCTCTGTGTATATAGACTTAATCCCAGCCCTGATCTATCATCAATCCTACCACTGTAACTAAGGAAATATAATTGGTTATTATCGTCAAAAGATACCGATTGGTTTCTATGTAAAAGATTAATATATGACAAGTCTTCACGAACTGTTGAGAAGGTCGGATTTATAAGAAATCTGTTAAACTTTAACAGGTTCTGTGAAGGCACATCATAAGAGATAAAAGGATTATCTTCCTGGGCACTTACTTTGGTAAGCGCCATGATGAACAACAACAGGTATGCGAGTTTTAATTTCATTTTTCTGGTTAACGAATAATGGTTATGGTGCCTTGTTTTAAAACTTCATTAGCGTCTTTAATCTTATAGAAAAAGACCATGTTTTGCTTGGCAAAAGTCATTGATGTTTCAGGCCAGTTATTTTGATAATTAAATTCATTTAGTACTTCCTGTCCTGCGCTGTTGAAAATGGTCACATTCACTTCAGCCTTATTGGAGTAGGAATTAGGAATAATCCATTGATCATTTATTCCGTCACCATTGACAGTTATAACATTCGGTATTTTAAAGTTGTCAAGATATTCTACAGTTACATTTCTGCTTACTTCACAATTTCCTATAGTTGCTATAAGAATATAAGAGCCTTCCTCTGTATAGGTTACGGAAGAGGAATTACTCATTTCAGTATTACTAGAATCATACCACCTGTATGAGTCACCACCACTTGCGGTAACTGTTCTTGAGCCACCTTCTGGAAATACAATTGTACCGGAAGGGTCAAGAGTTATCAATTCAGGATCAAGACCAGATATAACTATTTCATTTGATGGAAGCGGACACCCGTTTCTGTCTAATTGTAATTGGTACGTTCCTGGCTCTGTAACCGTCAGAGCTATATCGGTTGTATTTAGATTTACACCATCTTTGAACCAATCAAAAGATTCACCAGACAAATTCGTGGTGGTGTTTATTGTAATTGGCTCAGCAGGACCGCAACTAATAAGACCGGTACTGTTAATGGTTAAAGTCTCATTTACTAAAAGTTGAACAGCCAGTGAATTTGATGTTGCATTATAAGTAGTAATATTGCCGTCTACTTCATAATTACCGTTTTCAGTAATATCCGTTAAACTTAAGCTTGCTGAAGTTTCTCCACCTACAGGGCTGCCGTCTTTTTTCCATTGGTATGTAAATGAAGAGATTAGAGAAGCGGTTACATCAGTCACCCCTCCACCTGAGTCTATAGCATTAATGGTAGTAACATCAAGGACAATACTGTTATTCGCACATGCGGTATAAGCAGTCGCATAATCAACTACTATCTCAAAAGACGCCGGAGTAACTACCGTAGTCGTTTCGGAATCTATAGAGGTTGAAGAACAAGGTCCTCCGCTTAAGGAAACACGGACAAAATATGTCCCGGTTTCTGTTTCATTTACTGACAAACTGTTGCTTGTAGCCCCAGATATAAGGCTACCATCTCTATACCATTGATAAGCGGGAGAAGAAGCGTTAGTTGTAACGCTTAATGTTTCGTTTTGTCCTGGTAGAACTACTACGTTGGCAGGATTATTTCTGGTTACCGTAAAATTCCCTGCATTAGTGATAGTCAAGGCTGAAGATCTTTCCACACAAGCCCCGGGCCCGAAAATTTCGACCTGATAATCTCCTTCAAACCCTGGCACAGAGGCATCTACAGTATAAATATAATTATTAGATGAAGGGATGGCTGTGCTATCTTTATACCAGGTATATGTTAAACCGGGATTATTTATGTTTGCTTCAAGATTTTCAGTTTCACCAGCGCACAAATCAGTTTTAGTTGGTGTGTTAATAGCTATTCCTAAGCTGGCCCCTGTTGTTACATCAATAATGTTTGAAAGGGTATTACCGGATCCGGAGCATGCACCATAATCAATTTCTACATTATACATTCCTGCCTGTGAAACCGTAATGGATTCACTTTTTTCGGCTAAAGGCGATCCGCTTCTGTACCAGTTATACTGATAGGTATTTGCATTAGGAAGATTATAAACCTCCAGGGTAATTGAATTCCCGTTGCAGACTTCAGCGGTACCGTCTCCAAAGTCGGCATTGCCTTGCTGTCTGATTGTAAGACCGGAATTTACATCTATATAATACATTGGATATGCGACAGATGCCGCTCCAATAACGGCCGGACTAGTGCTTCTAACACGCATTCTATAGCCTTCACCCCTGGTATCAGTAGGGATTGAAAATGGAATGTAGAAGTCAAAATTTGTATTTTTTGTGGCATCTCGGGCAAGTTCTACCGGACTTGCAAAACTGCCACTCGCATCTGATAGTTCAAGAATAAATTCATTATCGCCGTTAACTAAGGGAGGACTCCATGTGAAATTAACCCAGTAATCATTAAAAGAACCGGAGGCACTTGCATGCATCCTAACAGCAGTATGGTCAAAAAGAAATACTTGATTTTAAAGGATAGTTTTGCTCTCATAAGTAGTGTAGTTTTGGGGGAACTACAGTTTTACCTTTTACTGGATTTGGGTTTTGGCAAACCGTATGGGTGTTCGTTGTTTTTTTCGTTTTACATGCGTTGTTAAAGTTTTACTTCAATTTACCAGTGTATTTAACAACAAATATGTCTTTTAATTACCTGGCTGGAAATTTAATGTTGTAGCACCAATTAAATATGTTGTGAAATCGGGTTATTGCATGGTGAGCATCTTTTATTAATTGTCATACCCTCATTTTTCCTACATTTGTGCTTCAAAATCAAATCCATGAGTGAATCTCCTAAATCACTTAATTTTATAGAACACATTATTGAAGAGGATCTTGCTAATGGGTTTCCTCCTAATGCATTAAGATTTCGGTTTCCGCCAGAACCAAATGGCTACTTACACATTGGTCACGCAAGCTCAATTTGCCTTAATTTTGGCCTTGGCCTTCGGTATAATGCACCTGTTAACCTAAGGTTTGACGACACCAACCCTATAAAGGAGGAGCAGGAGTTTGTGGATGCTATCAAGCGGGATGTTGAATGGTTGGGCTATGAGTGGGATACCGAATGTTATGCTTCGGATTATTTTCAGACTTTATATGACTGGGCAGTAGAACTGATAAAACAAGGCAAGGCCTATGTAGATAGCCAGTCTTCTGAAGAAATGGCTATACAAAAAGGAACACCTACGGAACCTGGCGTTAACGGCCCTTATAGAAATAGATCTGTTGAGGAAAACCTGGAATTATTTAAGGGTATGAAGGAAGGTCTTTTTGACGAAGGAACCCACGTTCTTAGGGCAAAAATAGACATGTCTTCGTCTAATATGCTGATGCGGGACCCAATTATGTATCGCATTCTAAAGCGGGCACATCACAGAACAAATACCGATTGGTGTATTTACCCGATGTATGACTGGACACATGGGGAGAGTGATTATATAGAACAAATAACTCACTCACTATGTACTCTTGAGTTTGCCCCCCACAGGGAATTGTACGATTGGTTTTTAGATAATATAATAGATCCGGACAAAGTAAGGCCTAAACAACGGGAGTTTGCCCGCAGAAATTTAAGTCATACCGTTGTAAGTAAACGCAAGTTGCTGCAATTAGTTGAAAAAGGGTTAGTAAATGGTTGGGATGATCCTCGAATGCCTACCATATCAGGATTGAGGCGAAGAGGGTATACTCCCGAGTCTATCCGCAGTTTTGCAGACACCATTGGAATTGCCAAACGTGAAAATGTGGTTGATGTATCACTTCTGGAATTTCATATTCGGGAACATCTCAATAAAATTGCACCTCGGGTCATGGGCGTACTTAATCCGTTAAAATTGGTGATTACGAATTATCCTGAGGAGCAGGAAGAGTGGCTCAGATCTGAAAATAACCCGGAAGACGCATCAGCAGGGTTTCGCGATATTCCATTTAGCAGGGAATTATATATTGAAAAGGAGGATTTCAGGGAAGAAGCAAATAGAAAGTTTTTCAGATTAAAACTTGGAGGAGAAGTACGACTAAAGAACGGTTATATTATTAAAGCTGAGAGTTGCACAAAAGATACCGAGGGGAATATTATTGAAGTTCAATGCACCTATGACCCTAAAAGTAAAAGTGGAAGCGGAAGTGAGGAAAGTTTGCGGAAGGTGAAGGGTACTTTACACTGGGTATCCATAAAGCATGCTTTACCGGTTGAGGTGAGATTGTACGACAGGCTCTTTACAGATGAAACGCCGGATGGACATAAGGATAAGGATTTTCTTGAATTTGTAAACCCGGATTCCTTAACGGTTATTACCGGCTATGTTGAGCCTAGCTTAAAAAACGCAAAGATCAATGATCGCTTTCAATTTCAAAGAATGGGCTATTTTAATGTAGACCAGGATTCTACTCCGGAAAAAATGATCTTCAACAGAACAGTTACCCTAAGAGACACATGGGCAAAACTTCAGAAGAAAAACTAGAATAGAGAACTTCTATCTGATAAAATAATACAATTGGTATTATTTATATTATAGGGCGATATATCGCTTGTTCAAGAGCTGAAAAGCATATTACGCAGGTATTGGTATGGGAAGCTTCTATAGAAGCCTTTATGGCGTTCCAATTAAGGGATTAGGCTTAAAGCTGGATAAATAAAGAAAAAATGGCCTTGCGAATGTTGTAAACAGAAAGCTCTTGCCAAATGTTACTCTGACAAGAACTTTTAGAATCTTGTTAAACCACCCTTAAGTTATTCCTTGGGTTTTTGCTTTTTCATGGATTCGCCAATCATATTACTGGCCGTAAATGAAGCTACCATATTATTTAGCATGTCACTTCCGGCTTGAGGTGAATTAGGAAGTAAGATTAAATTAGTATTTGTTTCCTCGCCTATGGATTGCAGGGTGTCATAATGTTGAGTAACCACAATTAGTGCTGAAGCTTCCTGAGAATTTATGCCCACTTTATTCAGGACTTCAACGGATTCTTCTAATCCTCGTGCGATTTCTCGTCTTTGATCTGCAATCCCCTGGCCCTGTAATCGCTTACTTTCTGCTTCTGCCTTGGCCTTTTCAACTATCAGGATTCGAGCCGCGTCTCCTTCAAACTGCGCAGCTATCTTTTCACGTTCTGAAGCATTAATTCTGTTCATAGCCTCTTTAACCTGGGCATCCGGGTCAATATCGGTCACCAGAGTTTTTATAATATCATACCCATAGTCCAACATGGCTTCCTGTAATTCGAATTTTACGGCTATAGCAATATCATCTTTCTTTACAAAGACATCGTCTAATTTCATTTTAGGAACCTCTGCCCTAACCACATCAAAGACATAAGAAGTAATTTGATCGTGAGGATATTCTAACTTATAGAACGCCTCATAAACTTTTTCTTTAAGAACCACATATTGTACTGAAATTTTCAGTTTTACAAATACATCGTCCAAAGTTTTGGTTTCAACAATTACATCTAATTGTTGTATTTTAAGGCCAAGGCGAGCCGCGATACGATCTATCAACGGAATTTTCATTTGTAATCCTGAATTTCTGATGCTGTGAAACCTTCCAAACCGCTCAACAATCACAGCAGTTTGCTGTTTGACAATAAAAAAAGAAGCTAGAAAAATAAAAAACCCTATAACAATAATAGGGATAAGAAGGAAATTACCCATGAGATTTAAATTAAGTTAGTGAATATTATTTGAGAGATGTAATATATATGTCGCAATTATTTACAATTTGTTACAATTTACTTAGTGCAAGTCTAATTCTTTTAATACTTTCATCCTGTCCTACCATAGCCATAATATCAAATAAATGCGGCCCTTTTAAATCTCCTACTATGACTAATCTTAAAGGAGCCATAACTTGCCCGAAAGAGAGGCCTTTCTGACCAATCCAGTTTTTAACAACTTCTTCGACAACGGGGGAAGAAAAATCTTGGCTGGCTTCCAACAGCGGTATCAGCTTATTTAAAATGGATGGGGTGCTATCTTTCCATTGTTTTTTAACGGCCTTTTCATTATACGTATTAGGCGTCTGAAAGAAATACTGGGATAATTCCCAGAATTCATGCACAAACGAGGCGCGTTCTTTTATCAAAGAAATTACGCTGGCTATGTAATTATCATTATTTCCAAGATTAAGGTCAAATGCGGGTTCATTATTAAGTTTTTCGGCAAGTATAGGTTTAAAGGAGTTTAGTAAAACTATATCATCTTGTTCTTGAAGATAATGATGATTATACCACTTAGTCTTTTCAGGATCAAACCTGGCGCCTGATTTGTGCACCCGACTCAGGTCAAAAGCTTTAATCAACTCATCCAATTTGAAAATTTCCTGCTCCGTGCCTGGATTCCATCCCAAAAGAGCGAGAAAATTAACTACCGCTTCCGGGAAGTAGCCGGCCTCTTTATATCCTGTGGAATCTCCCCATGAAAGCGGAAATATGGGAAACCCTCCTTTTTCCCCATCACGTTTACTCAATTTACCTTTACCTTCGGGCTTCATGATTAATGGCAGATGCGCAAATTTAGGGGCCTGCCACCCAAAAGCATCGTATAATTGTGTATGCAGCGCCAATGAAGGCAACCACTCTTCGCCGCGTATGACGTGGCTTATCTCCATAAGATGATCGTCAACAATATTAGCCAGATGATAGGTGGGCATACCATCGCTTTTGAATAATACTTTATCATCTAATATGTTGGTGTCAATCCGTATATCGCCTCTGATAACGTCAGTCAAATGCAAAACTTCGTCCTGCGGGGTATAAAAACGAACAACAAAATTTTCTTCATTAGCCAGCCTGGTTTGTAGTTCTTCAGGCTTGAGAGATAACGAATTATCTAGCTTTAAACGATTATGCCAATTATATATGAACGTTTTACCCCTACTCTCATGGTCCTTACGGTGAGAATCGAGACTCTCAGCTGAATCAAAGGCATAATAAGCCTTTCCGCTGGTTATGAGTTGATCCGCATATTTCTTGTAAAGCAATTTACGTTCGCTTTGTCTGTATGGGCCATGGCCTAATTCTTTTCCCGGACCTTCGTCAAAAGGTATACCACACCAGTTTAAGGCATCTATGATATATTTTTCTGCACCTTCAACAAAGCGATTTTGATCAGTATCTTCTATTCTGAGAATAAAATCCCCATTGTTTTGTTTTGCGAAAAGATAATTATAGAGCGCAGTTCTAACCCCGCCTATATGTAGAGGACCCGTTGGACTTGGCGCAAACCGAACACGAACTTTATTAGTCATTTAGATGAAGTTTGGCGACAAAGATAGTTGTTAAAAAAGCACAATAAAATAAATTATAAACTAGCTTCTTTCATTTCATCAGGTATTCTGGGATTCATTACACTAAACCATAGTGGAGGCAGAAATGACAGGACCATGGAAGTTGGATAACCAAAGGGCATCTGGGGCGAACTATCATGATAATCCAAAATCTGGTATTTTTTAGATGATTTAAAGTGGTGGTCGCTATGTCTCGTTAATTCATATAGAATGATGCGGCCCATTACATGATTACTGTTCCAGGAATGTACTTCACGCACTCGCTCATAACGGCCGGAGGGTAGTTTTTTTCTAATCAAGCCATAATGTTCTATATAATTGACAGTTTCAAGCAGTAAAAAGCCAACAATAGCTGCTAAGATTGCATAAAGTAAAACTGAAGCACCAAAAAAGTAGTAGATAAGACTTAAGTGCGCAAACTGAATTAAGGTATACCACAACATATCATTATTTAAGGAAAAGTTACCCTTGTTCTGGGATTGCAGCAATTTTCCCTGAATAACCCAGGCATTTAGGTATTGTCGTGAAACGGAAGTTATCCAAAAGGAATATACCGATTGGTTGTATTTTGCTGTTGCAGGATCTTCCTTTGTTGCCGCGTGAAGATGATGACCATAATTATGTTCAATATAGAAATGCATATATAAGGACGGAAGAAGTAATAGCTTGCCCAAAAAACGTTCATAACTGTTAGCGCGGTGACCTAATTCATGGGCTACATTAATGCCATTGGTTCCCAGAACAATTCCCATGGATATTATAATCCCTATTAGTTCATAGATTTGGTAGGAGCTGGTAGCAAGTTCATTTAATGAATAGTAAAAGAGCCCAAAAACGAAAGGGATATTTAAATAAAGCAACCAGTCAAAAAGCTTGTTTTTTAGTCTGGTTTCTCTTTCATTTCCTTCAAAGTTTGCAGTATTTACAGGAAGCAGTAGCTCTAAAGCGGGGATCAATAAAAATGCGTATACCGGTGTAATGAAACTCCAATATCCTTTGAGGTATATCCCAATAAAGGCTGAGATTGGTATAGTAAATGCCGCAAGGTACTTTAAATCTTTCATTCACTACTTTTTAACAAATATTTGAGGCAATAATCTAGTTTAACGGGTATCTTGGTATTAAATATAGCAGAATTTGAGTAGTTATAACAACATATTGGACAAACTGAATAAGTTTAGCCGTAAGTATTATACGAAAATGCTAATAAAAGGAGGGTTGCTTTTTTTAGCTTTTGGTGTATTATATTTTTTGGCAATACTTGGAATAGAGTACTTTTTCTGGCTTAATTCTAAGGGCCGTTTTATTTTGTTATTACTGTTTTTAGCAGTTGAGACATTATTACTATATTATTATATTTTAATTCCCATTTCCTATCTATTCAAAATTAAAAAAGGGATAAGCAATAGAGAAGCTTCATTGTTAATCGGGAAACACTTTGGGGAAGTTGGGGATAAATTATACAATCTGCTTGATTTAGCGGAGGACAATGACAGGTCTGAACTTTTGTTGGCGAGCATCCAACAGCGTTCAGACAATTTGAAAATGGTGCCTTTTACCACCGCTATAAACATTAACGATAACTTTAAATACCTGAAATATGTTACGATTCCGGTATTGATTTTAGCGCTGCTTTGGGTTTCGGGAAATATGGACTCATTTTTTGGCTCCTATGAACGAGTTATAAATTATGACACGGCTTATGAACCTCCGGCTCCTTTTGTCTTCAGGCTATTATCAGGTGATTTGCAAGTCTTGGAAGACAGTAGCTTTACAGTACAAGTGGCAACGGAAGGGAAAGTCAAGCCAACAGAAGTTTATATAGTTGTGAATGGAAAGGAAATCTTACTACAAAAGGTTAATGATTTATATGAATATACTTTTACTGCTCCTTTAATTACGACGAAATTCTTTTTTATGGCTAATAAGGTGGATTCAAGGATTTATGAATTGAAATCTTTAAAAACACCATCAATACAATTCTTCGAAATTACGTTAGATTATCCGGAATATACTAAAAGACCCTCAGATATCCTTAAAGGTACCGGAAACGCAACCTTTCCGGAAGGAACAAGAGTAAGCTGGAAGCTTGAAGGGCTTAATACGGATGAAATTGTTTTAATTAGCAAAGACACTACTATTACATTAAATAATGAACAAAATATATTTTCACTAAGCAAAACCTTTTATAAAGAATTTTCCTATGCTTTGGCTACATCAAATGGGAATGTTGCGAACTATGAAAAACTTGATTATCAGTTTCGTGTGATTAAGGATGCTTATCCTTCAATTTCCGCGAAGAAGGTTACGGACTCCTTAAATCCCAATATGGCCTATTTCATTGGAGAGGCTTCAGATGATTATAGAGTTAGATCAATTAATTTAATTTGCTATGCAGATAATAGCAAAGAAGATAAACAAATCCTTAACCTGGGAACTCCGAATGCAAATTATAATCAGTTTTATTACACTTTTCCTACTGGATTAACTCTGGAAGAAGGACGAGCTTATACTTACTATTTTGAAGCAGTGGACAATGATGAAATTCACAACGGAAAAACGTCTAAAACACAATTGTTTACGACAACTATATTGGACAATAATGAGCTGAATAACAAAGAATTAGAAGTACAACAAGCCATAATAAAAGGCATGGATAATTCCCTGGAAAAATTTAAAAAACAAGAAGAAGCGTTGAAGGAGATAAATCGGGAGCAAAAAGAAAAGAACAGCCTAAACTTCAATGATCAGATGCAAGTAAAGGAATTCCTAAAAAAGCAACAGGATCAGGAGCAGTTAATGCAAAAGTTCAGTAAACAATTAAAGGATAATCTGGAATCATCCGACAAAAACGACAAACTCAGTAAAATGCTGAAGGAGCGCCTTGAACGGCAGGAAATTGAAGCAAAAAAGAACGAAAAACTATTGGAAGAGCTCAATAAGGTAGCAGACAAAATAGACAAGGAGGAATTGTCAAAGCGATTGGAGGAGCTTGGTAAGAAACAACAAAATAGCAAAAGAAATTTAGAACAACTATTAGAATTAACAAAACGATATTATGTAACGGAAAAGGCCGCGCAATTGGCTAAGGATTTAGAGAAATTAGCTAAAGAGCAAGATGTGTTATCGGATAAAGAAATTGATAAGTTAAGCCCGGATTTACAAAAGGAAATGAACGAACAGTTCGAAAAACTTGCAAAAGAACTTGAAGAACTTAAAAAAGACAATAAGGATCTTAAAAAGCCTCTTGATCTGAAAATAGATAAGAGCAAAGAAGAGGGAATTAAAGAGGATCAGGGAGAGGCTTTGGATGAATTGAATAAACAAAAAAGCAATGAACAATCTGACGATGATATAAATCAGGAAAAATCTGCGAATAAAACAAAACAAAAGCAAAAGAATGCCTCTCAGAAAATGCAGGAAATGAGCGAGGAATTGAGCGCATCGGGTTCTTCGAGCGGAGAGTCGACTATTGCGGAAGACGCTGAGATGTTAAGGCAGATTTTAGATAATTTAGTTACTTTTTCTTTTAAGCAGGAAAAGCTATTTGATCAGCTGGAAGGCTCGGACTTTGATATGGCAAATTATTCCGGCAGTGTTAGAAAACAAAAGGAATTACGGAATTTGTTCGAACATATAGATGATAGTTTATTTGCCTTGTCATTAAGAAGGGCTGAATTATCTGAGTTTGTCAATGAACAAATTACCGAAGTTTACTATAATATAGACAAGTCACTTGAGAGTATAGCGGATAATAAGATATATCAGGGTGCAGCTTACGAACAATATGTTTTGAATGCTTCAAATAGCTTAGCCAATTTTTTGGCAAATTTACTCGATAATATGCAACAAAGTATGAAGGCTGGATCCGGATCCGGGAACCCTAACGATGGATTTCAGCTACCAGACATAATCAAGGGGCAGGGTGAACTTAAGGAAAAAATGGGTAAGATGGGTGAAAGTGGAGAAGGAGGAGGAGAAGGCAAGGAAGGCGAGGGTCAAAAGCCCGGTCAAAAGGGACAGGAAGGAGATCAAGGCGACAAGGGAAAAGGCAAAGATGGTGATAAGGGTCAGAGCGGGGATGCAATGAAAGGCAAAGGAGATAAAGGGAAAAATGGAGAAAATGGAGCAGCAGGAGATGGAGGTATAAGTGAAGAAGAAATGAAGGAAATTTATGAGATTTATAAAGAACAGGAATATCTAAAACAGCAACTGGAAAAGCAACTAGAGGACATGATAGAAGCCGGCGATAAAACACTTGCCAAAAAGCTTATTAAGCAAATGGAGGATTTTGAAAATGACCTTCTGGAGAACGGAATAACCCAAAGAACACGTGATAGAATGAATTTTATTGAGCATCAATTGTTAAAACTGGAGAATGCCGCTCTTAAACAGGGCAAGAAGGAGGAAAGAGAGAGTGAGTCTAACACAAAACAGTATCAAAACCCTGTTTTAACAAGGCCTGATGTACTTGAGAATTATAAAAATGAAATTGAGATTTTAAACAGGCAAGCATTACCTTTGCGGCAAAATTATCAGGAAAGGGTAAGGAGTTATTTTAGAAACGATGATTAACTATCATTATGAGACAGAATTTGATTTAGAGAACATCAAGGAATATACCAGTTGGATTAATACTATTGTTGTAAGCGAAAACGTCCATTTGGGTGATTTGAGTTATATATTTTGTTCTGATGAGTATTTAATTAAACTAAATCAAAAATATTTAGGGCACGATACATATACCGACATTGTTACTTTCAACTATTCGGAAGAGGATGTTATTTCAGGTGAGATTTATATTTCAGTAGATCGGGTTAAAGAAAATGCTGTTAAATTCAAAGAGGATTTTAAAAGGGAATTACGACGGGTTATGGCTCATGGAGTATTGCACTTGTTAGGCTATAATGATAAGAGCAAGAAAGAGAAGGAAGAAATGAGGACGAAGGAGGATGAAAAAATTAATATGTTCCACGTGAAACAATAAGCGAAAAAATGTTTGAAAAGAGTTATGATGTAATTGTTGTAGGGGGTGGTCATGCCGGAGCTGAAGCTGCAGCGGCGGCAGCGAATTTAGGCTCAAAAACTTTGCTGGTAACAATGAATTTGCAGACTATCGGACAAATGTCCTGTAATCCTGCTATGGGTGGAATAGCTAAAGGACAAATTGTTAGAGAGATTGATGCCCTGGGCGGGTATAGCGGAATTATTACGGATAAATCGGCAATTCAATTTAAGATGCTGAATAAATCTAAAGGTCCTGCAATGTGGAGCCCAAGAGCACAAAATGACAGGATGCGTTTTGCAGAAGAATGGAGACTGGCTTTGGAAAAGACCCCGCTAGTTGATTTTTATCAGGAAATGGTGAATGGATTGCTTGTTGAAGGCGATAAGGTGATAGGGGTGAGAACTTCATTGGGGGTCAATATTAAAGCTAAAGCGGTAGTGCTTACAAACGGCACATTTCTAAATGGGCTTATACATATAGGGGATAAGCAATTTGGAGGGGGCAGAGCAGGTGAAAAATCAGCTACAGGTATTACAGAACAGTTGACAGATTTCGGATTTGAAAGCGGTCGCATGAAAACAGGTACCCCACCCAGGGTTGATGGGAGATCCTTAGATTACTCAAAAATGATTCTACAACCGGGGGATATAGATCCGGAAAAATTTTCATTTTTGGAATCGTATACTTTAACGGAACAGCGTGACTGTCATATGACTCATACGAATGCTGTAGTGCACGAATTATTAAAGGAGGGTTTTGATCGCTCACCTATGTTTAATGGAAGAATTAAGAGTATTGGTCCAAGATATTGTCCGTCAATTGAGGATAAAATAAATCGGTTTGCCGATAAAGACAGTCACCAGATATTTGTTGAACCTGAGGGCTGGCATACGGTAGAAGTCTATGTTAATGGATTTTCAACTTCACTACCCGAAGATATACAATACAAAGCGTTAAGATCTGTGGTTGGGTTTGAAGGTGTAAAATTCTTCAGACCCGGTTATGCTATAGAATATGATTATTTCCCTCCTACTCAATTGAAACATACCCTGGAGACCAAGCTGGTTCAAAACCTCTATTTTGCCGGGCAGATTAATGGCACAACAGGATATGAGGAAGCAGCTTCTCAAGGCATAATGGCCGGCATAAATGCACATTTAAAAATAAATGAAAATGAGCCCTTTATTTTAAAAAGAGATGAGGCTTATATTGGTGTTTTAATAGATGACTTGATAACTAAAGGCACCGAAGAACCTTATAGGATGTTTACTTCAAGGGCAGAATACAGAACCCTCCTGCGACAGGATAATGCTGATCTAAGACTTACCCCAAAAAGTCATGAAATAGGACTTGCAAAAGAGGAACGTCTTTTTGCAATGAGAGAAAAGGAAAAAAAATCTAATGATTTTATTAAGTTTTTTAAAAACACCAGCTTTAATCCGGAACAGATTAACCCAATTTTAGAGGATGTATCTTCGGCACCAGTTAAGCAGTCAGATAAGATGTTTAAAGTATTTTCCAGGCCAGGGGTAACAATGTCGCATATGTTAAAACTGGAAAAGGTTTCGAATTATGTAAATACTAATGATTTAAAAAGAGAAGTATTGGAGCAGGCTGAGATCCAGGTAAAATATGCCGGATATATAGCTAAAGAAAAAAATAATGCGGACAAACTTCAACGATTGGAAAACATTAAGATTCCAGAAAACTTCGACTATAGTAAATTAAAATCTCTTTCCTTTGAGGCAAGAGAAAAGCTGACGACCATTCAGCCTGCAACAATTTCTCAGGCGTCCAGAATAAGTGGGGTGTCACCAAGTGATATAAGCGTCTTGCTTGTATATATGGGTAGATAGATAAGAATTGTTCCACGTGGAACTTAAATTAAACTATACCATTCAGCATCTTAAATATGGAAAATCGGCTTATACTACTAAAGCCTGCATTGGATTTCACCTAAAAATTTAAAACACAATAGTTAAAGCCCGAAAGGTAACAGATATTCAGGGAGACTCACCTAATATAAAATCGTTTTTTCAAGACAAGGTTTTAGACTATCTTCGAAATGCAAAAAGAAATACCAGGCGATACTAATTAAACATGAAGAGATTTTTAAAGACAAAAGATTTTGCGGTTTCCGGTGAAGAATTCGAATTATTATTGGATTCGGAATTAAATATGTTACGAACACACCCGCAACCAAAGGATCTCGAAAATTATTATGATAGTGAAGAATATATTTCTCATACAGATGTCGCTAAAACTTTAGTTGAAAAGCTCTATCAACAAATTAAACAGTACAACCTTAGAAAAAAAATCAGGTTAATTAATAAATATACCACTTCGGACAAAACACTATTAGATATTGGAGCCGGTACTGGTTCTTTCCTTGAATCTGCAAAATTAAGTGGCTGGGAAACATATGGAATTGAACCCAATAAGAAGGCCAGGGACCTGGCAATAAATAAAGGATTGGAACTCAGGGAAAACATCGATCTTCTGGGGAAACAAGGTTTTCAGGTAATCACTCTGTGGCATGTGCTTGAGCATTTACCGGATTTGGAATTGCAGATTAATAAAATAGGATCCCTTCTAAACAGGAATGGGACTTTGATCCTGGCAGTCCCAAATTTCCAATCTTACGATGCTAAATATTATAAAGAATATTGGGCAGCTTATGATGTTCCCAGACATCTTTCGCATTTCTCTCAATTGTCTATTAAAAAACTTTTTGCTAAAAATGGGATGAAGGTATTAAGGATAAAGCCCATGATATTCGATTCTTTTTATGTCTCGTTACTTTCCGAAAAATATAAATGCGGTAAGGGCAATTTCTTAAGAGCATTTTTAGTAGGACTCAAATCAAATATATTGGCGTGGAAGACAAAAGAGTATTCATCTCTTCTTTATGTCCTTAAAATGGATGAAAAAGCGTTTTAATGCGATTTAAGCGCAGATTATTTAACTCAGTATATTATTCCCTAAGGAGACTGTTATTTATCAATTATAAAGGACCAGGTAACTTCAGCAATAATAGATAATACGCATGTTATTTTAAAATTTACATAAATAATTTCTATTATTTAATTAATCTGCTAAGGAACAGGAATTATACTCTTTTATAATCAGCCGGGCTAATTATTGAATAAAACTTAAATCATTTCAAAAACCTTTACTATTTTTGCCGAACTAATTTAAGGAACCAAATGAAGAAAATAGTTTTAGCGATTTTTATAATCGTAGCAGCAGCTTGTGAGCAAAATAAAATTGGCTTTGTCGATAACGTAAAATTGATGGATGGTTATCAGGAAAAAATCGATATAGAAGCCAGATTTAAGATTAAAGCAGAAGCACTAAATAAAAGAAGAGACAGTATTTCTCAGGCATTTCAAGTAGAAGCACAAGCTTTTCAAACCAAAGCTCAAAGCATGCCCCAGGCCCAAGCCCAGGAAGAGTACGGTTTGTTGCAACAAAGAGGTCAGTTTATGGGCCAACAATTGCAGCAGGAAGAACAACAAATGCAAACTGAAGGTCAGATAGAAATGGATAGCTTGATAAGTAAAGTTAAGAAGGAGATTAATGGTTTTGGAAAGAGTAATGGCTTTACTTATATCTTAAGCGGTGGAGAAGGCGGGAGTGTGCTTTATGGAACTGACACCAAGGATCTTACACAGGACATTTTAAAAATCCTAAACGAACAGTATAAGAATTGATATCAAGGCTTTATTTACACTTGAAGCTCTTATAAGAGGATTTCTTTAAAGCCAAAAGAACGGTTAGTCTGTTGTATTAATTTTGATCTAAGGCTGCAGTAGAAAAACAAGGAAAATGGCCGGAATAAAATAGATTGCAATGGTTCTTGCCCCATCATAGTCTTTAGCAATTCTTTGACCAAATAACAGCATTAGTAAGGCTATACACGATAAGATGGCTCCATAAAGCGCAATCGTACCTTCTCCAATATAAATTAGTTGCCAAAGTCCTACTGCACATATTGAACCTGCAGCCACCTCCGTAAGAAGTACAGTAGCCAGAAGCATAGGAACCAGGTCTTTCAGAGGCGTATCCTCAAAATGCCCTTGCAACCAACCCAGATTACCTTTCCAATCAATTATCTTATCAATCCCACTTTGTAAAAAAGTAATTATGAGGAATAGTAAGATTAAAATGGCGGCCGCATTATTCAGTATGATTTCCATAATATATTTTGTTTAACTATTTTATAATCAAGTATTTGGAGTAAATTATAGTGATTTAGCTGCTCGTTTATGCAATAGACGAGTTAGTTTTATGGACAAATCCGTCAGTATAATTTTTGAATTCCCGTTGCGCTCAATATGATATATAGCTTCTTCCAATTCATTTACTATAGACATTATATTTCTTTCGTGGATAAAAGGGGCAAATTTCTCAAGCTGAAAGCCGTCAATATGAATGCGCATATAGACCAATTCTTTGACATTATAATTCAACAGCATGGCCTGCCTCATTACGGCCAAACAATACTTTAGAAATTTTTTCTGTGTTTCTCTGCCGGTTTTGGCAACTTCTTCACTCCAGAGAATTAATTCATGAATAGCCGCTTTATTACCTTTTGCTTTAAATGCACTGCGTACCCATTGTACAAACCACTTTTCAAAAATTAATTCTTCAGAATCTTTGTTCATAAGATCCATGGCTTTGTTAAAATTCCCATTCGCTTCATGGGCAACTCTTAAAGCTTCTTCTCTCATTAATCCTTTTTCTATCAAAGCAGCGGAAATAGCATCCTCGGATAATGGCGGAAAGTGTAATATCTGACATCTTGAACGAATCGTTTGCAGGATCTGTTCTTCATCTTCCGCAATAAGTATGAAAACAGTCTTATCCGGAGGCTCTTCAATTAATTTTAGCAGCTTATTTGAAGCGGTAATATTCATAGTTTCAGCCATCCAAAGAACCATTATTTTATATCCACCTTCATAGGATTTTAATGAAAGTTTTTTTAGAACATCATAGGCTTCGTCAACTCCAATTTGCCCTTGTTTTTTTTCAATACCAATAAGCTGGTACCAATCAAAAAGATTTCCATAAGGCTGTTCTTTTACAAATTGTCGCCATTCTTGCAGATAATTATTACTTACAGCATGAGATTTTACTTTTTCTGAATTGGATACGGGAAATGCAAAGTGTAAATCTGGATGGGATAATGAAGTACATTTCAGGTTGCATGAATCTTCTATTGGAATGTTCTCACCACCTGAATTCTTACACAATAAATATTGAGCATAAGCCAGAGCGGTTACAAGAGTACCGCTGCCTTCGGGACCTACAAATAATTGTGCATGTGGTATGCGACCCGAATCAGCAGTTGACCACAGATGATTTTTAATATGTGAAAGCCCCAGAATATCCTTAAATAACATACCTTCAAATATAGAACATTTGATTATCTAACAATAAATTATTGGAGCCGCCTTTAACTGAATTGTATTAATCTTTACATTTGCCATTCTCTAAACTAGTATTACGAATGAAAACAGTAGATGATTTTAATTTTGAAAATAAAAAGGCATTAGTACGGGTCGATTTTAATGTTCCATTGGATAGTAACTTTAATGTAACGGATGCAAACCGAATTGAGGCAGCCAAACCAACGATAATTAAAATCCTGGAAGACGGCGGAAGCGCGATTCTAATGAGTCATCTTGGGAGACCGAAAGGAGAACGGAATTCAGCTTTATCATTATCGCATATTTGTGATAAAGTTTCAGAAGTATTAGGTGTTCAGGTTAAGTTTGTAGATGACTGTGTGGGTGATAAGGCCGAGAGAGCGGCAGCAGAATTGGAAAATGGAGAAGTGCTTTTGCTGGAAAATCTTCGATTTTATCCTGAAGAAGAAAAAGGAGACCCGTCCTTTGCGGAACAATTGGGACACTTAGGAGATATCTTTGTCAATGATGCTTTTGGCACAGCGCACAGAGCTCATGCCTCTACGACAATAGTGGCAGGTTTTTTTCCTGATAAAAAATGTTTTGGCTACCTGTTGGCAAAAGAAATCAAGGCCATAGATAAGGTTATGACAACGGGAGAAAAACCGGTTACAGCAATACTTGGAGGGGCTAAGGTTTCCTCTAAAATCACCATTATTGAAAATATTCTGAGTAAAATAAATCACTTGATTATAGGAGGCGGGATGACCTATACCTTTATAAAAGCGCAAGGGGGTAAAGTAGGTAATTCAATATGTGAAGATGATAAAATGGATCTTGCACTTTCCATACTTCAGAAAGCTAAAGAGTTGGGAGTTCAGATTCATCTTCCGGTGGATGTCATAGCTGCTGATGACTTTAATAATAATGCAAACACTAAAGTTGTGGCCGTTGATGAAATCCCTGATGGCTGGCAGGGATTGGATGCCGGACCAAAAACATTAGAGCTCTTTAAAGAAGTGATACTTTCCTCCAGAACAATACTGTGGAATGGTCCAGTAGGCGTTTTTGAAATGGAGAGTTTTGCCAAAGGCACCATATCCGTAGGGAATTTTATTGACGAAGCGACTAGAAATGGGGCATTTTCATTAGTTGGAGGAGGAGATTCAGTAGCTGCTGTAAAACAATTTGGGTTCGAAGATAAAGTAAGCTATGTATCTACTGGCGGAGGCGCCATGTTAGAAAGCCTGGAGGGGAAATCTCTACCTGGAATTGCGGCAATATTAGAGGCTTAAAGGCGTTATCGATAAACGGGTATTTTTGTTTTTTAGAAATAGTTTAAGAAGCATTATTTTAATGTTTCATAAAAAAATGCGATTTTCGCTTACACCCTACGGCCAAAAATCAGATTTATGACCGCGAATAAAGAAATAGTTCTTTACATTTTTCTTCTTGTTTTTGTTGGACCCTTGCTGGCACAAAAACAAGACACATCTCCAATTTTGGAGTCCACATCTTCCTTAGACAAATCGACTAAAGAAAAGATTGAAGTTATCCAAAAACCAATTAACCTGAATGCTGTATTCGGGGAAACATTGACAGAAAAGGACAATTCAATTGAATCTACTACGTCAAGTGATGGCTACAACCTTAAGGATAATTCTAAGGCTGCCAAATACGACAGTTTATGGATGAAGGAACTTTATGAAAATGCAAGCCTTTATGACGACATGTATAATTATGTCTCAAATCTGGATATAGACACCTTAAAACAGCTTACCATTGATACTGAAGTGTTAAAGGAACGACTGGAATTACTTAATCAGAAAACTCCATTTAACATTGCATATAACCCTTCGTTGGAAAGAGTAATACAGTCCTTTTTGTTGCGGAAGCATGAATTTATAGAACGCATGATTACAGCAAGCCAGTTTTATTTTCCCATGTTTGAGCAGGAATTGGATAATTACAATATTCCATTGGAAATAAAGTATCTGGCTATCGTAGAGTCTGCGTTAAACCCCAGGGCAAAATCAAGAGTGGGTGCCACGGGTCTTTGGCAGTTTATGTATAGTACGGGTAAAATGTACGGATTGGATGTAAGCAGTTATGTAGATGAGCGCAGTGATCCCATAAAATCAACTGCAGCGGCATGTAAATATCTGTCTAAACTTTATGAAACCTTTGAGGACTGGGATTTAGCTTTGGCTGCGTACAATTCGGGCCCCGGGAATGTAAATAAGGCTATTAGAAGATCGGGCGGTTATACGAATTATTGGAATATAAGAAGGAATCTTCCGAGAGAAACTGCGGGTTACGTACCGGCATTTTTAGCCACTATGTATTTGTTTGAGTATGCAAGCGAGCATGGAATAAAGTTAAATAAGGTTGAACGGGCTTATTTTGAAACAGATACGGTTCATGTCAAGAAGCTCATAACTTTTGATCAAATTTCAAAGCTGGTCGGCGTAAGTAATGAAGAATTAAAAGTTCTTAATCCTTCATACAAACTAGATATTATTCCCAAAATAAAAGGTAAAGAGTATTTCTTACGTCTCCCAAAAGATGCTATTGGCAAATTTGTAGCTAACGAGGCCGCTATTTATGCATTCGCGGAAAAAGAGAATAAGAGTAAAGAAAGTGCCTTACCCAAATTGGTTACGGCAAATGACAGAATTCGATATAGAGTCAGGAGCGGGGACTACCTGGGCAGGATAGCTGAACGTTATGGTGTTGGTGTTAGCCAAATAAAAAAATGGAACGGCCTTAGAAGTAATAATTTAAGAATTGGTCAACGACTCACCATATATCCCAGAAAGCCGGTAACCGTGGCTTCTTCAAATAAAAAAACATCAATAAAACCTACTCCCGCAGTTAGTTTTTCAGGCAACTCTAAAGTTCACACTGTAAAAGAAGGCGATTCATTATGGACTATCTCCAGAAAATATCCCGGAATTACCATTGAAAAATTACGACAATGGAACGGTATTAGCGGTAACAATCTGCAGCCAGGCACAAAATTGAAACTGTGCGATTGTTCATCCTAAAATGAAATATATGAAATACTTTGGAACGCTATTTTTATCTCTTTTTATATTAATTTCTTGTAACGATAAAAATAAAAAAACATATAAACCTATTTCGGTTGGTGCAATCAATTCGCTCGCGGTTGTCATGGATAATAAGCTTTGGGAAGGAAAGGTGGGTGACAAAGTAAGGGAACATTTTGCGGCTCCTATAGTAGGGCTTACCTGGAACGAACCTCAATTTTCTATAGAACACATGCCCCCTCAGGTATTTACAGGTATGACACGTCATAGACGTTCCGTTTTATACGTTAGTTTAGACAGCCTGGATTTGGCACATATAAAAACAGATTTATATGCAACACCTCAAAAGGTTGGGGTAATTAAAGGGAGAACGGAAGAAGAACTCATGCAAAATCTGGATGCCGGGGCAGATGAAATTATTGCGTCTTTTAAAAGTACAGAAATGAAAGAGGCCCAAAAAAGATTTTTACGATCTTTAAATAAAGACACAATATTACAATCTAAATTTAATATTTCTTTTAGGCTGCCTTCAATTTATAAGGTCGGGAAAGAAGAAGACAATTTTGTTTGGATAGACCGTGAAATTCCCAAAGGAACTATGAACATAATTGTGTACGCTATGCCCTGGGACAGTTTTGAAAATGATTCCACTTTTGTCAAAGATATTGTAAAGATGAGGGATTCTATTGGTAAAAAGTATATCCCGGGACCAGATATTCCTAATAAAACAACCTTTATGGTCACGGAGAAGGCATTTGCTCCTTATGTTTTCCCTGCAGAGATTTCAGGGAAAAAGGCAGCAGAAGCCAGAGGGATCTGGGAAATTCAAAATTATCCTATGGCAGGCCCTTTTTTGACTTATATTATAAATGACAAGGCAAATAACAGAAAATTGATCCTGGAGGGATTTACTTTTGCTCCTGCAACCAACAAAAGAGATTATATGTTTGAACTTGAAGCAATTCTCAGAACAGTACAGTTCAATTAGGTTTAAATAGCATTAATTTAAAAAGGCCCTGAAAATATATTTTCAGGGCCTTTTAATATTTTATAACTCCGATAATTAATCAAATGCAAAACCGGTAGCTACTCTAAATATAAAAGCATATATGGTAATGAGGAGCAAAGCAAAACAAAACCAGGAAAATACTTTAAAATATTTATTTAAAAAAATGTTCGTCCAATTTCTAAAAGCTTCTAAGTAGAGCTCTTTAAAAAGTAATACTTTATCCATATAGTGTATTTTTAGAAGTTAATTAAGACAAAGATCATTTTATGGATTAAATATGTTATATAAATCGGTTAAAGAGCATATATATTTGGCGTAAGAACAGGCTTCCTTTTCGACATCTTTAAAAGGCATGAAATAGGCGTTTAAATGCACGGAGCGCGGACTTTATTAAAGAACGTGAAAGTATATGGAAAATAAAAAAGCGCCCGGTTAGGGCGCTCTTTGGTATTTAGGTTGCTTGGTGTTAATCGAAAGCAAATCCCGTAGCTACTCTAAACAAAAATGCATAAAGCACAATGATAAAAGAGATAAAACAAAACCACGAAAATACTTTGAAATAATTTTTTATTATTACATGGCCAAGATTTTTGAAGGCTTCAGTATAAATTTCTTTAAGAAGTAATATATGTTTCATAGGCTGGACTTTTAAGATCTAAGATTATAGTTATAACTAAATTTTCTTTTAATACGTATTTTGGGAACTAGGTTTGTTGTGAAAGTGCTACACAGGGTTGTGAAAATCAATGGATTAAAGAGATACCTTTAGGTATAATTAGAGTAATTAAGCACTCGAGTGAGCGTATACAAAAAGTACGCTATCCATTAATCATTTCTGTTTGCACTACATCTTAACAATTATAAACTCTGAACGCCTGTTGAGCTGATGCTTGGCCGAACTGCACCTAACCGTACCATCACATTCGTTGAGTAATCTTTCTTCTCCATACCCTATAGCGCTTTGTATGCGATCTGGAGAAATTCCCTGCAATATCAGATATTCCCTTGTGGATTTTGCCCTTTTATCTGACAGATATTTATTATAAGCTCTTTTACCCCTGGAATCTGTGTGAGATTCAATTTTAATAACCATGGTTTTATGCTCATTCATTACCTCAACAAGTTTATCCAATTCATTGGCAGCATCATTTCTGATATAAAACTTGTCAAAATCAAAGAAGATCATATCTATTTTTAACTTTTTGATCCCATCTTCCAGAATAATTAGTTCTTTAAGTTTTTTCATGGATACATCGGCATGCACTAACTCATTGTCCTTAGTAAGTACAGATTGCTCATCAATAAAATAAGTGCCTTTAACTGTCTTTAAGATATATTTTGTAGAGCTATCGAGATCCTCGAACACAAAGCTTCCATCTTCACCGGTAACTACTTCTTTTAGCTTAATATTATTTTCATCCAGGAGCATTACCAAAGCTTCGGGCATTACTTCCCCTGTAACTAAATCTGTCACAACGCCTGCAATAGCATTTTCATTTGCTTCTTCAGGCAGTAATCTTTGAAATGAATAAATATCATCATCCCCTTTACCACCTCTTCTGTTTGATGCAAAAAAACCCTTTTGAGTTTCTTCATCAACAATGTATGAGAAGTCGTCTTTTTTACTGTTTATTGGTTGACCTGCGTTCCTTACCTCCAGAAAACCTGCTTCGTCATCATAAGCCACCTCGTATATGTCCAGCCCGCCTATGCCAACATGTCCATCTGAAGAAAAATAGAGTTTCTTTTCGTTAATAAACGGGAACATCTCCTTTCGTTCGGTGTTAATTTCCGGGCCAAGATTTCTAGGCTCGGAAAATTGACCGTCACCAAGTACATCAACTACAAAAATATCAGTCATACCGATACTTCCGGGCATATCGGAAACAAAATACAGTTGTTTACCATCAGGGCTAAGGGCAGGATGGCCCGTAGAAAAATCATCGCTATTAAATGGGAGTTCTTTCCCTTCAGTCCATTCACCATCCATTTTTTTGGACATGTATATTTTTAAATTATTGTTTCCGTTTTTGTCTCGTTTTAACTTTTTACCATAATTATTTCTAGTGAAGTACATCGTTTCATTGTCCGGAGAAAATGTGACGGATGCTTCATGGTATTTGGTATTTATCTTTTTTGAAAATTTAATGGCATCCCTAACTTCCTGTGATTCCTTATTAATTTTAGCGACATATAAATCAAGATAGGGTTGATTGTTCCATTTATACCGTCTGGTATTAAAAAAAGAAGAATCCATAGCTGATGAAAATACCATCTCGTCATCATTATAGAACATTGGAGAGAAATCTGAATATTCTGAATTTATTGCCAAATTTGCAATGTTAATTGTTTCCTCCGTATTTAATATATTGTCTAGAACAATTTCATTGGGAGTTGCCCTTGATAGATCTTCCAGTGCACGCGAATTTCCGTTTTTCATTTCTCGATCATACAATCGCATCAAGCGTTTGGCTCTTGCGTACTTCCCGGTACCCTTCGAAGAATTGGCATATTTAAAGATATTCTCTGCGGACATCTCATTTTTATAATTAGTATACAGCTTATCATACCAGTAATAAGCTCTTTCCATATTTGTATTATAATAGTGTGAATCCCCTGCTTTTTCTATTATTTTAAAAGATTGATTATTAGGATCTGATTCCAGTACCTGCTCGTAAAGTTCCGCAGCTTCGGCATACCACATTTTACTAAAGTATAAATCTGCCTTTTGAAGCAGTTTGTCATTAGTAAAAATGGAAGACCCTTTTTTATGTGTTCTGGATGGTGCAAGTAGATTAATATACTCCGGATTGACTTGATTGGAGAATTCTGAAACAGTTTTCTTATTCTTCTCCAAGGTATACAAATCTTCTGTTGTTACTACTTCACCTGGATCAAAGACATTCATGATCCACATTTTATCATAATAGTTTCCATTTAGATTAGACTTACAGGCATTTATTGCCTCTTCCCAGTCTTTATATTCCTTGATATATACATAGTTTAACTGACTTTCAGGGTGAGTTGCTATTTTGGAAACCAGATTTTTTTTACTTAGTTTTTCCTGGAATGATTTAACATTGTGAACATCCCCAAAAACACCTGCAACTATATAATAACCATTCTTTAAACCCTTGAACCTGGGAACTATTCTGGCCGCAATTTTATTTTTCTTTGCTGATTTTATAAATTCTTTTGATGTATTAAGTGAGTTTTCTTTTAATTCGTTGCTTTCAATATCTAACTTCTTATCACTGTGGTCCGAATTACGTCCCTGAACATTCATAATCCAAACCTCAGACTGATATTTACCATTCATTGCCGAAATACATGAATTAATGGCTTCTTTCCAATTCTCATGCTGGGCTAGGGTAACATAGTTTAAGTTACTGACAGGATGTGTAATGATAACAGGATTAAGTCGCTTAAGCCTTAATTTTTGAGCAAATTTATTGGCGTTAGCCCGATCTCCGTAAACTCCGGCAATAACGTAGTATCCGTTTTCTGCTGATAAAAAATCTTTGACTAATCTTGTAGGGATGCCGTATTCTCTGGCCATTCGCTTAAAATCATCATCAGTATTCGGTGTTGAAGTCTTAACATCATTAGTAATGGCTTCAATGCTTGTATTATGATAAGTTATTACATCTGCCGATGTAATTTCGTGTATAGACTCATTCCAATGCGCACTTGCCCCAAAAGTTGTTAGCAATAGTAACGCAAAAAGAAACTGTATTAAATTTGTCTTCATTAGTTCAATGGCTTGGAAAATATGACTATCTGCCTATTTTGTTAGTGTTATAAATATTCTGGCAGAGTTTCACCAATATGATTGATTTAACGACGAAATTAGAAGTATTAATACTCCTTATTTATTTTTTGTTGTGAAAGAGATGTTTTTTGTCGTGTACGATCAACTTATGTATTTCATCGATAAAAAGGAAGGTGCAATATCTATTATATTCTGTGTGGAAAGTACTACAAAATGGTATGAAACGCTGTATCAAATTGTCTGTTAGCGCATTAAAAAAGGGAATAAATAAATAAAACGATAGGTATAATATCAAAATTTAATCTTTTTATATTCCATAAAAAAAGGCGCCATAACTGGCGCCTTTTATCTATTGCGGAATTTCTTAGTTATTCTTCTTTTTTCTCCTCAAGTTGATCGTCTTCTTTAGAGGCATCTTTAAATTCTTTAATTCCACTTCCCAAACCTCTCATTAATTCAGGTATTTTTTTGCCCCCGAATAAAAGTAAAACAACCATGACGATTATGGCTATTTGCCATGGACCTATTGCTAAAAAGGTAATTAATGATACCATAATTTTATAATTTAATGGATTACAAAGGTACTAAAAAAAGTACTTATATTATTGTTAATAGTAACGGGAAGATCTATTTTAAATTGTAAACGTCAAAAAATGTTTTCAATCCGTAAATTATACGTAGTGTGAAATTTGGAGGACTATAAATTTAAAAGGTATTTACTGCTTAATTCAAATCGAAGTTTATCTTTGTATTTATGGCTAAAAAAGGAAAAAAGAGAAAAGAAATTCGGAGAAAGCTACTTCATAAGTATCGACTGGTGATACTTAACGAAAGTACTTTTGAAGAAAAGATATCTTTTAAACTTAGCAGACTCAATGTGTTTGTCACAGGATCCTTGTTTATTGTCGCACTTATCGGGCTTACAACCTTGCTTATTGCTTTTACACCTTTAAGGGAATATATACCCGGCTACTCTTCTACAAAGCTTAAAAGACAGGCAACGGAATTAACGTATAAAACAGATTCTCTGGTCACTGTTCTGAATTATACCAATAAGTATTTAAGTAATATTCGAATGGTCTTGCGAGGAGATATTGAAAACAATCAGATTAACAGAGACTCCCTTTTTGAACAATTTAAAATAGACCCGTCCACAGTAGATCTTAGTCCAATCAGAGAAGACTCCATGCTAAGAGCAGAAGTTGCTTTGGAAGATAAGTACAATCTTTTTGAAAGCAATAAAGATGGTGAGGGACTTGTGTTGTTTTCACCAGTTAGCGGCACAATTTCTCAGGAATATGATGCACAAAACAAGCACTATGCAGTAGACATTGTCGCTATTAAGGATACTCCGGTCAAAGCAGTAGCTGCCGGAACAGTAATTTTTTCTGAATGGACAACTGAAACTGGATATGTCATAATTATGGAGCATAAAAGCGGAATACTTTCAGTCTATAAACACAACGGCTCATTAAACAAGAGCCAGGGAGACTTTGTCAGGGCCGGGGAAGTTATTGCCTCCGTAGGAAATACCGGAGAATTAACTACAGGGCCTCATTTGCATTTTGAGCTGTGGAACAATGGCAATCCGGTAAACCCGGCAGATTATATTGATTTTAACTAGAAAGGATGTCATTAAAATCTTTAGCAGCCAGAATTTTTGCAAAAAACATAGCCCGTAAAACAGCCAGGTGGGCCGGGGAACCTTTAAAAAGTCAGGAAAAAGTCTTCAAACATATAATACGGAATGCTCAAAACACAAAATTTGGAATTGATCATAATTTTGCACGAATAAAGAGCCACTCAGAATTTGTAAATGAAGTTCCAATACGAGATTATGAAGCTTTGCGTGAGTATGTTGAGCAGGCGGTAGCGGGTAAGGAAAATGTTCTTTGGCCCGGAAAGCCGATCTATTTTGCCAAAACCTCAGGAACGACATCAGGGGCCAAATATATTCCCATTACTTCAGAATCTATTAAAGAACAGGTTCTTGCCTCAAGGAATGCAATTCTGAATTATATCCATGAAACCGGAAATTCGGATTTTGTTGATGGAAAGTGGATATTTCTACAGGGAAGTCCGGTATTACAAGAAAAAAACGGGATTAAACTAGGAAGATTATCAGGTATTTCAGCACATTACGTGCCCAACTACCTTCAAAAGAACCGCTTGCCCAGCTGGGAAACAAACTGTATTGAGGACTGGGAAACTAAGGTGGAAAAGATTGTGGAGGAAACAATAAATGAAGATATGACACTGATTGCAGGCATTCCTTCATGGGTTCAAATGTATTTTGAAAAATTAAAAGCCACAAGTGATAAAAATATAGGTTCATTATTCAAAAATTTTAATCTGTTTATTTATGGGGGGGTCAATTATGAGCCCTACAGGGCTAAATTTGAGGAACTTATAGGCCGCAGAGTGGATAGCATAGAATTATTTCCGGCGAGTGAAGGATTTTTTGCTTATCAGAACACTCAAAAAGAAGAGGGCATGTTGTTATTGTTAGACTCTGGTATCTTCTATGAATTTGTTAAGGCAGATGAATTTTTTGAGGATCAACCAAAACGACTTACTGTAAGTGAAGTAGAATTAGATGTTAACTATGTCATGATTATTTCTACCAACGCAGGTCTTTGGGGATACAATCTTGGAGATACCGTTCGGTTTATTTCAACAACACCTTATAAAATTGTAGTTACAGGTCGCATAAAACACTTTATTTCAGCATTTGGGGAACATGTTATTGCAAAAGAGGTTGAGGTTGCCATGCAAAAGGCCGTAGAGGCATGTGATGCTTCTATAAACGAGTTTACAGTGGCACCGCAAATTACACCTGAAAAAGATGAACTTCCGTACCATGAGTGGTTTATCGAATTTGAACGAAAACCTTCAGACATGTCTAAATTTATTGAGATTCTAGATACATCACTTCAAAAACAAAACAGTTACTATTATGATCTTATTGAGGGTAAAATACTACAGCGTTTAAAAATCACCTCTATCAAAAAAAGTGGTTTTCAGGAGTTTATGAAATCTATCGGAAAATTAGGAGGCCAAAATAAGGTACAACGCCTTTCTAATGATAGGTCGGTGGCAGACAAGTTGGCATTACAGCGAGAATAAGATTAGCAATTTTCGTTTTAGAAAGAAGGGATTTAACCCTAGAATTAGACTAAATTTTATAGACTCAATTAAATCTTAAGTATAAAATGTAATTTTGCTAATGTCTATGGAGATAGTTAAAGATAATACCAGAGCACAGGAATCTACAAATGCCATTGAGCGGATGTATGTTACTATGCGTCATTTATTCAATAGAGGTTTCTATAAACCTACGGGAGTTTCAGGGGAGACTTTGAGAAATGCCCTTTTAGCTTTACATCCGGAAATTTATGGTTCAGTGGCTGAAGATAAGGCTGAACTTAATGGACTTATATATGTATTGGAACGATTACCTTCCGGAATAGAGCAGTGCAGGTATATTAATCTTACTTCAGATGAAGGTTATGGAAAATCCCACTTTAAAGCAATTATCCCGCCCAAAAGGAGAAGAAATTGCTACCGAATAGATAGTGAGCAGATGAATATTGAGATCACAAGAGGACGCTCAGATATTTATGACATACTTACACACCTTACCTTTTTGTATATAGAAGCCGATAAAATATGCCAACGCGTTTTAATAGAAGACACAAATAAGACTATTCGCGATTGGAAAAAATTAGAAAAAGCAGCTACCAAAGCCAAGCTTACTCAAGTGGAGAAAGAAACTGCATTAATTCATACTGCAAACATCCTTGGAAGATCATTTGTGGAGGTATTAGAGGTATATGATAAACTGGCAACAAAGAAAGAACCTGAAAGATTTTTGAAGATTCTGTATTGGTTAGGTAAATTATCTATTGAGGAGGAAACGGGTGGCGAGAAAAGAGTAATAACCTTTAGTAGTATGTTAAGGGATCGCCTGGGGCATCATATTCACGGCGAAATATGGGCCGAAACCATAAAGAAAACCTTAAACACACACAATTTATTAAAAAGACCAATACATATTATCAGCTCCAATATGCATAGCGTGGTAAATTCTTTATATGCCAGAAAAGCGCTTAGAAAAGAGTTTCCTTCAAACGGATCCCTTGAGATATATGAGGCTTTAAGTTCCACGGATAATATGGCTTTACGCAATAAAGTAATTACCAAAGCAAAACGGAACGGCATGATCTCTTTAGAGGACACCTCAGGAACGAGTATAGATGTTCAGATATTTGATATGGCGAAATTAGGGCAGGACGCCTGTTGTTATGAACTAAATATGAACCTTCCTGATGATAAAAAACCTGTTATATTTGTAATGGACTATGCCTTTGGGGAACAGGCCTATGAAACAATTGACGAACTTTTAAAGCCCTTTGTTTTAGAAAATGGCCAAGACATCTTTTTAGATGTGGCTTCAATTTCAATAATGGGGAAAGCAGGCATTCTCGAGGGCGGTAAAGGAGATTTAATGATTCCGTCTGCACATATTTTTGAAGGAACAGCGGATAACTACCCCTTTAAGAATGAACTATGCGCCAAAGATTTTGAGGGGAATGGTTTTCTAAAATCAGGAAAAGCATAAGAGAGGAAGTTAAGGTCAGATATGCCTATTATGCGTCAGATAATCCATTGGAATCTGGTAGTACCTTAGCTTCCGGGGGCCTTGGAACAACGGGTGTAAAACCCACCTATTTAATAACCGATAAAATACTTAAGCAAATTTTTAATTCCTGAATATGGCAGATCAACAAACAACGAAAGAAACCACATCAAATGATGAAATAGATTTAGGGCAATTATTTAGAATGATTGGTAATGGCTTTAATAGGCTATTCAGGTGGTTTTTAAGAATTTTTCTCTATTTCAAAAAGAACTTCCTGGTTTTGCTTAGTCTTGTTATTGTCGGGGCATTAATTGCCTTTGGCTTAAACCAGTTTGTGTCTGAAAAACTTCAGACCGAAGTTATCGTAAAGCCAAATTTTGAAAGTAAGGCCTATTTATATGATGCAGTTGATGAAATTCAGGCTAATATTAAGGGAAAGGACACAATTTTTTTTAGTCGAATAGGTATTAGCCTTCCAAATTTGAAGGGGTATGAGGTAGCCATAGATCAGACCTTGAAAGACATTGATTCGGATAACGATAATTTGGAGTATTTGGAACTTTTGGAAAAATTTCAGGATGGGGGGCTAGTAACAGCTGTTACCAGAACAGAGATATTAAATAAAAGCTCCTTGGAACACAAAATCACATTCACTTATAAAGATGCAGCGAACGGCCGGAAGTTTAGTCAGAAGGTCATGGAATATATTAACTCAAACAGTTACTTTAAAGAGCTGACCCAAATTAGCCAGGAAAATGCGCTGGAAAGAATTAGGCAAAACGAAGCATTACTGGTTCAAATGGACGAACTAATTAGCAGATATTCGGATAGAATGGCAAGTACGGAAAGTCAGCTTAATGATCAAAGAATTATTTTGGACAATGAGAAACAACTGGATATTGCAGAACTTTTTAATTTAAAGAACAGTCTGATTCGGGATATTGAAAGGAAAAAAATGGAACTCCTGGAACGAAAGGATGCTATTAGCATTATTTATTTTGGCGAACCGCATATTGTTCAGAAATCCTTTTTTGGAGAAAAAATTATACTTATTCCACTGATTTTGCTAGCCATTTTCTTTTTTATTGACATACTCAAATATCTTAATAAGAAAGCCGCAGAAGTTCAAAATTGAATACCCTAATAGAGGAAAAGAGGATATGAAAATGTATTTATCATAAATTTATAAAGAAAAACAAAGTGCTGAAAGCCAGTATATTATGAATATTTTAATAACAGGAGGTGCAGGATTTATTGGCTCACATGTTGTACGCAGATTTGCAAACAACTATCCGGACTATCATATCTATAATTTAGATTCTCTCACTTATGCGGGGAATCTTGAGAATCTGAGAGACATTGAGGAATCTCGAAATTACACCTTTTTAAAAGGAGATATCCTAGATGAAGGATATATTAAAGA
>NZ_CAMYOM010000028.1:13049-42706 GCF_947260015.1 uncultured Eudoraea sp. | reverse complement strand
GATTAAATCATTTCAAGATTTTTTTCAACTTGAAACAAAATCTGACGAAAGGGGCAATGAGGGTTTGTACAACACCTTCATGGAAAACTTTCCAATAACTGACACAAGAAATCAATTTGTACTGGAATTTCTTGATTACTTCATAGATCCACCCAGGTATTCAATCCAGGAGTGTATAGAAAGAGGTCTAACTTATAGCGTACCCCTAAAAGCGCGTTTAAAACTTTATTGTACCGATCCGGAGCATGAAGATTTTGAAACTATTGTTCAGGATGTTTATTTGGGTACTATACCTTATATGACACCAAGTGGAACATTTGTTATTAACGGTGCTGAACGAGTAGTTGTTTCACAGTTGCACCGGTCTCCTGGAGTATTCTTTGGTCAATCTTTTCACGCAAATGGTACCAAACTGTATTCTGCAAGGGTAATTCCTTTTAAAGGATCCTGGATAGAATTTGCTACTGATATCAATAGCGTAATGTATGCTTACATTGACAGGAAGAAAAAATTACCGGTTACAACTTTATTTAGAGCAATAGGTTTCGAAAGAGACAAGGATATTCTTGAGATCTTTGACCTGTCTGAAGAAGTAAAGGTTTCAAAAACCGGATTGAAAAAATTCTTAGGACGTAAACTTGCTGCAAGGGTTCTTAATACCTGGCACGAAGATTTTGTTGATGAAGACACAGGAGAAGTTGTTTCCATAGAGAGAAATGAAATAGTCCTGGATCGTGATACTGTTCTCGTAAAGGAACATATAGATGAAATTATGGATGCAGATGTTAAAACCATTCTGCTTCATAAAGAGAATAATGCCCAAAGTGATTATGCAATTATTCATAACACTTTGCAAAAAGATCCCACAAATTCTGAAAAAGAAGCCGTTGAACATATTTATCGTCAGCTGCGTAATGCAGAACCACCGGATGAGGAAACAGCACGTGGAATAATTGATAAATTGTTTTTCTCTGATCAACGATATAATCTGGGTGAAGTTGGTCGTTACAGAATGAATAAAAAGCTTGGTTTGGATATCGGTATGGACAAACAGGTACTTACCAAAGAAGATATCATTACTATAATCAAGTATTTAATTGAACTTATCAATTCTAAAGCAGAAATTGATGATATTGACCACCTTTCCAACAGGCGTGTTAGAACGGTTGGGGAACAATTATCATCTCAATTTGGTGTTGGTTTGGCTCGTATGGCAAGGACCATTCGTGAGCGAATGAATGTGAGGGATAATGAGGTATTTACTCCGATTGATCTGATAAATGCCAAAACACTGTCCTCTGTGATAAATTCATTTTTTGGTACTAACCAATTATCACAGTTCATGGATCAGACAAATCCTCTTGCAGAAATTACACACAAGAGAAGATTATCAGCCCTGGGGCCAGGTGGACTTTCAAGAGAACGTGCAGGATTTGAAGTTCGTGACGTTCACTACACACATTACGGAAGACTATGTCCTATTGAAACTCCTGAAGGACCAAATATTGGACTTATTTCATCTCTGGCGGTATTTGCCAAAGTAAATCCTATGGGATTTTTGGAGACACCATATCGCAAGGTTGATAATGGAAAAGTAGATACGAAAGATTTTATATACCTGAGCGCGGAAGAAGAGGAAGGCATGAAAATATCTCAGGCCAATATTCCACTCAAGGAGAATGGAGCGATAGATCAGGAGAAAGTTATCGCCAGAGAAGAAGGAGATTTTCCGGTTGTGGATCCAATAGAGGTCAATTATACCGATGTTGCTCCCAATCAGATTGCTTCTATTTCCGCTTCTTTAATTCCGTTCCTTGAACACGATGATGCAAACAGGGCTTTGATGGGCTCTAACATGATGCGTCAGGCAGTTCCTTTATTGAAACCACAATCTCCAATTGTTGGAACAGGATTGGAAAGACAAGTTGCATCAGACTCAAGAGTATTAATAAATGCAGAAGGCGATGGTATAATTGAATATGTGGATTCTCAAAAGGTCACAATTAATTACAAACGCAGTGAGAATGAAAAATTGGTAAGTTTTGAGGACGATTCCAAGACCTATCAATTGGTTAAATTCAGAAAAACCAACCAAGGTACCAGCATCAATCTTAAGCCAATCGTTCAAAAGGGAGATCATGTTAAAAAAGGACAGGTACTTTGCGAAGGATATGCTACAGAAGGCGGGGAATTAGCTTTAGGCAGAAACCTTAAAGTTGCCTTTATGCCATGGAAAGGATATAACTTTGAGGATGCTATTGTAATTTCTGAAAAAGTTGTTCGCGAAGATATCTTTACTTCAATACATATAGATGAATACGCTCTTGAAGTTAGAGATACCAAATTGGGAGCTGAAGAATTAACTAATGATATTCCCAATGTTTCTGAAGAGGCGACAAAAGACCTTGATGAACATGGAATGATACGAATTGGTGCGGAAGTAAAACCCGGGGATATTCTTATTGGTAAGATTACACCAAAAGGTGAATCGGATCCTACTCCGGAAGAAAAACTACTTCGTGCTATTTTTGGAGATAAAGCAGGGGATGTTAAGGATGCTTCTTTAAAAGCTTCACCTTCGTTGCGTGGAGTAGTTATTGAAAAAAAGTTATTCTCTCGTTCTATTAAGGATAAACGCAAACGTTCAGAAGACAAGGAAGCAATAACAAATCTGGAACTGGAATATGAGCTAAAATTCCAGGAACTTAAAGAAGTGCTTGTAGATAAGTTGTTTAAACTTATAAACGGGAAGACATCTCAGGGAGTATTAAATGATCTTGGTGAAGAGGTTTTACCTAAGGGTAAAAAATATACCATGAAAATGCTTAATTCAGTAGATGATTTTGCCCATCTTGTTGGAGGTAGTTGGACCACTGATAAAGACACAAATATTTTGGTGGCCGACCTGCTACACAACTACAAGATTAAGTTGAATGATCTTCAGGGGAATCTTAGGAGAGATAAGTTTACAATATCTGTTGGAGATGAATTGCCTGCAGGTATAATGAAGCTTGCAAAAGTTTATATTGCTAAAAAACGTAAACTTAAAGTTGGTGATAAAATGGCCGGACGTCATGGTAACAAAGGTATTGTTGCCCGTATTGTAAGACATGAAGACATGCCGTTCCTGGAAGACGGAACTCCGGTAGACATTGTATTAAATCCTTTAGGTGTACCATCTCGTATGAATATCGGTCAAATTTATGAAACTGTTCTTGGATGGGCGGGTCAAAATCTTGACAAGAAATTCGCGACTCCAATTTTTGATGGTGCTACACTTGATGAGATTAATGAATTTACCGATGAAGCCGGAATCCCAAGATTTGGTCATACCTATCTCTATGACGGAGGAACCGGGCAACGCTTCGACCAGGCTGCGACAGTTGGGGTAATCTATATGTTAAAATTAGGACATATGGTGGATGATAAAATGCATGCTCGTTCCATTGGACCATATTCGTTGATTACACAGCAACCTTTAGGAGGTAAAGCACAATTTGGTGGACAACGTTTTGGAGAAATGGAAGTTTGGGCCCTAGAGGCATATGGCGCATCTGCTACCCTTCGTGAGATTTTGACTGTAAAATCTGATGATGTGATTGGACGTGCCAAAACCTATGAATCAATTGTAAAAGGCGAAACCATGCCTGAACCTGGCTTGCCAGAATCTTTCAATGTATTGATGCACGAACTTAAGGGATTAGGTTTAGACATTAGACTTGAAGAATAATAGTTTTTTTTACATATTTAAATTTACTATCACCATATTATAATGGCTAGAATAAAAGATAATACCGCAATAAAAAGGTTCAATAAAATTTCAATTGGCTTGGCCTCTCCTGAATCAATTTTAGGAGAATCACGAGGTGAGGTTTTAAAACCTGAAACTATTAATTATAGAACTCATAAACCAGAACGTGATGGATTGTTCTGCGAACGCATTTTTGGTCCTGTAAAGGATTATGAATGTGCATGTGGTAAGTACAAGCGTATCCGCTATAGAGGAATTGTTTGCGACAGGTGTGGCGTTGAAGTAACTGAGAAAAAGGTTCGTCGCGACAGGGTAGGACACATAAATTTAGTTGTACCGGTTGCTCATATTTGGTACTTCCGTTCCTTGCCAAACAAAATTGGCTACCTCTTGGGATTGCCTTCCAAGAAACTGGACATGATTATTTATTACGAGCGTTATGTGGTAATTCAGCCAGGTGTTGCTCAAGGGCCTGAGGGAGAGGAGATTCATAAACTAGATTTTCTAACTGAAGAAGAGTATTTAAATATTCTAGATACTATCCCTCCGGAAAATCAATATTTGGAAGATTCAGATCCTAATAAATTTATAGCCAAAATGGGGGCAGAATGCCTTATCGATTTGCTGTCACGAATTGATCTGAAACAACTATCCTATGATTTAAGGCATAAAGCCAATACGGAGACCTCAAAACAACGTAAAACGGAAGCCTTAAAAAGACTTCAGGTTGTTGAAGCATTAAGAGAATCTCAGGAAAACAGGGATAACAAACCAGAATGGATGATCATGAAGGTAGTTCCGGTTATCCCACCGGAGTTACGTCCACTTGTTCCTCTAGACGGAGGACGATTTGCGACTTCTGATTTAAATGATCTTTACAGGCGTGTAATTATAAGGAACAATCGTTTAAAGCGATTAATGGAAATAAAAGCACCTGAAGTTATCTTAAGAAATGAGAAACGAATGCTTCAGGAATCGGTTGATTCTCTTTTTGATAATACGCGTAAGGCTTCAGCAGTGAAAACTGAATCGAACAGACCGCTTAAATCTCTTTCGGATTCCCTGAAAGGAAAACAAGGACGTTTTCGTCAAAACTTATTGGGTAAAAGGGTAGATTATTCTGCTCGTTCCGTGATTGTTGTCGGACCTGAAATGAGCCTATATGAATGTGGTCTTCCAAAAGATATGGCTGCAGAACTATACAAGCCTTTTGTGATAAGAAAACTGATCGAAAGGGGTATTGTTAAAACTGTTAAGTCAGCCAAAAAAATAATTGATAAAAAAGAACCGGTAGTTTGGGATATTTTAGAAAATGTTTTAAAAGGACACCCTGTCTTGCTCAACCGGGCTCCTACATTACACAGATTGGGGATACAGGCATTTCAACCTAAATTAATAGAAGGTAAAGCAATTCGTTTGCACCCTCTTGTTTGTACTGCCTTTAATGCGGATTTTGATGGTGATCAAATGGCGGTGCATTTGCCTTTAGGCCCTGAAGCTATTTTGGAATCCCAACTTTTGATGTTGGCTTCGCACAATATATTAAATCCGGCCAATGGATCTCCAATCACAGTACCTTCACAGGATATGGTTCTTGGGTTATATTACATGACAAAAGAGCGAAAATCTACAAAAGAAGTTCCTGTAAAAGGTGAAGGCTTAACTTTTTACTCCTACGAAGAGGTAGTAATCGCATTTAATGAAGGGAAAGTAGAACTGAATGCCGGAATTAAAGTGAGAGCTAAAGACTTTAATGAGGAAGGCGAACTAGTCAATCAGATTATTCCTACTACCGTTGGTAGAGTACTTTTTAATATGGTTGTACCGGAAGAAGCCGGATATGTAAATGAAGTTTTAAACAAAAAGTCTTTACGTGATATTATCGGAAGGATTCTTGCCGTTACAGATGTACCCACAACTGCAGCGTTTCTGGATTTGATTAAGACCATGGGTTATGATTTTGCTTTTAAAGGCGGATTGTCATTTAGTCTTGGAGATATTATTATCCCAAAGGAAAAGCACACCATGATTGCTGATGCCAATGAACAGGTTGATGGAATTATGATGAATTATAATATGGGCCTTATCACAAACAACGAACGATATAATCAGGTGATTGATGTCTGGACTTCAACAAATGCCATGTTAACTGAGTTGGCAATGAAGCGTATCCGGGAAGATCAACAAGGATTTAATTCGGTGTATATGATGTTGGATTCCGGAGCTAGGGGTTCAAAGGAACAGATTAGACAGCTAACAGGTATGCGTGGTTTAATGGCTAAGCCTAAGAAATCTACTGCAGGTGGAGGTGAGATTATAGAAAACCCAATTCTATCTAACTTTAAAGAAGGATTGTCTATTTTGGAATACTTTATTTCTACTCACGGTGCTCGTAAAGGACTAGCAGATACTGCTCTTAAAACAGCCGATGCAGGATATCTTACAAGACGATTAGTGGATGTTTCACAGGATGTCATCGTGAATATAGATGATTGTGGAACCCTTAGAGGAATAAAGGTTGAATCTTTAAAGAAAAACGAAGAAATAGTAGAAACCTTAGGGGAACGAATTTTAGGAAGAGTCTCTTTACATGATGTATATAATCCGTTAACTGAAGAACTGCTATTAACTGCTGGACAACAGATTCTGGAATCTGATGTGAAGAAAGTGACGTCGTCACCTATTGAAAAAGTTGAAGTACGTTCGGCACTCACTTGTGAGGCTGCAAAGGGTATATGTGCCAAGTGTTATGGTAGAAACCTTTCAACCAACAAAATGGTACAGCGGGGTGAAGCGGTAGGTGTTGTGGCCGCACAATCTATTGGTGAGCCTGGAACGCAGCTAACTTTGCGTACTTTCCACGTTGGAGGGATTGCAGGTAACATTTCCGAGGAAAGTAAACTTGAAGCCAAATTTGGGGGTATTGCGGAGATTGAAGACTTGAGAATGGTTAAAGGTGAGAATTCTGATGGGAAAGTGGTCAATATTGTAATTTCAAGAACTTCTGAAATTAAAATTGTTGATGCTACGACTGGAATTACACTTAGCACGAATAATATTCCCTATGGTTCTCAGATCTTTGTTAAAAATGGCAGTAAGATAAAAAAGGCAGATGTAATTTGCCAATGGGATCCTTACAACGGAGTTATAGTTTCAGAATTTCCGGGTAAAATTTCTTATGAGAATATTGAACAGGGAATTACCTATCAGGTTGAGATTGATGAACAAACCGGATTTCAGGAAAAGGTTATTTCAGAATCCAGAAACAAGAAATTGATTCCTACCTTATTGATTAAAAATTCAAAGGATGAAGTTTTGCGTTCGTATAACCTTCCTGTTGGTTCACATTTAATGGTGGATGATGGCGATAAGATTAAAGAAGGTAAAATCTTGGTAAAAATTCCTCGTAAATCAGCTAAATCTGGTGATATTACGGGTGGTTTACCAAGGGTAACGGAACTATTTGAAGCTCGTAATCCATCTAATCCTGCCGTTGTATCTGAAATAGATGGAGTGGTTTCATTCGGTAAAATAAAGAGAGGTAATAGAGAGATTATTATTGAATCCAAACTTGGTGAGATAAAGAAATATTTGGTAAAACTTTCAAACCAGATTTTGGTTCAGGAAAATGATTATGTTCGGGCTGGTATGGCTTTATCTGACGGATCAATTACCCCGGAAGATATCCTTGCAATTAAAGGACCTTCAGCTGTACAACAGTATCTTGTAAATGAAGTGCAGGAAGTTTACAGACTCCAGGGTGTAAAAATTAATGACAAACACTTTGAAGTTGTAGTGCGACAGATGATGCGAAAAGTTCGTGTTCAGGATTCGGGCGATACTACATTCCTTGAAAATCAGCTGGTACACAAAGACGATTTTATCAGGGAAAATGATGAAATCTTTGGTAAGAAAGTAGTTGAAGAATCAGGAGAATCAGAAAACCTCAAAGCAGGCCAGATAATTACACCTCGTGAATTGAGAGATGAGAATTCAATCTTGAAACGTGCGGATAAGGCTTTGGTGACTGCAAGGGAAGCTGTTTCAGCGACGGCTACACCAATTCTGCAGGGTATCACAAGGGCTTCGTTGCAAACCAAATCGTTTATTTCTGCAGCCTCGTTCCAGGAAACAACAAAGGTATTAAATGAAGCTGCTGTAAGTGGTAAAATTGATTACCTGGAGGGATTGAAGGAGAATGTTATTGTAGGTCATAAAATTCCTGCCGGAACCGGTATGAGGGATTACGAAAATATAATCGTAGGTTCAAAAGAGGAATACGATGAAATTATGGCTCGCAAAGAAGAATTAAAATTTTAAAATCATTAACCCTCAATTTTTTAATTGAGGGTTTTTGTTTGTGATATTGGATTATTATTTTTTTAAGCGAAGAATGGAAGAAAAAAATCAGAAACAACAACAGATAAATATTGAGCTGGACGAAAAAATAGCCGAAGGAATCTATTCCAATTTGGCCATAATAAATCATTCTGTTTCAGAGTTTGTTGTCGACTTTATAAGCATGATGCCAGGAGCACCAAAAGCGAAGGTGAAAAGTAGAATTGTACTTACTCCTCAGCACGCGAAGAAATTTTTAAAAGCGCTTAGTGATAATGTAAGTCGTTTTGAAAAGGCTCACGGGACAATCAAAGATTACGAACAACCTCCAATTCCGTTAAATTTCGGTCCTACTGGAGAAGCTTAATTAAAAACGAGTTTTTAATTTTTGGTTCATTCTATGCCCTAATTATTCAAATTCTGATGTAAAATGCAGTTTTACAGTGGGATATTTCTGTTGAGTCATTTGTAATGAAAATTGAGAATCTGCTAAAAACACCAATTGTCCACGTTTATCCTTGGCCAGGAATTTCTGTTTTACTCTAATAAATTCTTTAAACTCGTCATTATTAGGATCTTCCGGCTCAACCCAGCAAGCTTTATGAACAGGGAAATTCTCATAGGTACATTTTGCACCGTACTCATGTTCTAATCTGTATTGAATTACTTCGTATTGCAAGGCGCCTACAGTACCTATAACTTTTCTGCCATTCAGTTCCAATGTAAATAACTGAGCCACACCCTCATCCATTAACTGGTCAATTCCCTTATTTAACTGCTTGGATTTCATCGGATCGGCATTGTTGATATATCTGAAATGTTCCGGCGAAAAGTTGGGGATACCTTTATAATGTAAAATTTCACCCTCTGTTAATGTATCACCAATTTTAAAATTACCGGTGTCATGCAATCCTACAATATCGCCAGGATAGGATATATCTACAATTTCCTTTTTTTCCGCAAAAAATGCATTTGGACTAGAAAATTTTAATTTCTTATTAAGCCTTACATGCAAATAGGGTTTGTTGCGTTCAAATGTTCCTGAAACTATTTTCACAAATGCCAAACGATCTCTGTGTTTGGGATCCATGTTGGCGTGTATTTTAAATACAAAACCAGAAAGTTCTTTTTCATTTGCTTGAACCAAACGCTCTTCGGCAATCTTAGATCTGGGATACGGAGCTATTTCTATAAAACAATCGAGAAGTTCTTTTACTCCAAAATTATTCAACGCAGAACCAAAAAAGACGGGCTGAAGAGAACTTTCCAGATACTTTTGTTTGTCAAAAAGAGGATAAACCCCGCTTACCAACTCCATATTCTCTCTCAAAGTTTCAGCTGCCCCGGTTCCAATAATGTTCTCTAATTCAGGACTTGTTATATCATCAAATGCAATTATGTCTGAGATATTTTTTTTGCTATCTCCACTGAAAAGGTTAATATTTTTCTCATAAATATTATAAATACCCTTAAAGTCATAGCCCATACCAATGGGAAAACTTAATGGAGTAACGGTTAATCCCAATTCCTGTTCAACTTCATCTAAAAGGTCAAAAGCGTCCTTTCCTTCTCTATCGAGTTTGTTAATGAATACGATCATGGGAATATTTCTCATCCTGCAGACCTCTACCAATTTTTTAGTCTGTTCTTCCACACCTTTAGCAACATCTATAACAACAATTACACTATCTACCGCTGTAAGGGTTCTAAAAGTATCTTCCGCGAAGTCCTTATGGCCTGGTGTATCAAGAATATTTATCTTTTTATCTTTATATAAGAATGCAAGCACAGAAGTAGCTACCGAAATTCCGCGCTGACGTTCAATTTCCATGAAATCGCTGGTTGCTGCTTTTTTTATCTTATTATTTTTTACAGCTCCGGCCTCTTGTATTGCGCCTCCGAATAAGAGCAATTTTTCTGTAAGTGTAGTTTTTCCGGCATCAGGATGGGAAATAATACCAAATGTTCTTCTCTTCTCTATTTCTTTTAAAAAATTCACAGCAAAAATTTGAGCAAAAATAAGGCAAATAATATAGCTCTGGGAGAATAGAAAGATTTTTTTAAAATGATTCTCACAGCACTTAATAGTCTGTTTCCAATGAATTTAAGATTATTAATCTGTTTGATTTAAGGGTTATTATCGATGAACGGCTAGTAATCTTCGTTTTATGAATTTTTGAGAATTATCAATAGCTTTTTATCACAGATTTCATCTTCAAATAGAATCAGGATTTTTGACGTTTAACGAGTTTTGAGGTCTTTTAAAGATATTTGCTAACTTAAGTTTTCAAATGGATTTGATGCTATCTATTTTAACTATATCTTGCAATAATAATTTAGAGAGGCCCTATCTCTTGCATAGTTTTTTCCTACAGAGCCATGGTGATATGTTTAATTGAAAACTATCATTTATGGAAAACATTACCCCAACCAAAACACGAGATAAGGCGGCTTTCTGCTTTACCTTGATAACTGCCATTCTAGTTTTTGTCCTTTCTTCTTCTTTTGACACCATTCCGGCGGAGTTTGCCTTAATGACCACCTATACTGAGACTGATACGGATAATGATGGAGTAAAAGATCTTACAGATATTGATGATGACAACGACGGGATTATAGATTCAATAGAAGATAAAAACCCAGATGGGGATAATAATCCGTTAACGCATCCAACAGACACTGATAAAGATGGGATTCCCAATCACCTTGATGTCGATTCAGACAACGATGGAATTATTGACAATGTGGAATCGCAGCCAACATACGGTTATATTGCCCCAAGTGGAATTGATTCTGATGGCAACGGATTGGATGATAATTATGAAGAAACCCCGGGCAGCTGTGGAGGAATAGTGCCTATAGATTCAGATTTAGATAGTTATCCTGATTATGTAGATATCGATAGCGATAACGATGGGATATTAGACAATGTAGAAGCTCAAACTACTGCAGATTTTCAGGCACCCTGTGGTATGGATTCCGACGGTAACGGCCTGGATGATCATTATGAAGAAACTCCTGGTAGTTGTGGTGGGTTGATTCCTGTAAATACAGATGGAGATTCTCAACCAGACTTCAGAGATATCGACTCAGATAATGATGGTATTCTGGATAATTTGGAAGCTCAGGAAACTTCGGAATTTCAAGCACCCTGTGGCATAGATAGTGATGGGAATGGTCTTGATGATCATTACGAAAACACACCTGGTTCTGGAGAAGGACTCCATCCAATAAATTCCGATAATGACCCAAATCCCGATTTCAGGGATATAGATTCTGAAAATGATGGTCTCCCCGATAATATAGAGGCACAGACCACAAGTGGTTATATTCTTCCATCTGGTATGGATGATGATAAGGACGGCTTGGATAATGCATATGAAGGATCAGGAGATCAAGGTCTTACCCCTGAAAATACAGACGGCACAGATGAGCCCGATTATCTGGATACGGACACGGATAATGATTTGGTGCCAGATAATAATGAGGGGAATGACTTTAATTTTGATGGGGTCCCGGATCAGAACTTTACCGGTACAGACACTGATGGGGATGGCCTTGATGATGGTTATGAGGGGAGTAATTTAAATGATCCTTACCTGGTAAATGATGAAATCACGGACCCTGCGACCGATTTGCCAGATACCGATGGTACTGAGGATGTCAACTACCGTGATATTGACGACGATGGTGATGGTCTGGATACTCCTGACGAGGATGCCAATGAGGATGGCGATCCTACCAATGATGATACCAGTGGAAATGGCACCCCAGATTATTTAGATCCCAATACAACCAATACAGATCCTGATACTGATGGGGATGGCGTAAAGGATAGTACAGATCTGGATGATGACAATGATGGTATTTTGGATACGGAAGAAGATCCGAATCTGGATAATGATGATAATCCTTTAACGAATCCACTGGACAGTGACGGCGATGGTTATCCAAACCATTTGGATATCGATTCAGACAATGACGGACTTCCGGACAATATAGAAGCACAGACCACCAGTGGTTATATTTTACCCAATGAAGATGACGAGGCAACTTATGTGGCCAATAATGGAGTAAACTCGGCTTATATAGGTGGCCTTACTCCAGAGAATACAGACGGCACGGATGAACCGGATTATTTGGATACGGACACAGACAATGATTTGGTTCCTGATAATAATGAGGGGAACGACTTTAATTTTGATGGGATCCCGGATCAAACTTTTACCGGTACAGACACTGATGGGGATGGCCTTGATGATGGTTATGAGGGGAGTAATTTAAATGATCCTTTTCTGGTAAATGATGAAATCACAGACCCTGCGACCGATTTGCCAGATACTGATGGCACGGAGGATGTTAATTACCGGGATATTGATGATGATGGCGATGGTCTGGATACTCCTGATGAGGATACGGATGGTGATGGTGATCCAACCAATGACGATTGTAGTGGTAATGGAACACCTAATTATTTAGATGCGAATACAACTACTTGTGATCCGGATACAGATGGTGATGGTGTGACTGATGAGGATGAAGTTTCAGATGAAACCGATCCTTCAGATCCTTGTGATTTTATTTTAGCCAGCCAAACCGTAACTCCTTCCGATGAATGGGACAACCTGGATTGTGATGGTGATGGTGTTACGAATGAAGACGAGGTTACCGATGGAACGGATCCTTTAGATTCCTGTGATCTATTACTCGCCAGCGTCACTGTAACACCAACTTCGGATTGGAACAACCTGGATTGCGATGGAGATGGAGTAACTAATGGGGATGAAGTTATAGATGAAACAGATCCTTTGGACTCGTGTGATCTGTTACTGGCTAGTCAGACCGTAACTCCTTCGGATGAGTGGAATAATTTGGATTGTGATGGCGATGGGGTAACCAATAGTGATGAAGTTTCCGATGAAACAGATCCATTAGATCCTTGCGACTTTAACGCAGACAGTGTAACTCTTGCACCAAGCGGGGATTATTTAGTGGCAGATTGCGATGGTGACGGCGTAACAAATGGCGATGAGGCTACAGACGGAACAGATCCGTTAGATGCCTGCGATCTTATATTGGCAAGTCAAACTGTGACTCCAACAATTGATTGGAACAACATCGATTGTGATGGCGACGGGGTTACCAATGGTGATGAAGTTTCGGATGGAACAGATCCATTAGACTCCTGTGACTTTTTACTGGCAAGCCAAACGGTGACTCCAACTGATGATTGGAATAACCTTGATTGTGATGGCGACGGGGTAACCAATGGAGATGAAGTTACCGATGAAACAGATCCATTAGATCCTTGCGACTTTAATGCAGACAGTGTAACTCTTGCACCAAGTGGTGATTATTTAGCTGCAGATTGCGATGGTGACGGCGTAACAAATGGCGATGAGGCTACAGACGGAACAGATCCGTTAGATGGTTGTGACTTTATCTTGGCAAGCCAAACGGTGACTCCAACAAATGATTGGAATAACCTGGATTGTGACGGCGACGGAGTTACGAATGGTGATGAAGTTTCAGACGGCACGGATCTTTTAGATTCCTGTGATTTAATACTCGCAAGCGTAACAGTGACACCCTCCGAAGAATGGAATAACTTGGATTGCGATGGTGATGGAGTAACCAACGGGGATGAAGTTTCAGATGGGACGGATCCTTTGGATTCCTGTGATTTATTACTCGCAAGCGTAACACTGACACCTTCTGATGAATGGAACAACCTGGATTGCGATGGAGACGGTGTAACTAACGGGGATGAAGTTATTGATGGCACAGATCCTTTAGATCCTTGTGATCTTTTACTGGCAAGTCAAACAATAACGCCTTCAGACGATTGGAATATGCTGGATTGTGATAGCGATGGAAACCCTAACGGCACGGATCCTAACCCACTTACGGCAACAGCTGTTGACGATACCGGTACAACAACACCCCTAACCGAAGTTGTGATTAATATCCTGGCAAATGATGATTACCTGCCAAACAATGATCCTAACAACCTGGGCACTACATCTATAACCAGAATAGGAGGCGACGCAACTGGAATAGTTTCTTTTGATCCTGAAACAGGGGAAATGTCTTATACACCAACTGAATCAGAAACTGATACGAATGTAACAATCGTCTATGAGGTGTGTAATACAGATCCGGATCCGGATGTATGTGCATCTGCAACGGTTACCATATTCATTACTGATAACCCAATTGATGCCGTGGATGATGATTTCAGTGAATTTGTAGTAGATGGTGATGAAGGAGGAATTGTCGAAGGAGCAAATATTTTTGATAATGATACTTTAAATGGTGAGCCAGTAGATCCGGAGGATGTTGTCTTAACGTCTAATCCAACAGGTCCACTTACAATAAATCCTGATGGAACTGTTAGTGTAACGCCATTAACTGATCCCGGAGTTTATACTATAGAATATACGATCTGTGAAATCGCCAATCCCATAAACTGTGATACAGCAACTGTAACGGTAGAAGTAATCATTGTTACAATAGATGCAGTGGACGATGACTATAGTGACATATTTATAGATGGTGAAGATGGTGGTGTCTTACCGGACAGTAACGTTTTGGACAATGATACTTTGAATGGACTGGAAGTTGACCCTGACGAAGTAACAATTACGTCAACACCAACAGACCAGTTAACTGTAAATACCGATGGTACTGTAATAGTAGCTCCCGGAACTCCGACCGGATCATATAGTATTGAATACACAATATGCGAGAATGAAAACCCGACTAATTGTGATACAGCCACAGTTGTGGTGTTGGTTTCAGAGACAATTTCAGGTGAAATTGAAGTCAATCAATTAGTAACGCCAAATAATGATGGCAGAAATGATTTCTTATTTATCGAAGGAGTAGAAAAGGCATTAAATAATTCTCTGAAAATATTTAATAGATGGGGTATTGCGGTTTACGAAGGAAGTAACTATAATAACCAAAATAATATTTTTGATGGCAGATCAAGAGGCAGATCAACAATCAATGCTGAAGAATATCTGCCGGCTGGCGTATATTTCTATATCTTTGAATACCAAAAAGACCAGGAAAATATTTCCAAAACTGGTTATCTCTACATAAGCAAATAATACATGGTAAAGTATATAATAAATCATAAGCGGCATTTTGTTTCTCTAATATTCATTTTTACCACGATTGGAGGTTTACTGGCCCAACAAGATGCGCAGTATACGCAGTATATGTATAACACAATGAGTGTTAATCCGGCATATGCAGGTTCAAGAGGACAATTAAGTCTTGCAGGTTTATATAGATCACAGTGGGTTGGTCTGGATGGAGCGCCTAAAACATTTACATTGAATTTGCACTCCCCTATTCGGAACAGTAAACTGGGTTATGGGTTCTCTGTTATAAACGATAATATTGGGGATGGTGTGGTTCAGGAAACCTATTTGGATGCGGCCTTGTCTTATACTATTGATGTATCAGCAGAAGGAAAATTATCTTTTGGTCTAAATTTTGGGGCAAGTATTTTAAATCTGGATTTTAACGGGCTCAACAATTTTGACAATGAACCTATTTCCGGCGATAATATAGATAATAAATTTCAGCCAAATTTCGGTTTGGGGGTTTACTACCATACCAATAAATTTTATTTGGGTGTTTCAACACCTAGATTAATTGCATCAGATTATTTTGACAATTCCCAACGTGATTCAAATAGTGTGCAGTTTCTGTCCAAGGAAAAGATTAACTTTTACTTAATTACGGGACTTGTTCTTGATTTAAATAGTCAATTAAAATTTAAACCGGCCTTACTTACTAAGTTGGTTGGTGGTGCACCTTTACAGGTAGATCTTTCGGCAAGTTTTTTATTAAATGAAAAATTCTCTTTTGGTGTAGCGTATAGATGGGATGCTGCATTCAGTGCATTAATTGGGTTTCAAATATCAGATCAAATCATGCTTGGACTTGCCTATGATAAAGAAACCACCGAATTGGGCAGTACCCGATTTAATGATGGGTCATTTGAATTGTTCCTAAGATTTGAATTAGTTAAATCTTTTCAACGTTTGGTATCACCTAGATTCTTTTAAAACTACAAGCAATGACAAAAAAAATACTCTTAACTTCTATCCTGACAGTATTTCTGCTGGCCTTTACATCTGCCCAGGAAAAACAGGTAGTCAAGGGTAATAAAAAGTATGCAGAATATTCATTCCGTCCTGCAATAGATATCTATAAAAAAGTTCTGGATAAGGGATATGTGAATAGTGATCTCCTTCAGAAATTGGGAAATTCATATTATTTTAATGCCGATTATGAAGAGGCCGAAAAGATATATAAACAACTTATTGAAACCTATGGCTCCGAAGTAGGTCCGGAATATTACTTTAGGTATGGTCAAACACTTAAAACTCTCGGAGATTATAAGACTTCCGACTCTATTCTGGCCCGTTTCGCGGATATGACCTCAAATGATTTGCGTTCAAAAATACTTAAAACGACAAAAGATTATAGGGAAGAAATTGCCAGAAATTCCGGCCGTTATGATATTGAGACCTTTGAATACAATTCCAAATATTCAGATTTTGCCCCCGCCTTTTATAAAGAAGGTTTGATCTTTTCTTCGGACCGGGACACTGGAAATCTTGCCAGATATCGACATACATGGAATTCTAAGGATTTTCTGGACATCTATAAAGTAAATGCCGACAGTAGTTCCAGTAACCTGGTTGTAAAAATGAATATGATAAATTCCAGACTTCATGAATCTACCTCCGTGGCTACAAAAGATGGTAATACTATATATTTTACAAGGAATAACTTTGTTGATGGCAAATCTACAAAGGATGAAGCAGGAGTAATTAGATTAAAAATATTTAGGATTAACTGGAAGGATGGCGAATGGTCTAACCTGGAAGAGTTGCCCTTTAACAGCGATAGTTATTCAGTTGCACACCCGGCTTTAAGCCCAGATGAAAAAACACTTTATTTTGCTGCAGATATGCCGGATTCAAAGGGAGAATCCGATATTTATAAGGTTTCTATAAATGAGGATGGTACTTTTGGTTCACCAATAAATTTAGGGCAGCCTATTAATACCGAATCCAGGGAAACATTCCCGTTTGTAAGTAATGAAAATATCCTTTACTTCTCTTCAGATGGTCATCCTGGTCTCGGAGGCCTGGATATATTCGGTACTAAAATAAAATTCGGCGACTATTCTAAAAAGATATTAAATGTCGGAGAACCTGTAAATAGTAATAAAGATGATTTTTCCTATATAATAAATGAAGAAAACAAAAAAGGATATTTTTCATCTAATCGTGGTGAGGGAATGGGTGCAGATGACATTTATGGATTCCTGGAAACAAGACCTTTAATTTTTGAATGTCTACAACCAATAACCGGTACGGTTCGAGATAAAATATCGAATGATGTTCTTGTAGGGGCTACCGTTAAGGTAATTAATGAGCAAAATGAGGAAGTTTTATCGGCGATAACGGATAATAAGGGCAATTACATCCTTAGTTGTGATTGTAATCAGGGAAATTTTGTCAGAGCGCAAATCCAGGGCTATGTGCCTGCTGAGGAATATTTACCTGTATCAGACGGGAAACCAACAATTATTGACTTTTATTTGGAAAGGGAAATCATCGAAGCCGGATTTGGTGATGACCTGGCGAAACTACTACAATTGAGTACCATATATTTTGATTTTGGAAAATACGATATCAGGCGCGATGCAGAAATTGAAATTCAAAAAGTGATCGCCGCAATGGAAAAATATCCAAGCCTTAAAATAAAAGCGAATTCACACACCGATAGTCGGGGAGCAGATTCGTTTAATCTTTGGCTATCTCAAAAAAGAGCTGAGGCCACGGTAGATTATATGATTTCACAAGGAATTAGCTCTGAACGTCTTAAGGGGGAAGGGTATGGAGAAACCCGTCTGGTAAATGAGTGCGATGATGGTGTAAAATGTTCCAAAGAAAAGCACCAGTTAAATCGCAGGTCGGAGTTTATCATCCTCGAATAATTTCATTGGATTCAAAAAATTTTTAGATAACTACTTTTGTATCTGTTTGGTATTTCAAGGCGTGCCCATATCATAAAATATAAGGTCTCATCGTTGAACGACATCCGGAATATTTACTTGCTTCGCTCATAATATTCATACTAAACTTCGAAAAATCAGTCGTTCACTAGACGAATAAGCACTTATACAACAAATATTTAATAGTCCGGTTTATCAAAGGTATTTTTGTGCTTATCGCAATACCTGCTTAAAAATGAAGCATTATGACCAGCTAATTGCCTTGATCTTTCAGGCCCTTAGTAGTTTTCTTTCCATTATGTCCCGTTACTCACGGATCAGCCTATTGGTTTTAACTAGCTTTGGTTTACCGGTCATTGGAATTTCTCAGGTTGGAGTAGGAGCAAATTTTGGGGTAGAAGCAGACGCCTATTCCGGAGACGTAATCTCTGGAGTAAATACGGATGATTGGTTTTACAATACTATTTCAGGCGCTGGAGTTATTGATGAGGCTACAGCAATCTCCATGGGCTATGCAGCCCAGCTTGCAGCAAATAATAATATTACTTTTGATTTAAGGCAGAGTATCCCCAATTACGCATCCAATAATGGCTATATTTGGTATAGTACAAGGTATGCGCGTGACTATGTAAGTTTATCTTCCAATGATCAAACAGTAATTTCATCAGGAAAAAATGGAGATAACCCTCAGATTGCCTGGGGTGCGGGGTCGGGCACTATTCCCAGTAAGACAGACATTGTAGATGCTGCCGTTCACATGCGCAGAGACGGGATTAATGTTACGGACGACTTGTGGGTTGATATGATGATTTCTACCCTCTCCTCTTCAGGTAACCACTTCGTCGATTTTGAGCTCTTTGTGTCTGAAATTGAGGTATCTGGTTCTGGCTTTATAAATTCTGGTGCACAGGAGGGACATACAGCCTGGGTATTTGACACCAGTGGCAACGTAACCCAGATCGGTGATATGGTAATTGGCTTTTCCTATAGTGGTGGCGGTGTTTCTGGGGTGGAGGTCCGACTATGGGTAGATCGTGCCATTTTTAGTCCGGGTTCATCTCCCGGGGGTACAGCTGCATTTACCTGGGGCAGTAGTATAGATGGAGGAAGTAGCTACGGGTATGGACAGATTGTTGTGCCGAGCGGAAGCCTTTTGAACAGCGTAAATTCTTTAATTTCACAGGGCCCCCCATGGGGTACCACAAATACTTCGGGATATTCAGCAAACTACAATAACGGCTTTTTTGCAGAGGTAGCCTTAAACTTTACCCAGCTTGGTTTTGATCCCCGAGCCCTGTTTGGTTCCGGAGCGGCCTGTGATTCACCTTTTAGCGCCGTAATGGCGAAATCCCGCACCTCTTCATCTTTTACCTCATCCTTAAAGGATTTTGTCGGTCCGCTCGATTTTCTGGGAAGCGCAGAAGACACTCAGGTTAATACGGCTATAGTAGCACCGGGTTCTTTTGATTCCTGTTTAGGAGGGGAAACGCGTGTCCTCCAGGCCGAATTCTTTTCTGCCAGTGCTGAATATACCTGGTATTCCTTGACTCCTGGTGTGGTTTTCCCTTCCAATGGTCTGGATACAGTTTCCGGGCTAGCATTAGATTCAGTGGTCATAGATAGTCCCGGGGAGTATCAGCTGGGTATTGCACCGCTCTTGGGCTGTGACCCTTATACGGATAATACCAATATCCTTGGCGTGTGGAGTATTCCTTGTCCACAGACCGATGCCTACACACTTGTTACCAATAATACGCTTAATACTACAGCACCAGGTGTGTTGAATAATGATATAGATGCTGATCCTTCCGATGTACTTACAGTTACAACAACCCCCGTAATCAATACATCAAATGGTACCCTCACTCTATTTGCGGACGGCAGTTTTGATTATGTCCCAAATCCTGGTTATGTTGGTACAGATCAATTTTCATACGAGGTCTGTGATTCGCATGGTTTGTGTGATACAGAATTGGTGAACCTCACCATCAGTTCGGCCACTGTAATAACAAATCGCCAGATTAGCTACAGGGTGAACAACTAAAAGCACCATCATAAATAGGAGTATTCTTATAAAAAGTTGATATAAATACCGTTACTTGTGGAGGAATTTACCACGATGCAGGTATCCGTTTACAAGCCGACGACGCAACAGTTTCTTTGAATGTTATCCATAGTAACCAGGGACCTGGCGTTGTAGTAGCAGACAAAACAGGGATAACCATCTCTCAAAATTCTATCTACAATAATGGCCAACGGGCAGATGCACTTGGGATAGACCTTGACGATACTAATAAAATGGGAGATGGGGTGACCTTGAATGATAATGGTCATAGCGATAACGGTCCTAATAATTTACTGAATTTTCCAATTATTTACTCGGCCTTCATGTCAGGGACCAATTTAGTTGTAAAAGGTTGGGCAAGACCAGGGGCCACAATGGAGTTTTTCCTTACCGATATCCATGAAGGTACAGCCACTGCCGGAGATAACGAATTGGGCCTTAGCAAAGATTATGGGGAAGGGCAAACCTATTTGGGAGCGGTTGTAGAAGGCAGTGTTGCTGATTCTGATGGAGGTTCTTCTACCTATACAGATACCGATGGTAATACAGATAATACGAATCAATTCCAGGTGAGTTTTCCGGTACCTCCCGGCGTAAATGTGGGTGATTTCATCACGGCCACAGCTACTTTATCTAATTCAACTTCCGAATTTTCACCTTTCAGTTTAATCCTGGTAAGAACAGTCATTACCAATAGAAGAATAACCTATAGGGTTAATGGCAACTAGCCTCTTTTATTCTTTTTGTTTAATAATCGAAAATTTCTCCTGTTTATAAATGTTTTATATACAATTAATTAGGTGTCTTTTATATAATCAAAACCACAGCTTAGTCATAGTTGGTGATTGAATAATCCTTCTACGCAACATTTATTTTGTCCTGGAAATCAGAAGGTTAATTTTACATATTACATTAATCTGTATTAAAATTAATATTTCCTCCGGAAAAAAGATTAACCAATTATGGGAAGAGATACCCTATTAGTGGTTTATAAAATCAGTTGCAGTCTGGTATTTATCCTTTTTCTTCTTTCATTTGTAGGTTTAAACGCCCAATCAACTATCTGGGCCGAAGATTTTAATTCATACCCTAATGGCACAATTACAGGATCCGGAACTGGCACATCTCCCGTGAATTGGAACTCTCAAGCCGGCGCGGCTGTTAGCGGAGGTCTTATTTTAGCAAGTAATACCAGAAATGTAGCATCTTCAACACTAGCCAACCCATTAATTTGGGTAACAGATCCCATTAATATAAATGGCAGTACCAATGTTACTTTTAGTTTGGATGTTGGTGCTTTTAATGTTGCGAATTTTGAAGACGGTGGCGGGTCTCAGGATAATTTTACCTTAGAGTACAGGATCAATGGAGGAGCAGGCAGTTGGGTCACTGTAGTAAGCGCTTCAGGATCGGCAGCTCAACCAATTAATCCATCCTATATTATTTCCGGATTATCCGGGTCAACACTGGAGATCAGGGCAAAATTCCATAATACAGCCGCCAATGAAAATTATACCATAGATAATGTTTTGGTACAGGGAACAGGTGCAAGTTTACCTCCGGGTATAGTAAACAAACAGCTCTATCTTTCCGATCCCGCTCAAGCACTGGATCGAATAGATCCTGTTGCCACAGCTGATCTCACAACAGTTAGCTCACCAATATTAACGATAAGTTCAACAGTTAATACTGATTTGATAGCCATAAAGGATACTGGTATAAAGAAGAAAAAAGACGATAAAAACTACGGTACATGTGATGAAATTGTAATTGATCGGGAAACCACAGATATTCAAAGAGCTTTATTTGAGTTCGACCTTTCCTCAATCCCATCAGGTTCAATCATTCTGTCTGCAGAATTGAGATTAAACTGCACGGATGGGGCAGATATGGATGTCAGTGTTTTTCAAATAGGAAACTCAGATGCCTGGGATGAAGGAACATTTTGTGATGATGATGGGGCATCTAATTGGACACAAAGGACCGCTACCTCAAATTGGAGCGCCCTTGGTGCAATTGGCCCTGGCTCCGATGATGGTACTCCATTGTCAACCATTAATGTGGATTCCGAAGGTATTCAGACCTGGCCATTAACCTGCCTGGTTAGTGAATGGGTTTCGGGCGCGTCAGTAAATAATGGTATTGCCCTTGGCGTTTATCAGGCCTCAGGAGGAATGGGTAATAGAGAAGCTACCTATGATAGTAGGGAAACCACAACAGGAACTCCACCAACACTGAATGTTACTTATATATCTGGAGGTATATCATTTAATCAAAGCCCTTCTTTTTGCAGCCCATTTACGATAAAAGCTGGTCAACCCATAACAATTACCAATTATGTAAGTGTAGCAAGTGGTAGTATGCCTGCAAATCCTAATGTAACAGCCGTTTTGAGGACAAGTTGTTCTAACACAATTTCAACCCTTACTAATCCGTCTTATAATACTGCAAGCGGTCTTATGACTTGGACTGGAACATTAGGAGCAGATTCTACTATTCCTGCAGGGGAAGCTATTAATCTCTTTGTGTCATCAGCTGAGGTTGGTGTCGGTTTTTCCATTGATTATGACAGCCAAACAAAACCATCAAAAATAGAATTACCCACTTCAACTTATATTGATATTATTTCAAACAATATATACGATGCACCTTACCCTGGAGGAAATATTATAACCAATGCCTACCCGGGGAACCTTGTCTATAATCGTGTGGTAGTTACAGATCCTTTTGGATCATATGATATCACCGATGTAAATATTGCAATTCCTCCCCCAGGAAATACAATTTCGGCAACTGAGGTAGCCAATACAGCTTGTACTAAAACCTATGAATATATCTGGGATACCACTGGGTTTGCCGGAAGTTATAATATAGAAACTACTTCGAAAGAAGGGTATGAAAATACCGTTACAGATGTTGAAAACCTAAATTTTACCATTAGTTTCGACAGTGATGGAGATGGCATTAGTGATCAGATCGATTTGGATGATGATAATGATGGTATTCCTGATTTCGAAGAATTAAATACAGTAGCCAGTAACTCCCAGCCGCCATGCGGGGGTGAAACCGTTTTAGATTTTAGTACGCCACCCACTTTAGAAAGTGGCACACCTTTATCGCAAGGAGCGGTGTATAGATTTCCCAACATAACTGCCGGCACGGATGCATTGGTTACAATAGTTGAATTATTTAATGCAACTGTACCCAATATAGATAACAATTCTGCTGATCCGGCTTCCTTTAAACCCCAGACGGCTTTTAATCTTCCAAATATTGGGGACCAGGCATATGTTAGGTATAAGTTTAATTTTGTTACATCAGGAGGATCAACCCCGGTTATAATAAACAAATTCTTTATGAATTTTAATGATATAGACGGTGGTGCTAACTATGGGGAACAGAATTGGGCAGATAATCCCTCGACCTATACCACATCTAACCCAACGGAACTCAACATGAACACGAATGGATCTTGGGTCATCGGAACAGCAGGACCCAATGACTATCCAGGAGCTGGTAATACGTTTCCGCAGGTAAACTTTAGTGTTAACTACAATTCCAAGTCCGAAATGTCTATCAGGGTGGGTGCGGTGGCAAGGGTTCCTGGAGCTTCTGCGGGTGGTAGGCAACATGCCATTGAATTTGCCTGCATCACCAACTATGTAAATCCTGTTACCTATGGAATTGATAAAGACTCAGATGGAATAGCTAACCACCTGGATTTGGATGCGGACAACGACGGTATTTACGATGTGGTAGAAGCCGGTCATAATCAACCGCACGTCAATGGTGTGGTCGTTAGCGCCTTTGGTGCCAATGGGTTGGCAGATATTGTGGAAACCGCAGCTGAAAGCGGCACTTTAAATTATGCGATTACCGATACAGATGGTACACCACCACCCAATTATCTGGATACCGACAGTGATGATGATGGCTGTAGTGACGCCAACGAAGCATATGCAGATCCAAATGCAGATGGTGGCGATAATGAATATTTTGGTCTTGGAGTTCCACCTGCGGTCGATTCTAAGGGTAGGGTTACTGCCGCTGCATATTTCGTTCCTGCCGATTCAGGAAGTAATGGAACCCAGGATTACGTTGAGGTACTTGCTGCTACAATTACCACTCAGCCAGTTGATGAAACCACTTGTCTGGGCTGCAATACTTCATTTTCAGTAGTAGCAACCAATGCGGATAGCTATCAATGGCAAATTTTCAACGGTAGCATATGGATAGATTTAACTGATACGGGAATTTATAGTGGTACTAGTACTAATACCCTTAACATTACGAACGCTACAATGACTGAAAATGGCAATCAATATAGGGTAGCAATATCTAACCTGAATTATGTTTGTAGTCCAACTATTTCCAATATTTCAACCTTAACGGTAAATGTGAATTCGGTGATAACCAACAGGAGGATAACCCACAGGGCAAACCAAAATTAAAGTTTGTAAAACCTGTTTAAATATTCTTACAAAAATTGATTATAAGTAGTTAATAAACAAGCTATTATAATACGTTTTCCCTTCTTTTTTGAATAGAAGAACTTTATATAACCACATATCCCAATAGTTTTACGGTACTATTAATGGCCTTTACAACAAATATTTTGTTTCCCCTCTGCTAATTACAAAATTTGCTACGTAGTTAGCCAGGTTAAAGAATTAAGTTGAATCATTAGCCATTACTTCCCCCATAACTATAAAAAGACCAAACCAATCATTGGATTAATTAATTGGTCATGAAATTCCTATGAGTAAAGATTTCTGAAATGAAGGAAAGAAACGTTTGGTACAGGATGGAATATACAGTGATCATTTCATCTGTATTTTTTTTCTTATGCTTTAGTGTCGGTTACTCACAAACTACTTTTACCGAAAATGCCGGAGTGTATGGCCTTAACGTCGGCGGAACCAAAGATGGAGGACATGCATGGGCAGATTATGATTTGGATGGGGATTTTGATCTGGTAATTAACACCAACGGCCGTGGTTATCTTATGCGAAATGATGGGGGTGGTTTTTCTGATCAAACAGCAGCATTAGCACCCGATTTCCTGGGAGGAACATTGGAACGTACGGCATTGTTTGTAGATTTTAACAATGATGGCTACCCTGATGTCTTTAGAAATAAGCATAACGATTTACGGATATATCTTCAGGATCCTGCTACCAATAGGTTTGGCGATGGACTAGGGGGTACTGCTCCCAATCAACGTTTTACAACTCTTACCGATGGAATGAACACTGAAGGTGCAGGTGCATTGGATTATGATGGGGACGGTGATCTGGATTTATATGTGGACAACCACAATTTTGGTATAGATATTCTTCAGAACGACGGCGCTGGTAATTTCACCCACGTCACACGTAAGGCTGATAGTCCATTACCTCCCTACAATGCCGGAAATCCGGCAACCTGGCCTTTGGGATTGGTACAGGATGCTACTGATGGAGATTATGGATCTGCAACTGACTTTAATGATGATGGATGGGTAGACATAGTAGTAAGGAAAAGAGATCAGGTCGATTTATTTACAAACCTTGGTGGATCCTTTCAAAACGGAGTAGATATTGATCAGGCGAATAATAGTAATAAAGGAGCAGTTGCTTTCTATGATTTTGACAATGACGGGGACTTTGATCTTTACTGGACGGAGAATGGGAACAATCAAATTCATCGAAACAATGGTGATGGTACCTGGACAGCTCTTGGAGTAGGAACCGGAATTCCGATAAATTTTCCCGGGCAAATAGAAGGTTTGGCATGTGGAGATGTAGATAATGATGGGGATATAGATATCTTTTTAACAGGCGATAGTACCAGCAAACTTTATTTGAACCAGATTAATAATGGCGGTGGGCCAATGACATTCGTAGACTCCGGTCTCGCTTTTAATGCCGCTGCAGGGGAAGGGTGTACGTTTATAGATATTGACCAGGATGGAGATTTGGACCTCTATGTAAACAGGACTGGAAATAATAGGTTATACATAAATAATCTAGGCTTCTTATCAAGGTTTAATCATTTATATGTAGATATTACAGAAGACAGGGATGCTTTTGGATTAATTAACACCGAAGAGCGATTCGGGGTGGGTGCAACTTCAAAAATTCTGGATTGCGATGGAAACGTAATCTCCGGGACACGTGAGGTTAATGGCGGTTACGGCCATGGAACACAAGCTCCGGGCAGGATACATTTTGGTTTGCCGGGAGGGCCACTTACACCTATAGTTGTAGAAGTCTCCTTTCCCAGGACAAGTGGAGGAAGGATTGTAGTCCGGCAACAATTAAGACCTATTGATTATTTTAACGGGAGTATTAACTTACTGGATATTTTTCCGGATTCTGCCAACCAACCACCTACAGCAACGGACGAATATATTACCGTTGTAGAAGACAGCAATACAACTTTTGATCCTTTAGTCGATAATGGCAATGGAGCTGATACCGACCCTGAAGGGGAACCTTTGGAGGTAATATCTGTAACAGCACCCGGAAATGGCACTGCCGTTTTAAATGGTGATGGCACTGTAACCTATACGCCAACACCGGGATTTTCTGGTAACGATCAATTTACCTATACCATAAGAGACAACGCCAACTGTACCTTTACTTCTGAAGAGGACACGGCTACTGTTTACATTACGGTATTTCCCGATTCTGATGGTGATACTGTCCCTGATAATACAGATCTGGATGATGACAATGACGGGATCCCGGATGATGATGAGCTTGGAATATTACTCAATAATAACCAACCGGCTTGTGGAGGGGAAACCTCTATGGATTTTAGTGCTGCGGCTTCTCTCGAGTCCGGAACAGCATTGCAACAAGGAGCGGTTTACAGAATAGCTAACGTTACAACAGCTACAGATGCCTTAATTACCATTGAATTCATATACAATGCTACAGTGGCTAATATTGATAATAATGGTTCTGAGGCAGCTAATTTTAAACCACAAACTGCATTTAATCTTCCCAATATAGGGGATCAGGCTTATGTCCAATACAAAATTGAATTTGTAACCTCAGGGGGATCAACACCGGTAATTATTCCGGAATTTTTTATGAATTTTAATGATATTGATGGTGGGGCCAATTATGGGGAACAAAATTGGGTGGATAATCCTGCTTCTTATACTATTGACAATCCTACAGAATTGACAATAACAAATGATGGTTCCTGGGTAATCGCAACGGCTGGATTTGTAGATCATCCGGGTTCCAGTAATGTGGATCCGGAAGTAAATCTTAGTGTCAGCTATACTTCCAAATCAGAGATGTCGTTACGAGTAGGTGCCGTAGCCAGGGTGCCCGGGGCATCAGCGGGTGGAAGACAGCACAGTATTGAATTTAATTGTGTCACTAATTTTGTAAGCCCGGAAACCTATGGAATGGATAATGATTCTGATGGAATTGCCAACCATATAGACTTGGACAGTGACAATGACGGTATTTATGATGCTGTAGAAGCTGGTCATAATCAAATTCACACTAGTGGAGTAATTAACGGGCCTTTTGGTGCTAATGGATTAGCAAATAGTGTGGAAACAGCTGCTGAAAGTGGGATAATAAATTATACCATAGCAAATTCTGACGGTACAGATCCGCCAGATTATCTCGATACAGATAGCGATGATGACGGCTGTAGCGATGCCAATGAGGCATATAATGATGCCAATGCTGATGGTGGTGATAATGAATACTATAGCACCGGTAATCCGCCGGCGACAGACGCACAGGGCAGGGTTATATCAGCCACCTATCCCATTCCCGTTGATATTAATAGCAATAGTACGCCAGATTACATGGAAGCAGATGCAGCCCCCGCAATAACAACACAGCCTATAGATACAAATGTTTGTCCAGGATGTGATACCTCTATTTTTGTGGTTGCTTCTGATGCGGATACGTATCAATGGCAAATCTATAATGGAGCTTCCTGGGTAGATTTAGCAGATTCAGGAATCCATAGTGGTACAAATACCGATACATTAATTATTACCAGTGCAACTTCTTCAGATGATGGTAATCAATACAGAGTAATTCTTTCCAATACCATGTATATATGTAGTGTATTAACATCGAATTCTGTGACTCTAAGCATACGCGTAAATACGGTAATTTCTAATAGAAAAATTACCTACCGGATTAACAAAAATTAAGATGAATTTTACTCCAAAAAAAAGACTCAATAAGGATTTTTCTTACACTTTGCCCTTCGGTAAGTGTTGCTATAAGCCGGCTGATCGACCAACGTCAAATGCAAAAAAAACACCTAAAATTTTCTTATAACCTCAAATTTTGATGTATAGACAGTACTATTTAACACTTACACAACAATTATTTTCCCAGCGCAGTCTTAGGGTTAATTTTGTAATGTGTAATTAAACCGTTTGAGTATTAAACAATTGATTGATGGTTTAATCAACCCCCAGATTATGAATAACTTGACCAACTTAATGAAGTTTAATCAGGCTTGGGTTCTCTTCGGACCCTGGAGAAATTTCCTCCGGTCTAAACAAATTTCTTTTCTGTTCGGAAAAAGATATTCTCATTATCAATTTAGAGTTGGTTAATCTCTTATAAAAATGTGGTCTAGATCATATAATGGGAGACAGCCAACATCAATGTTTATTACACAGGTAGAACTATAAAGTTGAAAAAATAATATTAGGTAAAAATATAGTCATGAAATTAAGACTTTTATTATTAGTATTTCTGGTATCCGGATTTGCTTTTGCGCAAACTACTGTTACGCTGCAGGATCAGTGTAATTGTGAGGTCTTAAGCGGAACAGCGGTTACGACACCTGGGGCAATCAGTCCTGGCGGAGCAGATACAGGAGATATTTATGTAAATACAAACACGGGGACCATCTATTTTTGGGATGGTGATAGCTGGGAGTTAACGTCAACCGATGACCAGCAACTGCAGAACTTTAATTTTAATGGGGCAACAAATACTCTGACTTTAGATATTGAAGACGGTAATTCTGTTTCAGTAGATTTATCTTCTCTTAGCAATAGCGGAACAGATGATCAGGCACTTACCCTGGCAGGTAATATCCTTACTTTAGAAGATGGTGGTACCGTAAATCTTGCACCCTATTTAGACAATACAGATGATCAACTTATAACTGCCTTTAGTTTAGATGCAAGTAATATTCTTACGATTACTTTAGAGAATGGTAATACAAGAACCGTTGATCTGTCTGCCCTTGTAGGTACTGATGATCAAACTGCAACAGAAGTAATTTATGACAATACGACTTCAGGCTTAACGGCTGTCAATGTACAGGATGCAATAGATGAGATTAATGCAGCTGCCGGAACGGTAGCTTTGGTAGATAATGGTGATGGCACCTATGATTTTACCGATGCGGGTGGTGCAGTAACCACAATAAGTGATACCTCCATTTCTACCTTGGCAGATAATGCGGAT
>NZ_CAMYOM010000028.1:11822-12907 GCF_947260015.1 uncultured Eudoraea sp. | reverse complement strand
GTAGATAATGGTGATGGCACCTATGATTTTACCGATGCGGGTGGTGCAGTAACCACAATAAGTGATACCTCCATTTCTACCTTGGCAGATAATGCGGATGGTACCTATACTTATACTGATGAAACAGGGGCAACACAAACCATTGATACCAATGCGAGTGCCAACCCATATGACAATACGACTTCAGGCTTAACGGCCATCAATGTACAGGATGCAATAGATGAACTAACAGTTGGAAGTACAGACGATCAAAATCTTACTGGTGCTGCCCTTAATGGAGCTAACCAGTTGCAAATAGATATTGAGAATGGAAGTTCTGCAGCAGTTGATCTTTCTTCTCTGGTCGAAACGGTTATTGCTGGAACCGGTGCTATTACAGTTACTGATGATGGGAATGGTAATTATACTGTAAATTCAACAGATCCCGACGAGGACTTGACTAATGAGCTTACACTAATAGGACCAGGTTTACCCGTAGTTATCCCTAGTAATAGTGGAGTAACTTATGTGGATAGTGTGGCGGGTCAATTATATGTATACGACGGTGCCGCATGGCAAGCAGTTGGAGGCAGTTCTAGTCCTGATTTGGATGGGGATCCAACCAACGAATTAAATACAGCCTTTGCAGTAAATGCAGGAAATCTTGAAATTACCGATAGTGGCGGAATACTGTCTGTACCCCTAAGCAGTTTGGGAACAGATGATCAGAACCTGTCCACGAGTGGAGCAGCGGGTAATATTTCCATAGAAGATGGCAATGCTATAAACATAAATGTAGACGATGCAGATTCCAGCGTTACTAATGAGGTAAACACGGTCTTTGCTGTAAACGGCACTGATCTGGAGATCACGGACAGTAACGGCACCCTTTCGGTACCGCTTGCTTCACTTGGCACGGATGATCAGAATATAGATGTATTAACCCTAAACGGGGCGACCAACATATTGACCGTAGGTATTGAGAATGGTAGTGACTTAACGGTAGACTTATCAGGATTGGTAGCCGACGGCTCAGAAACGATAGTCACCGGCGCAGGGATTAATGTGGTAACCGGCACAGGAACCACAGGTGATCCTTATATCAT
>NZ_CAMYOM010000028.1:0-11720 GCF_947260015.1 uncultured Eudoraea sp. | reverse complement strand
TCAGAAACGATAGTCACCGGCGCAGGGATTAATGTGGTAACCGGCACAGGAACCACAGGTGATCCTTATATCATCACCGCTACAGAAGTAGATGGTAGTGTAACCAATGAGGTAAACACGGTCTTTGCAGTAAATGCAGGTAACCTTGAAATCACCGATAGTGATGGAACCCTTTCGGTACCGCTTGCTTCACTTGGCACAGATGATCAGAATATAGATGTATTAACCCTTAACGGAGCGACCAACATATTGACCGTAGGTATTGAGAATGGTAGTGACTTAACGGTTGACCTTTCTTCCCTGTCTGATACAGAAACTATTACCACAATGACTGGTACAGCAGGGTCCGGAAACGCAATTGGAACGTATACTAATGAGGCCAGTACTCCTGTAGTAATCAACGAAACTGTAACAACGCTGTCACAAGATAACGCAACTGGAGTTATTACATATACCAACGAGTCAGCTACGGCACAAACGGCCGATGTAATTAGTACAGATGCTGATAATCAGATTACGGCTGGCTCTGATGGAGGTGCATACCTTAATCTACCTGTGATCTATTCAGCAGGAAAAGTCAATGGCAACGGAACGGCTGCATCAATTTATCAGGCCACAGTTTCACGGATTAATGAAGGGGATTATCAAATTACGTTTACCACGGCGCTTTCTAATGCCAATTATATCATTCAATTAGCAACAATAGATTGTAATGGGGATTGCCCGGGTAATACATCAGCGAATTATGACGATCCTGGAATAACCTATTATGATCAGCAAACAAGCGGCTTTAAGATCAATATTGGTGATAGTGACAATGGTACGACATCAAAGGATGATATTGATTTAGAATTCATGTATACGGTTATTAAACTTCCGTAATAAGATTGATAGAACATAAAAAATTAAAACGATGAAAAGTACATTTTATATAGTATTCTTTTTATTTCTGACTGTGACCGTCTCAGCTCAAATAGACGCGAACTCGGTAATGGGAATGCCAACAGCAACAACGGCAGAGATGACTGCTATTGTCGGCCCAAACATTGGATCTGTATTGTTCAATACCGATGATCAAGCTATATACAGATATACAACTTCCGGGTGGGTAATAAGCTCAGATGATCAATATGATGACGAGGTGCTACTAAGAACGGCACTGGATGTTAACGAAGGTGGGGTGGGTTCACCTACCAATGAAACCAATGTGGAGGAAGTAATTCAGGCTATCGCACCTATTACATCTAAGGCAGCAAGGGTATTCTATCCTCCTTCTATTGCAATTGACGCATCGACCAATGGCAACTTCAATGTAAACCTGTATACACAATATACGGCGCAATTTGCAACGCCAACAGCCGTAAGTACCGGAGCACCTACGGCGGTACCCACATATGTCGCTACAGATTTATATTATTATGTGACTTATGCAGATCCATTGGTATTTAATACAACCCCCGGTGCAATGACAATAAATGCCAGTGGGGTATTATCCTATGAAATTATAGGTCAACCTGCAGATTACAACTCATTGATCAACGTGGTCTTTGTGGTAAAATAATACTATAAAAAATAATTCAATTAGGGGTTTGAAGCTAATCAACATAAATAAACTTTTAATACTAGGAGCCATAGTTACATTCTTTGGCTCCAATGTTGTTAATGCACAGTTTTTGCTTCAGGCACCTAATAGCGGTGACGAAAGTAATTTTAGATGGTATGAAGCTTCAGATACTTCTACAGTATTAAGTACAAATTTCTTTTATGAGACTAGTACTCCAGGGGTTTACTTTGCAACTTATGACGGTACTTTGTGTGGTTCAAATGCAACAGGGTATTTCATTTTAACAGATTGTACAGCTCCTGATAACCAGGTTACTCTGGACATTACCGCAAATGTCAGTGGCAGTGCCACTGTAAGCTGGAACCCGGCCGTTGCAGGAAATCAATTACAGCCGGTTGTTACATCAACAACTTCGGTAGTTCGCTATACCGCCACAATAAATAAAGCCGGTAATTCAATGGACCTCCCTCGTTTCACAGTAGTATGTCTGCAACAGGCAGCCACCTTGGTAGACGACCTTATTACGCTCGATGAAGATACTTCTATCATGGTCCCAATTTATGACAATGACAGCGATCTCCCTACAATAGGAACTTTGACAACTACAAATCCTGCCAATGGTTCAGTTAGTATTAATAACAACGGGACCCCGAATGACCCAACAGATGACATTGTTACATATACGCCAAATCCGGATTATAACGGACCCGATTCATTTGATTATACCGTCTGTAATACCACGGGAGATTGCAGTACAGCAACAGTTACGGTAGATGTATTACCTATAGTAGATGCATTGCCCGATTCTATTGCGACAATAGAAGATATTGCTGTTGATATAGACATTTTAGCAAATGATAACGATATTCCTACCGTAGGGACACTTACCAATACAAGTCCGGCTGACGGTACAGCTGTAATCAATAATAATGGTACTCCGGGAGACCCTTCTGATGATAGTATCACTTATACGCCAAATCCCGGATATATTGGGACGGATTCCTTTACCTATACACTATGTGATAATATATCTAACTGCAGTACTGCTACAGTTACTATCCTGGTAAACCCAATTGGAGTAGACCTTGATACAGACAATGATGGAATAGTGGACAGTTTTGAAGATTTGAATTTAGATGGGGATAATGATCCTTCAACAAATCCAACAGATACCGATAGTGACGGCATAGCAGATTATCTTGACATAGACAGTGATGATGATGGTATTCCAGACAATGTAGAAGCGCAATCTACTGCAGACTACACAGCACCTAGTGGGATAGATGCCAATAATAACGGCCTTGATGATGTATATGAGAATGGCGGTGGATTAGGAATTCTTCCTGTAGATACAGATGGTGATAGTCTGCCGGATTATGTTGATACCGATAGTGATGATGACAATGTTCCAGATAATATTGAGGGGCATGATATGGATAATAATGGCATTGCAAATGCAATCTTTATAGGATCTGATAAGGACAACGATGGCCTTGATGACGGTTATGAGGGTTATACAGCTATTGATGACGATGTAAACGATGAAATTGATGATCCTTTTGATATGTTACCAAACACAGATGGTGATTCCGAATCTGATTATAGGGATACGGATGATGACGATGATCTTATAGCTACTGCTGACGAGGATACCAATGGTGATGGTGATTTTACCAATGATGATATAGATGCTGATGGCACACCAGATTATTTGGAACCTAATGCCAGTGAAGAGGACATTGAGGTTTTCAACGTGGTAACCCCCAATGGAGATGGTATTCATGATGTTTTAAGCATTAGAGGGCTTGAAGATTTCCCAAATAATACAATTCGCATTTACAATAGATGGGGTGTACAAGTTTATACTACAAATGCATATAACACCCAGGGTAATGTCTTTGATGGTACATCTCAAGGTAGAGCAACTGTAGACGTAGACAACAAACTACCTGTAGGTACATATTTCTACATCCTGGACTATGAAAATGAAGATGGTGTGCAGAAATCGCTATCCGGATACATATACATAAATAGATAAACCAATGCTAAAATTGACACGTAATATTTTTTTTCAGAAAAGCCTGACAACACTGTCTTTTCTTCTGGTTGTTCTATTTACGGAAATTATTTATGCTCAACAGGATGCGCAGTATACTCAATATATGTATAATACGGTTAGTGTTAATCCGGCATATGCAGGTTCCAGAGGTCATATGAGTATAGCAGGATTATATCGGTCTCAGTGGGTAGGTTTGGATGGCGCGCCAAAAACCCAAACTTTCAATATGCATACACCATTGGGATATAGAGGTGTTGGTCTTGGAGTATCGGTTGTAAACGACCAAATTGGACCTACGTCAGAAACATTTTTTGATCTCGACTTTTCGTACACCTTACAACTGGCTAAGGAATCTCGCTTAAGTTTTGGATTAAAAGCAAGCGCAAGTTTGTTAGATATCAGATTTTCTGAATTAAACCAGGATGTAACAAATCCCGGCGGACCGGACCCAACATTACAGCAGGATATTACTAATAGGTTTTCACCCAATATAGGCGGTGGAGTCTATTATCATACAGATAGGTTTTATGTCGGAATATCCGTTCCCAGAATTTTGGAAACTTCTCATTTTGATGAGTCCTCGCTTTCAACTGCAAAGGAGCAAATGAACTTTTATCTCATTACAGGTTATGTTTTTGATATGAGTGCATTTTGGAAATTTAAACCTGCGATGTTGCTCAAAGCAGTACAGGGTGCGCCTTTGGGAGTAGATTTATCGGCAAATTTTATGTACAATGATAAACTCATAATGGGGCTCGCTTATAGGTGGGATGCTGCGTTTAGTGCACTGGTAGGATTTCAGGTGTCTCCTTCATTTCTAATAGGTGTAGCTTATGACAGAGAAATTACAGAATTGGGACAGGCTACTTTTAATAATGGTTCCTTTGAAATAATTTTGAGATATGAATTTATTAAAGTCAAAGGAAACTTAAAGTCTCCACGCTTCTTCTAGAATTATCTCTTATATAGTTACTTAACTTTATCAATTTTTTTGATACTCTTAACCCTGAATATTGCATAAAGATGCTACTTTTGCAAGATGGGAAATAAAAAAGAGGAAAATGTTATTCTCGTAAATCAACTAGATGAAGAGATTGGTTTAATGCCTAAAATGGAGGCTCATGAAAAGGCAGTACTGCATAGAGCTTTTTCAGTTTTTATTATGAATAAAAATGGTGAGACCATGTTACAGCAAAGGGCGCAACATAAATATCATTCTCCATTGTTGTGGACCAATACCTGTTGTAGTCATCAACGTCAGGGCGAGACTAGTTTAGAAGCTGGTAGAAGGCGACTACAGGAAGAATGAAGACCCACCAGTTATAAATACGGACGAAGTGGCAAATTGGAAATGGATGAGTCCGGCAAAAATTAAAAAGGATATTTCGGACAACCCGGAAACATATACGGTCTGGTTCAAAATAATATTTGAAAAGTTTTATGATCATCTTATTCAAAACCATCAGATAAAATGAAAGTAAAAGTCAGCCGTAAGGCACATTTCAATGCTGCGCACCGTTTATACCGTCAAGATTGGGATGATAAAAAGAATAATGCAGTTTTTGGCAAATGTAATAATCCCAATTATCATGGACATAACTATGAATTAGTAGTTAGCGTGACTGGAGATATTGATCCTGAGACCGGTTTTGTCATAGATATGAAAATTTTAAAAGATTTGATCAGGTCTGAGATAGAAGATGCCCTGGACCATAAGAATTTAAATGTTGAAGTTCCGGAGTTTAGAACATTAAATCCAACTGCAGAGAATATAGTTATTGTGATCTACAATAAATTACGGCCTCATATAGATGCAGGCAAGGAACTGGAAGTTATTCTTTATGAAACACCTCGTAATTTTGTCACCTACAATGGATAAATTATGGGCCTGAAAGTTGGGCAACTCATACCGCAATTTGTATTACATGATCAGGATGGCAAGTTATTCAACAGTAAAGAGATAGTAGGAAAGAAACCCTTTGTAATTTTCTTTTATCCTAAAGATTATACTCCTGGTTGCACATTAGAAGTATGTTCTTTCAGAGATAGTTATGAGGAATTTACCGAACTTGGAGCACTAGTTGTCGGCATCAGTTCCGATTCTGAGAGTACACATCGTAGATTTGCATCAAAATATCGCTTACCATTCAAACTTTTGGCTGATAAACATAAGAAAGTACGCCGTTTGTTTAAAGTAGAGAGTAAGTTGTTCAATTTACTTCCCGGCAGAGAAACTTATTTGGTAAGCAAGGAAGGCGTGATATTGATGGTATTCAATAGTTTTAATGCTTCCCAGCACATGAAAAAGGCATTAAATGCGCTTAAAAAATTGAAATTGAAATGAATTTATATCCACTTAAATTTTATCCTATACTTAAAGAACGTCTTTGGGGAGGTACAAAGCTGGGCACATTATTAGGTAAAGAATTGGAAAGTGATCTCGTTGGAGAAAGCTGGGAATTATCTGGAGTAGCCGGAGATGTTTCGATTGTTGCCAATGGCTCTTTTAAAGGAACTAGCCTTACGGATTTAATTAATCGATTTCCTGAAGAGATACTTGGAAAAAGTGTCTTGGAACGATTTGGAAAAGAGTTTCCAATCCTTATTAAATTCATTGATGCCCAAAAAGATCTTTCCATTCAGTTGCATCCTAGTGATAAACTTGCAAGAAAACGTCATAATTCTTTTGGCAAAACCGAAATGTGGTATATAATGGATGCCGATAATGATGCTGAGCTGATAATTGGGTTTAAAGAAGATATTTCTAAGGAAACATATGTGGAAAGTCTGAAGAATGATACATTAACTGATCTATTAAATTATGAAAATGTTAGTGAAAGTGATACTTATTTTATAAGTGCAGGCAAAATTCACGCCATAGGCGCAGGGATATTATTAGCAGAAATACAGCAAACATCTGACCAAACCTACAGGGTGTACGACTATAATCGAAAAGATGCTCAGGGAAATCTAAGAGAATTACATACAGAATTGTCGATTGACGCAATTAGTTATGATAGGCAAGACGACTTTAAAGTTAGCTATAGGCAAGAAGCAAACGTTGCTAACCCATTGGTAAATTGCCCCTATTTTAAAACCAACTTTATAAGTTTAAATAAAAATATCCAGTGCGATGTTTCCGATCAGGATTCCTTTACGATATACATGTGTATTGATGGAAAAGTTTTGATAAAGAACGATTTTGGATCAATCTTGATTAAAAAAGGCGAGACAGTTTTAGTACCGGCTATTACCAGCAATATTCTTTTGAGTACTAAACGAGCCAAACTTCTGGAAATTACTATTTGAAAAAGTGTATTTTTGCACAAAATTATTCAGCAATGGCAAATATTAGAGAATTAAAAAAAGACATTAATTACGTTTTAGGCGATATTATAGAAGCAGTTTATATTGTTGAGGCTTCCAATGACAAACCAGGTTCTAAAGAAGGGTCAGAGATTATTGATGGTGCGATTGCTACTTTTGATGATTTAATTTCTAAAGTAAATATGAAAAGTGTAGACAATAAAAAGCAACACCTAAAGAACGTCCGCAAAGAACTGGAAGAAAAAGCCAGAGGGCTGGTTGATAAACTTAATAAATTACCTTAGTTCTTTACTTCTTGTATTATTAATTTTTTTTCTCTTCAAGATATTCTTGAAGAGCCCTCCCGTATTTACCATTGGCTACTTCCGGACTTAATGAATTATTAATAGAATCCAGGTAAATAATATTTGCATCCGGCACTTCGTTTAGGGCTATATAAGGGGCAATATGATATGCTTTGTTATTAAGAGCAAAATTTAGAGCATAGAGGTAACCCCTTCGAATATTCATGTCACTTGCTTTTTGAATGGAATCCTGAGTTAGAGAATCTTTAGGGGTCTCAGGGTCATAAATTGCCCGGATAATTTCCAGATTTGTAGTATTAAAACGGGTCATGACTTTCTTGTATTCTTCAAGTTTCTTCTGGTTTTCAGAACCTTTAATTTTTGCTTTGGTATCAAATGTGTTCCAATTCGTGTTAATAGTTATTGTACCGGGTTCGCCAAAAAAAGTAATCCTGTCATTTATATCATTATTGTCTTTTTTATCGAGGTACAAATAAAAAATCTCCGGACTTTCCAGCTCAGTTTTAAAAAGGAAGTTTCCATCACCTTCAACTTTAAGAGAATCTATTACAACAAGGGAAGTATCTGATATATGTTGAAGATAAAGCGTGCCTTTTTTTAATCCTTTTACTTTACCGGTAACTGTCATGGTATTTTCAGTATCCTTATATCCGCAAGACGCTAATATGGCACAGCTTAGTATAGTAATTATTACGTTCTTCATATTATTTTAATTCTGCCGCAAATATCATTAAAGTTTATTGGAAATTTAAACTTTTGAAGCAATTTCCATAAGTAGGGCACATATATAAGCACCTGCGGTCCCTACCACATAACCCAAGACAGCTAGTAGAATACCTACAGAAGTAAGCGACGGATGAAACTCTGCGGCCACGATAGGTGCAGATGCCGCTCCACCTACATTTGCCTGACTTCCAACAGCCAGGAAAAAGTAAGGAGCTCTAATAATTTTAGCCACAAGAATTAATAAACCCGCATGTATGGAAATCCAGATTAGACCTACTGCAATTAAACCTGGTTTGTCCAAAAAGCTTCTTAAATCCATTTTCATTCCAATGGTAGCCACAAGGATATAGATAAATAACCCTCCTATTTTACTTGCTCCGGCTCCTTCATAATTTTTAGCCTTGGTGAAGGACAGTATTATACCAATGGTCGTGGCAAAAACAACCATCCACAAAAATTCTGAACCCAGGGAAGAAAGAGCTTTTTGCTTATTCCGGATAACTTCAAAATTTTCCTGTAAGAATTCTGAAAAATGGAAGCCACTAAAATGAGCAATACCAACTGCTGTAAACGCCAAACTCAACATAATTATATAGTCGTGAAGCGTTGTAATCCGCGTGATTTTTGCAGTATATTCGGAAACTTTTATTTTAAGGGTTTCAATAGAAGAAGTATCAGCTTTTAACCACTTGTCAATCTTATCAGACTTCCCAATACCAAGAAGAATTATAGCCATCCAAATATTTGCAACCACGATATCTATCAGTACCATGTCACCGAATTTTTTAGGGTTATAGGAAAAGACTTCCAACATTGCAGCCTGGTTTGCCCCACCGCCAATCCAGCTTCCCGCAATGGTAGATAAACCTCTCCATACCGCATCAAAATCATTTCCTCCCACTGTTTCGGGAGAAAAACTTGAAACTATTAAGATGGCAATCGGACCACCTATAATTATTCCGGCGGTTCCTGTTAAGAACATAATAAGAGCTTTGGAACCAAGGTTTACGATAGCTTTAAGATCAATACTTAAGGTCATGAGTACCAACGCCGCTGGCAGTAAATATCTGCTGGCTATATAATACAACCTTGAATTTTCTTCAGAGATGAGACCTGTACTGATTAGTATTGCTGGTAGTAAGTAGCACATTAACAGCGTTGGAACAATAGTATAGAATTTTTTCCAAAATCCGGTTTTAATGGAAGATGTATAAAATACAAACCCAAGACAGAGACATAGTAAACCAAAAATTACGGTGTCTTCAGTTATTGGTAAATGGTTCATGGAAGATTATTTAATGGTGAAAAGCCATCAAATATAATGAAATTAGATGGGGCTGTTCACTATAAAAATGAACCTAAATATTCAACCAATAGGTTATTTTTAGATTAATAGATCTGGTCTTTGGCGCAAAACCATCTACAAAATAATTATCATTATATACCAGAAAAAGGTCTGATAGCGGAGCAAAACGCCATTGTAATCTGGAATTTATACCAAAATTGTCTCGCTGATTGCTGTATTGAATTAAGGTTGACCAAAATATTGATTTGCTGAAGGTGACTTCAATTTTTGGACTTATCAACCAAATGTCTGCACTGGGGTAGGGGTCGGGCAATTCAATTTTATCGTACCTCATTATCATAGAGAGAAATACTTTTGGTTGAAAACGGAAGGTCATTCCTCCTTGAACAGAAAAGCGGTCACCATTAAAAAAACGACCAATAGATGGTTCAACGGAATAAGAAAAGATTTTTCTACGATCTGAGTTAAACTCGGCTTTAACGCTGTTGTAGTGATATCCCTGATTTCCGGGTAAAGGAATGCCACCATCGGTATCCGTTGGATCAAAATCATCAATTAAAAAAGTATACTTATTCGAGAATTCTACATTGAACCTGGACTGATCCTTTAACCTGGCTTCCCATTGGCCGCTGAATTCATTGTCAGTATTCTTAAAATCCATACTTGGGCTCCAAATAAAAATGGGAAAAAACTGGAATGAATGATTTTGGATAAAACTATTACTTGGCCAAAATACACGTTCAAATTGAACAAAACTTTTTAAAATATCCGTACGTCTGACAAAACCCAAATCTGATCTGAAATCTTCGCCTACATATACTAATTTACCAGAGGCCTTATAATTTCTGGAGTTGTATTCCAGGCGTGCACCAGTGGCTATATCTTTACCGTTACTATCAGGCTGAAATGACTTTTGAAAAAAGAATTTCCCATTCCATACATTATCTTGTGAAATCAGATTGTAATCCAGTCCCAGTACACGGTTGTATTTATCCTCCGGTAAAAGAAAATCGTAATCTTTAAGGGATTGCCTGTTAATAAAAAAGACACCAATGTTAGACCTTGCCAAAACTCTCTGCTGCAGGGCAAACATCATATTATTATTAGACGGGATTTCATTTACTTCATCTGATGCAGTTTGAAGATTAAGAAAACCCAACCGTAAGTCTTTTGTTAATTTCCCACTTAATCTAACTCCTCCTATGATTTTATTTTCAATGGTATTATCCGCAGTATCCTCTGCAATACCTATCCTTCTGGAAAAAAAAGGGTTTGCATCTCTGGAGTCTCCAAAACTTCCGAACAAGTCATTATTATCTATAAAGAATTGTCTTTTTTCGGGAAGTGAAATTTCAAAACGCGTGAGATTCGTCACCTGATCATCTACTTCAACCTGAGAAAAATCAGGATTTACAGTAATATCCAAATTCATACTGTTACCGATAGAAACTTTTGCATCTCCACCAACCGAAAACTTGTTAGTGGTATTGTCTTCTTCAAAATCCTTTTTTATACTTCCATTTACATAGGGAATAAGTGCTAATGGGGTTCTGGATTTACCCAGAGGTTTTTCAAAAACCATATCTCCCATAAATGCCAATCCCCCTACATTCTGATTTTGAGGAACATTCACCCAGGTACTGGTTTCGTTAGATTGACTGTCAAACCGGTAACTGTTAAACCTCCATTTTGTTTCTCCTTCTTTAAACTTAAATGAAGTGAGCGGAATAACCATTTCAGAAGTATACCAGGTGCTATAAATTTTTGAATCTCCTTTCCACTTTACATCCCATGTTGTATTGAAATTCCTGGAGTCCTGGCCTCCACCTGATACAAGGCCCTCTCTGCGCACCCCATAGGGATTAATACCAAATAAGAAAGCGTTTGTACCATCACTAAATGTATCAAAAAGTAAGTTAATATTATCGCTGTTTCCGGCTCTATAATCTCTTTTCAAGGATTGAATGGCATAATCCTTACCCAAAGCAAAAACCGTAATTCCAATATAAAGGTTTTTATCGTCATAAAGCATTTTAATATCTGTCTGTTGTCTGGCCTGAATGGAATCTAAAGGAAAATATTCCCAAAAATTATTGGCGCTATTCGCTGTTTCCCATATGGGTTCGTCCAAAACCCCATCGGGGACAATATTCTTATTGATTTTTTTAACAATAAAAGACCTGGTTTTATTCTGACCGTAGTAAATAGAGGATTTAATATTACTTTGACCGTAAAATGCTATAGAAGTAAAAAATATGGCTAAAAAAGTAAGTGTTTTTAACATTTAATTTGGATCAGACATTAAAGGAAGTCTAGACAAATTTTAAAATCGTTTTTAATAAAAACCAGGATACAAATATCCTCCGTTTTTATTTAGGGAACAATGCTTTTTCTGCAAATGACCGGAGTTGTATTGTGAACGACATATTCCCA
>NZ_CAMYOM010000027.1 GCF_947260015.1 uncultured Eudoraea sp. | reverse complement strand
AAAGGGGGAAACAGCATATCAGGGATGATTATGAGAATAATAATTATGACTATAGGAAACCGAAATATAATGTTAACGCAGTATTGCCATTAATAGGGTTTAACCCGGATGACGGTCTAAAGCTGGGCATAATTGCGGGGCATACTACCTATGGTTTTGAGCGAAATCCGTTTACCTCCACCAATAGGATCGCGGCTGCCTTATATACATCTACAGGGGGTTTTGATATTCGTTATCAGGGAGAGTTCGCTCATGTGGTCGGCAAATGGAATCTTGCCATTAATGGTGAGTTAACCAGCCCTAATTACAGCATAAACTTTTTTGGCTTTGGTAATTCAGCCCCGAATCCCAACGTTGAAGACGAAGATACTTTTAACCTGAATTACAATCGCGTTAAACTTGGTACATTGGGCGGATTTGCCGGGTTGGTATGGCATGGAGAAAATAATGGGGAATTTAGTGTAGGGTTAAATTATAAATCCTATGAGCTGGAAGAGACTCAGGGGAGGTATATCAATTTATTCTCGGATTTTATCTCTCAGGAAGAGCGGAATAGTTTTATCGGTGCCGAAGCCGTTTACGGATACACAAATAGTGATAACCCCGCTTTTCCAACCCTGGGAATGGAGTTTGAATTAAAAACCGGAATTACCTCTAACCTGGATAATTCAGATACTTTTGGGTATTTGATACCAACGCTTGGTTTTGCCTACAAAATATCTCAGAATGGTCAATTGGTTTTAGCTACAAAGTCTAAGGCACATCTTATTTTTGGTGATGATTTTGAGTTTTATCAGGCCGCCAGTATAGGTGGTAACGATGGCTTACGTGGCTATAGGAATCAACGTTTTACAGGAAAATCATCTTTTTATCAGACTTCAGATCTGCGCTTTAATTTTAAAAGGTTCAAAACAGGAATAATACCGGTTGAAGTAGGTATTTTTGGTGGTTTTGATATAGGTAGAATCTGGGTGGATGACGATCTGGTGGTTGACCCTTCCTTTAATCGAAATATCTGGAATACCTCTTATGGAGGTGGATTTTTTGTAAACGGAACAGATTTGATCACTGCTAACATAGGGCTATTTGGGTCAGACGACGGGATGAGATTTTATTTTGGATTTATTTTGGGACTATAGTCCAGATCTGATCTGAATATACTAGTTGTTCCTTGCAATTAGATAGTATATTTTTAGTAGCTTGAACCCCTTAAATAATTAATGTATTAATTACTCCAATTGTTATGAATAAAAATCTTACCCTATTAGTATTACTTGCTTTATCCTTTGTATTCCAAAACTGCGGCAGTGTGAAGGTTCGGGACTCCTGGACAGCTGAAGAAGCGACTATTGCTAAATTCAAAGAAAAGAATATTTTTGTTTTAGCAAGAACGGCAGATAACACGGCCAGAATAGCTTTTGAAGAAGCACTAGCCAACGAGTTAAGGGCGCAAGGCTATAAGGCCACTGAAAGTTTTAAAAAATTTCCAAAAATTTATACTAATAAAGAAATTACGGAAGAAAGAATAGCTTTTGTGGAAAGCATCCTGGATAGTGAAGGGTACAATGGAATTGTTATTGTTGCAGTAAAGGATCAGGAGAGTACCACCACAACTTCCAGCAGCGGAGTTTACATGGGTGTATCAGGAGGTTACGGATACCCCGGTTATTATGGCGGATTTAATAGTTATTACAGGACTCCTTATGCATATGGTTCTTACTATGATTCATTTGGAGGCTATATTCCCACTTCTACATCTACCAGTACTTCTACAACTTATATTTTAGAGACCGTATTTTATAATCTTGATGAGCCCGAGGAAAATCAATTAGTATCCGTGGTAACATCAGAATTAGATGATCCCAAGGAAGCATATAAAACTGCCCAAAAATATGTGGAAACTATGGTAAAAGCCTTCGAGAAGTAGCTCTGGCCTGCCATTTTTGAAGCCTCTGCTTTTGGGGTAAGAAGATTTTAGCAAAAAATTTGAATGCTGGTCGAAGCGGTATCCAATGTACATCAAATCTTTTACCTTACTAAGAAGCAGGACCTTTTGTGTATTTAATATGTTTGGGATACCATTAAAAAAGTATTAAATGTTACAAAAACCAACAGGTTTCATTATATAGTTATTATACTTTCTATTATCTTTAAAACCACAAAATCCCCTCCCACTATAATATATTAAACTAAAAAATTAAAACTTATGAAAAAACAAATTTACGTACTGCTTTTTATGGCATTTACTGCTATTAGTTTTGCACAGAAAAAGCCTAATATCCTGGTAATTTGGGGTGATGATATTGGCTATTCCAATATCAGTATCAACAGCCAGGGTATGATGGGCTATCAAACGCCCAATATAGATCGTATAGGTAAGGAAGGGGCTGTTTTTACTGATTGGTATGCACAGCAATCCTGTACGGCCGGAAGGGCTGCTTTTATTTTAGGACAGCATCCTTTTAGGACGGGTTTGTTAACCATTGGTATGCCAGGGGGCGATCAGGGGATAAAGGATAACCAGCCTACCATAGCTGAATTATTGAAAAACCAGGGGTATACCTCGGGGCAGTTCGGTAAAAACCATTTAGGAGATCGTGACGAAATGTTACCAACCAACCATGGGTTTGACGAATTTTTTGGAAACCTGTATCACTTAAATGCGGAAGAAGAGCCAGAAGGGTACTATTATCCAAAAGACCCTGCCTTTATTAAAGAGTTTGGCCCCAGAGGGGTATTGCATTCCTATGCGGATGGCAAAATAGAGGATACCGGCCCAATGACCCGAAAAAGAATGGAGACTGCAGATGATGAGTTTACTGATGCCGCCATATCCTTTATAGAAAGAGCTCACAATGCAGGGAAACCATTCTTTGTTTGGCTGAGTGCCACCCGGATGCATGTTTGGACGCATCTAAAGGAAGAGAGTGTAGGGGTAACAGGCATAGGCCTTTATCCTGATGGGATGGTAGAACACGATAAAACCGTTGGTCGTGTTTTGGCCAAGCTTGAAGAATTAAAAATAATCGACAATACGATTATCATGTACTCCACCGATAATGGTGCGGAAAAGTTCACCTGGCCTGATGGCGGGACTACACCTTTTGCAGGGGAGAAGGGAACTACCTGGGAAGGGGGCTTTAGAGTACCTTGTGTAATTCGCTGGCCCGGTGTGATTAAACCCGGAACAATTTCCAATGATATCTATTCGCATGAAGATATGATGCCTACCTTATTGGCAGCGGCGGGAGTACCGGATGTAAAGGAACGATTATTGAAAGGGTATGAGGCTAACGGTAAGAATTTTAAGGTGCATTTAGATGGTTACAACCAAATGCCCTTTTGGAAGGGGGAAGTCAAAGAAAGTCCAAGGAAGGAAATATTCTACTTTGAACAAAGTGGAAATCTAAATGCAGTACGCTATAATAACTGGAAATTGCATTTTGCTTATAACGAAGGCGCCATTAATGAGGCATTTAGGGTGCAACCCGCCTGGCCTTTGGTGATTAACCTTAGAGCGGATCCTTATGAGGTGTCTTGGAAAGCGTCGATGTATACAAGATGGTATGCCGAAAATATGTTTCTATTCGTGCCTGCACAGACTTATGTAGCAGAATTTCTTGCCTCCTTTAAAGAATTCCCCCCTGTATCTGGTAGTTCTCTTGGTATAGATAAGGTGGTAAAAACGTTAGGTTCAAGACCTCAGAATTAAGACTATAGAATGAACATGGAATATATGTTTAATTCCGGTGTTTAAAAATAGAATACTCGGAGTGGACAGCTTAAATTTTAAAACCCTGTATATTAAGTCTTACTTGAGTATAGGGTTTTTTAATTTTTGAATTAATGCAATATCACATGCGTGATAGGTTATAATCTATAAAAATCAATTTAATATGAAAACAATACGCACTTTTTTTATTCTTTTATTGATCTCAGGCTTTTTTATAAACTGCAAGCAGGCTGCACCTTCAGAAACTACGACTGCAACTGAGGTTAAAGAAGACCCTTTACCTTCCTGGAATGAGGGCGCCACCAAGAATGCAATCATGGCATTTGTAAATAAGGTAACAGACCCCTCCAGTATTGATTTTGTAGAAATAAAAGATCGTATTGCCACTTTTGACAATGATGGCAACCTCTGGTCTGAACAACCAATCTATTTTCAATTGGAATTTGCTTTAGATCGCATTAAGGAAACCGCAGATCAACACCCGGAGTGGAGTAGCAAACAACCCTTTAAAGGAGTTTTGGAAGATGATATGGATGAAGTTCTGAAAACAGGGATGCATGGACTAATGGAGTTGGTCATGGCCAGTCATTCCGGAATGACAGCTGAAGAATTTGACGCTATCGTAACCAATTGGCTGTCAACTGCCAAGCATCCCAGGTTTAATCAACCCTATAATGAATTGATCTATCAACCTATGTTGGAACTTTTGGACTATCTCAGAGCAAACGACTTTCAGACATTTATTGTTTCTGGAGGCGGGATAGAGTTTATGCGGGCATGGGCCACAGAGGCCTATAATATCCCTTCAAATCAGATTGTGGGAAGTAGCATAAAAACAAAATTTGAGTACAATGATGGTAAGGCTGTCATCAGACGGTTACCTGAAATTGATTTTGTGGATGATAACGTGGGAAAACCTGTTGGTATTCATAAGCATATAGGGAAAAAACCCATCTTTGCCTCCGGGAATTCCGATGGAGACCTCCAAATGTTGCAGTATACAGATTCTAATGAAAAGCTAAGTTTTCAACTCTATTTGCATCATACCGATGCCGACAGGGAATGGGCATATGACAGGGATTCTCATATTGGAAAATTAGACAAGGGATTGGACGAGGCTAATGAAAAAGGCTGGACAGTTATAAATATGAAAAATGACTGGAAGGTTATTTATCCATTCCAACTTATAAAGAATTAGCCTTAAAATTCAATGCTATGAAATGGGTGCTTATAATAGCAATTTTGGAAGCTACCCTAACTATCACGTCCTTATATTTATTAATTAAAGATGGCAGTAAACCAGAACGTATCTGGGCTTGGATTTTGGTTATCGTCTTTATTCCATTTATTGGCGCATTATTATTTTTCTTTTTTGGGATCAACCTTCGAAGACAAAAGATGTTTGATTTAAAAAAGGAAATCGATTACGCCCAATTTGAGAAATTCGTTACAAAGTATTCCACAGAAGCGGAACAAAGTATATCAAAAAGACACGATGTAACCTCTTCTTATATCCACCTCATTCGATTACTTACGAGAGTTAATAGCTCTATTATTTCATTCAACAATAAAGTACGGATTCTCAACGATGGACCTGAAACATTCAAGGCTATTTTTGAATCATGTGAAAAGGCCGAAAGATATATTCACCTGCAATACTATATTTTCATCGATGGTGAACTTGCTGATAGATTTGAACGACTATTTGAAAGAAAAATAAAGGAAGGTGTTGAGGTAAGACTTATTTATGATGCAGTTGGCAGCTGGGATTTATCAAATAAGATGATAAATAGATTCAGTGAAATTGGAGTCAAAATTTTTCCATTTATGCCGGTTCGTTTTGGTAGGTTGGCAAGAGTAAATTACAGAAGTCATCGGAAGATATTAATCGTGGATGGTTTAGTTGGTTTTACCGGGGGTATTAATGTGGATGACAAATACATCAAAGATGATGAACAGTTGGGTCACTGGTCTGATACCCATTTGAAAATAGAGGGGATGAGTGTAAACTTCCTGCATTTTGTATTTCTTTCTGATTGGCTTTTTGTCACCAGGGAAAATTTAATTAAACCAGAGATGTTTAAATTGATGGATCCAATTGGGGATGTACAAATCGTCTCTAGCGGTCCCGATACGGATTACCCAAATATTCTTCAACAATACTTATATATTTTATATCAGGCTAAGAAATATGTTTACATTGTAAATCCATACTTAATTCCCGATACAACACTTTCAATGGCTATTAAGACAGTCGCCTTAAGCGGTATAGATGTGCGGATAATAGTTCCCGGAAATTCTGAGTCAGTCATGATTCATTGGGCAGTAAAATCCTATTTTAGCAGGTTCCTCAACGCAGGGGTTAAAATTTATTTGTTCCAGGAAGGTTTTGTACATTCAAAGGTAATTATATCTGATGATTCCGTTTGTTCAATTGGAACTGCCAATTTGGACGTGCGGAGTTTGGAACAGAATTTTGAAGTGAACGCCCTGATTTATAGCAAGGAAGAAACAATCACTATGAAAAAGCAATTCTCGGTATTTCAAAAAAACAGTAAGCAGCTGACCCTTGAAGAACATAAAGCAAGGCCTAATATAGATAGGGTTAAGGAAAAACTGGCAAGATTAAGCAGTCCCTTGATGTAGAGAATCATGTCTCCTTTTTAAATCATATAGGCTTCTGAAAAGTAAAAGACACCATAACATCTGGCTTATATAATCTAACTTTAATAAGAAAGGCCCGGATATCCGGGCCTTTAAATTATATAGTTAACTTTGTTTTACTGCACTGGATCAAACGAAAAATGTTGGCCGCCTACAGAGGCTTCAGCCATTAGCCCGCCTTCTACCATTGTAAATACGGCAACACCACCCTGATAAGAAAAATCAGCAGAAGCACCAGCTGTAATTGCTGTTGCAGAAGCCTGTGCATTAAACTTTAATTTGCCGCTTTTGAAACGGTCAAAAGCTTCTTGATTTTCAAAGAAAATCACCTCAGCGTATTGTTGTCCACCGGCCTGCAGACCAAAGGATGCCTGTCCAAGTTTTGAAGAAGCCACTATTTGCTTGCCTTTATATACTAGCCCTTTGCCACCTGCGCCTCCAATGACTAATCCTGCTTTGGTTATTTTTGGATAAATTGCATAACCATATGACTTATCCTTAAAGGTTTGTAATTTGCCTACCTTTTGAATCATTTCTGCCAACTTTTCGTTGCTATCTTTTTCCAAATCAACATTCCAGCCAGCTATCTGGGCATTAGAACTAAATGAGAAAGCAAAGCCCATGAGGAGTAATAAAAAAGATGTCTTTTTTAAATAGTTTGTGTTCATATTATAATTATTAAGTGTTTAAATTATTTAGGTATATTTTTTCTAAACCTGGGGATATGATGTATAATCAACAACACCAAAGTATTGTGATTATGGGATAAGATAAAACATTGAAAAAGATACAAAAAAGAAGCTAAATAACACCCCTATATATTGTTTTATTTCGATTTATAGTATCTCAATTATTGTGCCAAAGACATCCTAACAGACTAATTGAGGAATATCAAAAGAATTGATCAAAAGACTACTTAATTTTAAAACCTTTAGCAACAGAATTTGCATAAGCAGTTGCTACGCTTGGTGAATCGTCAGGATTTTCAATAGAAGCCGTAACCCATGCCACGAGTTGTTTTCCATCTTCAAGCTCCAGGTCATAGACCACAGTTTCGAGAATATATAGTTTGGAGGTTATTGTTGACCCGGATGTATCACGCCTAACCTGATCTGCCGAATATGATCCAGGGATATAAAAATAATTATAAAAGCCACCATATGCGGTTGGATAACCCATTCCACCATAAAATACTGTAGTTTCATATTTCTCGGCGCCTACCTCACGGCTCTGTTCCTGATAATCCTTTAAGGCAGTAAGGACTACGCCATTATATCCATTTTTTTCCAAAATGGATTGGATTTGCTGTTTTTGTTCTTCTGTAATCTTGGCCACAGGATTAAAATCGGGAAATTGACTATAGCTGGATATGGCATTGTACCCTGCCGCTACAAATTTTTTGGTAAGTGCGTTTTCATACGCCATCCTGATATCCTTATCTGCAGTTCTGCCAATAACCAGAATTTTTTTATTCTGCATGCTACCTGCTGTTTCAGCTTCCCAGGATTTAATGACTTTAAAACTTGAGCAACTGGTCAAAACCAATGCAATAAGCAGTAAAATAAAAGGTGATATCTTTTTCATATTTTTTATTGAACGGCTAATATATACAATATATGGCAATTAATTCTCCTTGGTAAATTCTGCCTTGCCGATTTTTCCGTTTCTTAGAACAGTCATGGTAATGACCTCCCCTTTTTGAGCTTCAGCTATTATCTTTCTGATTTTGAAAATGGAGTTGATATCTTTAATGGTTATGCCAGCCAATTCCAGAATAATATCCCCTCCAATTGTAAGTTCTGTTTCTTCAATTTTGGCTGAAATAGTACCAGCCTTCAGACCCAATGCACTTGCCGATCCTTTAGAGGACAAACTTGTAATCAACAAGCCTGATTCCTGAGGAAGATTAAGTGCCTTTGCCAGATCTCCGTCCAGTAATATTGATTCCATACCGCCCCAGATACTAGGCTCCTGCATTAGTAATTTATTAGCCACATTCGATGACATCGCAAAACCAATTCCCTCAAACCCACCAGAGTTACTATAGATTCTGCTTGCAATACCTATAACTTCACCTCTCATATTAAACATAGGACCCCCGGAGTTCCCCGGGTTGATAGAAGCATCCGTTTGCAGAAATTCAATCTTTACAAAATCATTACTTAAATGTATTGGTGTAAATCTACCACTTAGTATTCCTCTTGAGAGCGATTGTTTAAAACCATGAGGGGCGCCCAGAACAAAGACATCTTCGCCTACAGATACCCTATCGGAATCTCCAATGGGGGCAACTTTTTTGTTCTTCAGCTTAAAATCTCCTTTTATTTTTACAAGGGCAACATCAGCTTGGGCTACAGAACTTAGTACTGTTCCTTCGTATATGTCACCATCAAGAAATTCAATTTGAACCTCTTCCGCAGTTTGTACCACATGAGCAGCAGTCCATATAAGACCTTCTTCAGCTATTAATACTCCGGAACCCTGAGATTCCTCGGTGACTACCTGAATATATTCCCCTTCACTTTCCCGGGAAACATTAATGATATCTATAACTACTACCGAGGAATTAATATCCTTATATAAGTCCGCAAGTTTTTGCGCGTTTGTGATAAGAGAAATTAATAACGTAAGTGCTAAAACTATTTTTTTCATTTAAACTTTTATTAAGAAGGCATAGCTAAGATCATAACTCATACTAAATTTTCCATTGTGCTGACTATAAGGACATGTCCAATTTATGGATCTAAGATATAGTTTCTTTTGTTTCCGGAGCTTTACTTATGGATTAATACTTTGGTCAATTAAGGCATCCGCAAGCTCCTTCGAATACTGCGCTATAGCTTCTTTAATATCTGTGGGGTTTTTCAATTTAAATCTGCCAACCCACTGTAAATTGTCCTTTTGAGCTACAGTTATATCGTACAAACAACTTTCTACGGTATAATCCACCCCTGTTTCTATTTGATCAGGTTCCCAGGAAGTAGCAGGGTAATAGTTATAATACTGCCCAAACCTGCCATATTGAGGTGCTTGATATTCCAAATTACTGCCTCCCCGAATAACATCTTTGTATTGTTCCCTGTTTATTACATTGGTAATTAATACACCAGAGAAACCTGCATCAAGTAATTGAGAAATTAAGGTTTCAATTTCCTCATCCGACATTTCTTCGGAGAAGTTTTCGGTTTTAATAACATCTACAGAAGATTCAGCTTTTACTCCCCGAAGCCCGAGTTCATTTACAACCAATCCCTCGGCTCTAATTCGGGCAATTTTATCTTTTGTACGTGCTACTACCAATATTTTATCGTATTTTTTTTTGATGTTACTTACGTTCGTGGATTCCCGCAAATAGGAATTCCCGCAGTCTGCAAGTAAAAGAGTAAAAAACCAGAGTATGATATAGTTCTTAATCATAAGTATCAGAATTACTTTTTTTGGGAATTTAAAATTAGACTTATTCGAGAACTTAACCAATTTATAAACTCAATCACCTCTTATTGAAGTAGTTCGCTATTTTTTGGGTAAAACACTATAAAGTTCAGTTGATTTTTTTCTACCTCTTAATACAAATTCTCCTACGTGTTCAATGATATAATTAGGTAGATTCTTAACCTTTTCCATAGCCTCTTGGGATAACAGTATTGGTTTATCGAATTTCTTACATTGTTCCTGAATTCTGGCTGCGACATTAATAGATGAGGCTAGCCAGAATTGTCGGATTACTAATGAATTCATAAAAAGTGAAATCACGCATTAAATTAGTTGATGTCAAAACAGTGTAAAATAGATACAAATCATTAAGACTAAATGAATCATCAAAGATTGAAGTAAATAGGCCCGAAATGAAATATGAAATAGAGAAAACTTTTCATAGAGATATTGCAGAGTACCAAATACCAGCCCCGCTATAATTACTAAACTTAATTGTATGAGAAGAAATATAGCTGGTGTTACCGAAAGGTTCCAAATTTCAGTGTTGCTAACAGAAGTTAATCCTTTTATCAACTTCCAGATAAAAACACCTATAAGCTACCAAGGATAAAAGCTGATACGTTCTTGGTCCATTTGCTATTCATAAAACACCATTTTTATTCCTAGGTGAAATTACAGTTTTATACTATTAGTTCGATCCTAAAATACTCTTTCATTTGTAATTTGAGTACTAAATATTGTTCCGTTTCAATGAGATTTAGTTCTATGTATCAATAATTTATAGAATGGTTTACTAATGAATTATTACCGCTTATGGTCCAATGTGGGTCAAAAAAAATTATATTTACAGAGTTGGAATGACTAAAAAGTCATCAGAAAAGAAATTACTGTTGAACATGAGAAAATTTGTTTTAGCCTGCTTGTTGGCTGTCCCTTTTATAGTTTTATCACAGGAAAAGAAAACGTATAATATCGGGATATTAGTTGACCTGGAACAACCTGAATTAATTCCCATTCTCGAAGAACTTCAAAATGAAATTTCAGATGTAGTAGGAGAAGACGCAATAATTCGATACCCGGAAGGCTCCTTATTGTCTAATGGTTTTGATTTGGAAAAGGCAGCCAATAACTATCAAACTTTACTAGCTTCTGAAGTAGATATTATTCTGGCCTTTGGGATAGTTAACAATGAACTTATAATTAAGCAGGAATCATTTCCAAAACCAACCATTTTATTCGGAACAGTAAATAATGATTTCGTCGAAATAAAGCAAGAAAACCAGGCATCAGGGATTCCTAATTTTACCTATCTGATTGCCTCCCGATCATACAGAGATGATCTGGCGACCTTTAAAGAACTGACCAGTTTTAAAAAAATTGGTATCCTGATACAACAGCCATTTATGGATGTTTATCCCTTTGCTACGTTCTTTGATAAGGAGATGGAGCAGTTAGCGACTACCTATAAGCTTATTACCTATATGAACTATGAGGACATAGCTCCAAATCTACAGGATATCGATGCACTATATATCGCCGAGGCCTTTTATCTGACAGACGGTGAGGTTAAGAAATTGGCAGAAGATTGTATACGACTTGGGCTTCCGTCTTTTACCAGTGGAAGTGTTGATGACATCAGATTGGGTATCCTGGCTACCAATCAGGGAAAAGGAAACATTACCCGATTTTTCCGAAGAATAGCCTTGACCGTGGAAGCGTATATTGACGGTCAGAATCTCGCCGACCTTCCTATATATATGAGCTTTGAACCCAATCTCACCTTAAACTATAATACGGCGGAGAAAATAGGCCTTCCCATCAAAATGAGCCTTATATCGAGAACGGATTTCATTGGGGACTTCAATGAAAAAGTCTCCGAAAGGAAATATAACCTGCTCGAAGTTATGAATGATGTATTGGCCAACAACCTGGCGTTGCAAACAAGCCAGAAAGAAGTAGAACTCAGTGAAAAAGACTTACAAACGGCATGGACCAATTATATTCCGAATATTACTGCTGATGCCGGGGCGACTTATATAGATCCTGATCTTGCAGAAATATCTCAAGGTTTAAACCCCGAGTATTCTACCGACGGAACCATAACCTTATCTCAGACCCTCTTCTCAGCAGAAGCCAATACCAGCATTAATACTCAAAAGGACCTTTTGGCATCTCAGCAGGAGTTGTATAACGCTGATCAACTCGATGCCATTTTTGAAGCTTCAAACGCTTATTTTAATGCGTTAATATTTAAATCGAATTTGCAAATTACTGCCACAAACTTAGACCTCACTAAGAAGAACCTGGAAATTGCAGAAGAAAATTTTGAAGCCGGCCTTAAAGGTAAAACAGATGTCTTGCGATTTAGATCTGAGTTAGCAAACGATATGCAATCCATGATTGAATCTGCCAATGCTTTGGAGCAGGCTTTTTATGAATTGAACCGTGTCTTGAACAATCCGATTGAATACAATATAGATGTGGATGAGGCTGAGCTCGAGAAAGGCTTGTTTGAACGATACAACTATATTCAATTAAGGGAGCTGTTGGATGATCCTACCCTTAGAAGGCCATTTATTAATTTCCTTGTAGAAGAGGCAAAAAATAATGCTCCTGAAATAAAGTCTCTGGACTACAATATCTCGGCAACCGGAAGACGTATAAAACTAAATTCTGCAGGACGTCTGTTGCCCACTTTGGCTTTACAGGGACAGTACAATCACAATTTTAATCAATGGGGTGTCGGTGTTAACCCTAACTTTGTAGTGGATAATTACAGGGTTGGTCTCAATCTGGCTATTCCGCTTGTAGATCAGAACAGAAAGAATGTCAATCGCCAAATTGCTATGATTCAAAAAGAGCAACTCGACTTAAGTAAGAGCGATACCAATCTGGCCATTGAAACTAACGTAAACAATGCTGTGGTGAGCCTGGTCAATCAAGTCTCCAATATAGAACTTTCCAGGATATCGGAAATCTCGGCAAAAGAGGCACTGGAACTTACACAAACCTCATATTCAGAAGGCGCTGTAACCATAGTACAGCTTCTCGACGCACAGAATAACTATTTAAATACAAGTCTGGCGAGGGCTACAGCTGTGTATAATTACTTATTATCCAGCTTTCAGTTAGAGCGGTTTATAGGCTATTATTTTTTGTTACACAGCCGTGCACAGAATGATGAATTTATAAACAGGTTTACACAATACCTGGAAAACAACAACTAAAAAAGGCAGATAAACAATAATACATTTATGAAACGTAAAGGTTTAATAATATTGACAGTAACATTACTTTCATTGAGTTCCTGCAAAGAAAAAGTAGTGGAGCCGGCTCCTGTCCGCCCCGTAATTTATCAGGAAGTGGGGTATTTGGGAGGCGATGACCAGCGTACTTTTAGTGGAACGGCGAAAACAGAAAGGGTAATTAACCTGAGTTTTCGGAGCAGTGGTATTATTACATTATTTAATCTAAAAATTGGGCAATTGGTTAAAAAAGGAGACCTCCTTGCTAAGTTAGACAATGTGCAGGCAAGGCTGAACTATGAATCGGCTATTTCTGCACAAAACAGTGCTGCATCAGAAATGAATACGGCCAAACTCAGTCTCCAACGTACAAAAGTGCTTTATGAGAAAGGAAGTTTATCCTTGAGCGAATACGAAAGTGCCAAAAATGCTTATAAAACCGCCCAGGCCAGTTTTGAATCGGCCAAACGCAAGGTTGGTATAGAAGCAGAACAGATTAAATTCGGTTTTTTATACGCCCCGGAAGACGGAATAATCGCGGCGGTAAATGCCGAAATTGAAGAAAATGTTAGTCCGGGTCAGAATATTGCGGTCTTAAATGCGGGTACCGAGATGGAAATATCGCTGGGCCTGCCGGAGAGTATTATTAATCGGGTAAATCAGGGAATGGAGGTTATAATAGAATTTCCGGTTTTAACGGATGCCAGGTTTTCTGGCGTAGTGACGGAAGTTTCACCCTCTGTGGATATCAACACAGCGACCTATCCGGTGCGTATAGTTGTTAAGATTCCTTCTACTGAGATCAGGTCAGGAATGGCAGCTAATATAACCTTCCAATTCGAGGCAGACAAAAACCAACCAAAGCAGTTGGTAGTACCCCCTATATCGGTTGGTGAAGACGGGAATGGAAGATTTGTTTTTCTTATAAAGGAAGAAGCCGATAAAACCACTGTCCATAAGCAGTATATTAAAGTAGGGGCTCTTTCATCAGAGGGATTTGCCATAATGGATGGCCTTTCTTTAGGAGATAAGATCGCAACAGCGGGTTTACAAACCTTATTGCATGGGCAGGAAGTTCGTTTGCAATAGGTTGTTCAGCATAAGAAAGAATTTATATTTAAAAGATGATCTAATTTTGGTTATAGAATAAATGATTCGAGACTACCAATACAACAAACTAACCAACCTATGAATCTCACTCAATTTTCAATAGAAAAAAACAGGATCACGTTTACTGTATTGGGAACCATTATTCTCATGGGTCTTGTACTGTACACTTCCCTTCCCAGGGATAGTATGCCGCCTTATACGGTAAGAGTGGCTACTATAGTGAGCAATTTTCCCGGAGCCAGCCCGGAAAGGGTAGAGCTGCTGGTTACCGATAAGGTGGAGAAAAAAGTACAGGAAATTCCGGAACTAAAGGAAGTGGAAAGTACTTCAAGATCGGGACTATCTGTAGTTACAGTAACCTTAAAGGATGAGGTAGTACCTGGAAAACTTCAGGCGGTATGGGACAGGTTGAGAAGAAAATTGGATGATATTGAAGGCTTGCCTGAAAATGTAGTTCCTAATCTGGATGATGATGGCATTGGTGATGTATACGGTATTGCTGTAGGCCTGATATCGGATGGCTTTTCCTATGCCAAGATGAAGGAATATGCAGATGACATAAAGGACGATCTTATTAAACTGGAAGATGCTGCAAAAGTGGAGTTGGGAGGCGAACAGGATGAGCGGGTATTTGTCGAATTCGAAAATGCACAGCTGAAAGAATACGGAATCTCTGCCAGTATGTTGCAAAACAGTATTAATGCTACTAATATTTTGAGTTCCGGCGGCCAGATTAATGTGGAAAATGAACGCATCATTCTGGAACCGACCGGTAATTTTAATTCAATCGAAGATATTCAGGAAATGCTTATACCCGTTGGAGATGGCAGCCAACAAGTGTACTTGGGCGATATTACCACAATAGTAAAGGGATATATCGATCCTCCTACCCAAAGAGTAAGGGTTAATGGGAAAGATGCGATCTCGCTCCATGTTAACCTAAAAGAAGGTGCCAATATCATAAAACTAGGTGAAGATGTAAACAGGGTAGTACACGAGTGGCAAGCAAAGCTGCCGATGGGCCTGGAGCTTGACAGGCTGGCCAGTATGGACACCTATATTGATGTAAAAATCAATGATTTTATAGTCAATTTAATCCAGGCTATTGTTATCGTCTTAGCGGTTATGTTGATTTTTTTAGGATTCAGGTCCGGGATGGTTATTGCTAGTTTAATTCCCATAGTAGTGATCATGACCTTGATGCTGATGGGTGTTATTAATATGGGCCTAAACCAGGTAACTCTGGCGGCTTTGATAATGGCTTTGGGGATGATGGTAGATAATGCCATTGTAGTGGCCGAGACCATTATGGTTAAAATGGAAGCTGGTATTTCAGGTAAAAAAGCGGCGGTAGAAGCTTGTTCTGAATTGTTTACTCCACTTCTTATTTCAACTTTAACTACCTCAGCAGCGTTTTTGGCGTTTTATTTAGCGGAATCTACTATGGGCGATATTGTAGGTCCAATATTCGTAGTAATTACCCTTGCTTTACTTTCCTCCTGGATCATGGCCTTATCTGTAATTACCCTTTTCTGCTACTTGTTTTTAAAAATAGAACCTAAAGGTCAAAAGAAGCCGGGTTTGGTAGATAGGACCATCCAAAAATTAAAAGCGTATTATAAGAATATCATACTTTGGGCTTTAGCTAGAAAGTATCGTGTAATTTTGGGAATATTCATAGCTTTCTTTGTTTCACTTTTTGGCTTTACAAAAATACCTTTCATCTTTTTCCCTGATAGTGACCGGAACCTGATCACAGTAGACATAAACCTTCCCCAGGGTACTAAAATTGAACGGACTTCTGAACTGGTGCTCGACATTGAAAATTATATTAAGGATTCATTACAAGTAAATGCCAACAGGCCAAATGGAATAGTAGACTGGTCTTCCTATATTGGGGAAGGTCCCGAATCGTATGACCAGGGGTACTCGCCAGACGAACCTAATTCAAGTTATGCCCATATGCTGGTGAATATTTCTGACGCCATTTATAATTTGGAAATGATCAGGAAATTAGATAAGTTTTGTTTTAATCACTTTCCCAATGCCGATATTAAAGTATCCTCATTAGAGGGCGGTGGCGGCGGGACACCTATTGAGATACAGGTATCTGGCGAAAACCCGGATGAACTTTCGACGATCTCTGAGCAAATAAAACTCAAATTATCATCAATAACCGGCACCAAAAATGTAAAGGATGACTGGGGTCCTCAAAGTAAAAAGTTTGTAATCGATATTGATCAAAACAGAGCACAGGTTGCCGGGATAAGCAGCCAGGACATTGCTACATCCTTGCAGACTGTACTGGATGGTTTTCAGACCGGGGAGTACCGGGAAGACGATAAGTCCATTCCCATTCTAATGCGGAGTGATGCCAGCCAGCAGCAATCCCTGGAATCACTGGAGACGCTGAATATATATTCACAGGGATCTGGAAAAAGTGTACCATTATTGCAGGTTGCCAGTATTATACCCCAATGGCAGTATGCCAAAATACTGCGATTTAATTTAGACCGTACCATTATGGTTTCGAGTGAATTACGCGAAGATGGTAATGCCTCTGCCATTACTGCTGAAATTACTCCCTGGCTTAATCAACAGATGGAAAACTGGCCGGAAGGTTATAGCTACCAGTTTGCAGGAGATGCCAAAAATACGGCTGAGAATATGGGTGCAGTATTTAAATACCTACCCTTATCCGGATTTATTATTTTGTTATTGCTCATCATACAATTCAATTCCTTTAGAAAAATGGCCATGGTAACTTTAACCATCCCGCTTGGGATCATCGGGGTAGTTGTTGGCTTACTGGTGTTTCAGGAGCCATTTGGATTTATGCCTTTTTTAGGAGTTATCTCTTTGGCCGGGATAGTGATCAACAATGCCATTGTGCTAATAGACCGGATTGAAGTGGAACAAAATGTCCTAAAGCGCTCTACCCAGGATGCCGTAATTTCGGCTTGCCTGCAGCGGTTCAGACCTATCTTACTGGCTACGTTCACCACTGTGCTGGGATTGATTCCGCTTTACCTAAGTGGTGGAGAAATGTGGGAAGGGATGGCGGTAAGCATAATGGTTGGACTTTTATTTGGAACGGTGATTACCCTGTTGTTTATCCCGTCATTTTATAGTATCCTTTACCGCGTAAACTATAAAGAATATACTTTTAATGAAGAATTACTGGATTAATGAAAAAGTTTTATCATTTATACCCATATAGATTCACACTATTTCTGATAAGCCTATTATTTGTATTATTTGGAACTCTTTTTATACCATCCAAATTGTTCGTTACATATGTTATTCCTTTATTTTTTATCATCAATATACTTGCGGGAATTCTGTTGATTTCAAAAAAAAACAGGATTAAAAATCTTTTTGTAGTCGTTCTTTTTGTGGCCATTGTCCTCTATGTACTATCTTCTATATTGGCTATAGATGAAATTCTATTGACCTATACGAATTTTGCTATATTATTCTCGTTTTATAGCATTGTAACATATGTAATTATCACTCAGGTATGGAGAAGTAAAAGAGTAAACAGAGGGGTAATTTTGGGCCTGATGAGCGGTTATATTTGTTTAGGTTTAGTTGGTTTTTTTATTTGTATGGCGGTAGAGATTATAGAACCGGATTCTTTTTCCGGTTTGATAAGCCAGGAGTTGAATTCTGAAGGGAACAGGGATGATTTAATTTATTTCAGTTTCATCACACTTTTAACTATAGGGTATGGGGATATTTTGCCTTTAACACAACTCGCTCGAAATGCTTCAGTGATAATAGGATTGCTAGGGCAGTTTTATCTCGTTATTGTTACTGCGGTTGTTGTAGAAAAATATATCAGGCACAGTGACAGGTTGGAATGAGAAGCGGGAGAACGTTTACCTCTCAGATCAATTTAAAATGCTTCATTAACACCAAAGTAAATACCACTTTGGCCATCTATCCCTTTTCCATAGTCGAGCCTGAGCCAGGTGCTCTTATCCTTAATCAGTTTAAATCTTATTCCCCCTCCAAAACTTGGTTTTAAGTTATTAAAACTGAATAGGTCACCCGCTTCATCATTTACACTGCCAAACAACCCAAAACCGGCTAAAGTCCATCGCTCTTTAAATCGCCATCTGTATTCTGCCTGCAAAATATACATATGCTTGTCTATGAACCTTCCGTTAAAGTACCCCCTTGCATATTTGCTACCCCCATAGCTTGCCATACCCTGAAATGGCACGTCACCATAGTTGTTTTCTACGTACAGACGAAAAGCCAAAATACTTTTTTTTGCTATTCTTTGATACGTTCTTAAATCTAAAATAAATTTATTAAAGGCATGTGTCGCCCCAAAGAGCTCACTTGAAAATCGCGCTGCTAAACTAAGATAATTACCAGCCTGGGGTGCACCAATATCATCTCTGGAATCCAAATTAAACACGGCACCCATTCCGCTTATTGTTGCTCCGTCGCTACCGGGAACAGCGCCGGAATCTAAAATACCCCCTTCGAGGACCTCTGTAATCTTATAGTTAGCAAAATTCAAGGACAGTCCAAAATTAAGATTCGGAGGTAGTCTTTTTAAAAGTGTAATATCAAATTTATTAGTGGTTTGGTTATAGGATTCCTTATTATCCTCTGGAGTTGTAGCTCCAATTCCCCAAAATGAGTTTGGGAAAATCCTAAAGGTATAAAACATATCAATAAAATAATTTCCACTCCCCAGATAGATTTGAGGAGTAGCCTCGAAAATAAACTGACCCTCCGAGGTGTAGATCGCACTAAAAAAAATATTGGACAAACGTTGATTGTATTCATTGGTTTGATTAAGAAGAAATAGCTGGCCACCCCCGCCAAATCCAAATTTTGTTTCCGGAGTATAAAAAATAATGGGTAGTGCGACCAACTGAACATTTTTACCTTGTCTTATGGTATCTGACTGAATAAAACCATCTTCATTTTTAGCCTGAGCAAATACAGCGGAAGACATGAAGAAAGTAAAAACTATTGTATATAAAATATATTTTTTCATCAAAAAAAGAAATCGTCGAGAATTACACCAAATCCGAAAGTAAATGAAAGGTTACTTATAGTAATATTGTCTGAGCCAATCATACCATTTATGTCAACAGTATCTATGCCAATCCAGCCATATTGAAGATTAAAACCAATATTTAAGGATATTAAATCACGGATAACATGGGAATAACCCAAACTAACCAAAGTACCAAATCCATTTCCGTCCGATTCTTCACCGAAATCAGGAATTTCATTTATGCTGGCAAGACTGCGATAAAGGACAAAGCCCGGGGAAACATTCAAAAATAATGACCCATCTTTAGTTTTAGAAAAATACCTGGCAATTTGCGGTCCTATATATAAAGTTTCTCCAACAATTTTAAAATCTCCTCTAGCTTCCTGTCTGGCTGCCTGAAAAGTTACTCCAAATAGCCATCTTTCTTTAAAGAATTTCCCGGTGGACAGGTTTATTCCAAATTCATTTGAGATTGTTTTGTTTTTGGTTGATTTTAATTCATTACTTGTGCTGCTAATGCTTCCCGACAAAGAAGTTAACCAACGTCCTTTTCGAAAGGGCGTTAAAATGGAGTCTACAGTGTCTGAGGGAACTGTATTTTGAGAAAATACCAGTGTAGCATTAAAAGCCAGGAATAGCAATACGAATAGTTTGGAAAATACTTTGAATTTTTGCATTGCTTTTAATATAAGTCAGGTGTTTTGAAGTAATAATTTCAATTTACTTAAATTATAGTAAACATACCTAGAGCATGTAGTAAATTAATTTTTAAATCCATATCATAGTTGGATTAAGGAATGTAATCGGAATTACAATTCAGGGCGACCTTATGTTAGCTGTTTCCTGAGGTGGAATTTGTGTAGGTGGAGGTCCCCAAGGTGCATGAGGAGGTATTGCAGTATCCTCTACTTTTATTATGGATGGTTTAAGTGGGGATTTATCTTTAACCTAGATTAACAGCCCTTGTCTTATTTAAAAACAATAGACCATGCTAAAAGCACGGTATTAGTGGTGGCACCAACATCTTTCAGGGTTTTGGAATAAACATATGCTAATTTAAGACCTTGATTGCCTGCAAAACTAGCTCCAACGGAAGCCGCACCAACAACGTTAGCTCTTTGGTCATCATTGAATTGCTGGTTAACTACAGAAGACGCTCCTTGGTTGTACCCCGCACTTAGTGAAGCCCAAAAGCGTTTCTCAAATTGCCTTATAAGATGGGTCTGAAGGGCAAAAAGTGCCCTTTGTTTTAATTCACCATCATTAAAAAAATCATTATTCTTGGAAAAGAGTACCAGGGAGCTTGTAAGTTCATATGACCAGGGACCCCAATAATGAACCATTCCTATCTGCGGTCTTATAACGAAACGGTTACCCCCCAGATTTAATAATTGATCATCAGAGTATTGACCAAAAGGCAGGGATACAGACAGAGAAACACCAAAGGTTGTGAAAACCGGGTTGGCAGTCAGGTATTCTTGTAATTCTTTAGGCCCTGTGGGTGGGGGTCCTGTTAAATTTAAGGATAATCTCACTCTCGGATCTGCGAAACCAGTTCTGTTAGCACTCTCGGGGACACCATCCAAAAGACCTTCCCAACGGGAAAAAGAAAAAGGAAGTAATACGTCTACCCGTGCCAATTTATTACCCAATCTAAAGGGACGTATATAACCGGCAACAAACCCATTACCTGTATAAATTACATCTTCAGCTCCTAAGACGGGATCAAAAAAGACATCGCCGGAAGTATAGGCATATCCTGCGGCTATAACATTTACACCCAAAGGAATGGACGACCACCTGCGGGGTTCTACATCCTGCGTATAGCCTTGCTGCAGATAGAGCATAACGCAGCATAATAAAATACGTTTAAGAGTTAATGGTTTTTTATTCACCATAGGTCACTGGTAAGCTTAAATATGATTTTACTTCTTTATTTTTACCCGGTACTTGTTAATCATTTTTTATCCCCCATCTTCTATAGGCCGACCTTAGAAATTCTCCATAAATTTCCTTATGTATTTCAAATTGTTCCGGAGTGAGTAATTCTTTTAACTCCTCATCCTGTTTGGCCAACAAACTGTTTAATTCCTTTTTAAATCTCTCCGGCGAATAATCTTTATCCTTATCATCTAACCTTGCGATCTTGGCTACATAGTAAACAATAATACTACTGTATTGGCTCATTTCCTCCTCGTTGAGATCCATTCTTTTAGCTTCATCCTGGAACCAGAGTTGAAGATTATCCTTTTCTTCTGAGGAAAAAATTTCAACTTTTCTTTCTTCCTTACTAAGCTCCTGAGCCTTTATATTAGAGAACATAAGAAGACAAGTAATACATAAAACTATTTTAATTTGAGTCATAGAAAATTGGTTTTAGATGATTTTTGAATAGGTGTATAATGATCAGTATATATTTTGTTAGATACTCGTATAATTTTTACCAGTCGTATTTATGGGGATAAATTTAAACTTGCCAATTACAAAAATAAACATATAAAAGGATTGAATAAATGGATAACGCAAAGTAACTGATCTTGTTTTATTTCCTAAAGTAAAAATATCCAGTTAACTGAAAGAAGTAAAGATTTTCTATCACCTATAACCCCGCCTTGGCTCTAAGCATTCAGTTTTTATTGGGTTGATATTGAGCCTTCATTGAACTATTCCATATCTCATTTAATTTATTTTGCAGTGCTATAACGGACGATGGTATTTCCGTCGTTAATGCCAAATCATTCAATAATAGGCGTTTGTACTTTCTTTGGGATTTCCAATTCTCAGAATTATAGATATCCCAAAAATCAGCTATGTTAATTAACTAAGCATAACTATTCTAAGGACAGCTCATTTTCTGAAATGTAAATATAGACAGGTCCGATTGCTAATAATTTATATTGACGAATGTCTTATAGTTACATTATTTGCATTGTCAATAACCAAGATAGCATTAAATCACAATGAAGATTTAACAGTATTAATGAGGTTCAAAAGTAAATTTCTGTCCGCCTACGGATGCCTCATACATTAGCCCACCTTTTACGTGGGTAAAAATAGCTACGCCATCCTGGTAGGGAGCAACTGCCGCTCCACCTTCCGTAATAGCTACTGCGGATGCCTGAGCGCCAAATTTAAATTTTCCGCCTGTAAAACGGTCATAGGCAGCTTTATCTTCAAAAAAGATCAATTCGCTAAATTGCTGACCACCTGCTTGTAGACCAATAGAGGCCTGTCCTAATTTAGACTCACCGGTTGCGGTATTTCCACGGTACACTAATCCTTTGCCTCCGGCACCGCCTATTCCAAGGCCTGCTTTGGTTATTTTTGGAAATATTGCATAGCCATAAGCCTCGGCAAAATAGGTTTTAAGTTTAGGTGCTTCCTTTTTCATTTCAGCAATGGCCTCAGTGCATTCTTTCTCTAATTCAGGATTCCAACCAACTTGAGCATATGTAGTTGAAGATATAATCAGGGTAAGTATAAAGGTAAAGATTGAAATTTTAAGTGATTGTGAGGTTTTCATTGTTAGGCCTTTTTTAGTGTTTACAGTAGAATAAGGTACTTATAAAAACGCAAATAAACCAATGATTTATAGTCAAAAATTAGTTTTGATATTTAAAAGCTAAAAGAATAAAGATTCCTTCCGGATTTATGCAGTTCTTCATCGGAAAGCAACAGGGTATTATTATTGAGGAAAGAAATAGATTCCAGTTGTGTTCTAATACCAAGATCAATTGTTTTTAGCTCTCCTTTAAAGAAATTTGAAAGATCAAAATTAGTGAAAAGCCATAATTTGCCATAGCCTAACAGGGCGATGGTTTTACCGTCAGGGGAAATGTCTGCCGCTGTTATTTTACAGGTGGAAAAATCTGTACAGGGAATAAATTCTCCAAGGTAAGTGGCCTTATATTTCCCCTTTTTCGCGGGAATTCTGTATATCATGGCCTCACCACTAAAAGGATGGGACCTGTTTTTTGTGATAAGATAAAGGCTGTCTTTTGCGTAGAAAATGGCCTCTGTGTCAAAGTGTAAATTTTTCTTTTTAGGGGGAAATTTTTTTTGTTCAGGAAAGTTGAATTCTATGCGTTCTGCTTCAATCTTGTCTCCTTTTTCCTTATCCGGATTGGGTATTTTATATATAACCAGGTCTTTTCTTTTATTAGCATTATTTCCTGTATCAGCTATATAAACATTACCATCAATATCACGGGCCAGTTCTTCCCAATCCTTGTTTTTGGCATTTTTGACTTCGAGTTGTTTGACGTACTTTCCCTTAAAATTTATTTGATATATTTTATCTGCACCTCCACTGTCGTTAATCATCCAAACAGTGGAATCCCGGCCTACTACCATTCCCGAATTTTCGTCCATTTTTTTAGGGAGTTTAGTAATGTAAGTAAGCTGACCATAGTTGGAACAACTGAATAATAGGCTTGTGAATAAAATGTATAAATACCTACTCATTGTTGTTTTTTAAGGGCATATAGATTTCCGCTTTCCAATTAAGTCCATCACCTCCCATATTAGGGTTGCTATGGAAAACTTCTACTGGCAGACCTGTAACTTGAATATCATTTTTATCGGCATAATCCAAAAGAGCATACCAAGCCCTGTCCGAAGTTATATAATTACCATTATAAATTGCCATAAGTGCTTTCCTTGAATTGAATTCCTTGTACTTCATGTCCGGATGTTGGGGCAATGAGTCCGTTTTAATAATCGGATAACAGAAATCAAACTGTATGCTGTCTGTTTCCCTGTCCCATTTGGTAACTTCTAAAAATCGCCTTCCACTTAATTCAATTCCGTTACTGGCAAAGATGTTATTTAGTAAGGGATAGTATTTCATCATTCCCTTTGCTTTTACTAATTGAGTGGTCTTTACTTTAACACAAGCACAATAAGTAGAAGTTAATTCTCCCGGGCCAATAATCTTAACCCTGAACTTATCAATGTGTGTATTTAGGTTTTCATTAAAATCCTTAACTGTACTTATGGTTCGTTTTTCAAAATCGGTATTAAAAAAAGGGATCGCAATTTTGTTTCCAAAACTATGATCAAGATCCTTTACATAAACTTTTACCTTTGAAGTAGAGTCTGTTAGCGGAATAATGTCCCATTTATATAAATAAGTAGAATCGTTGAATTTTATATTTTGTTCCAGGTGAGTTAGACCTTCCTGTTTCACTAATTGTGCATCTTTCAGAGTAGAGCTCCAAATTTTAATAGATTGGTTAATAGTCCCTGGAAACGTCCTGGCTTTGAAAGTTACGAGGTAATCATAGGGCTTTATAAACAAATACCATACAAGACCCACAAGTAGCAGTGTCACTAAAACTAAAATGATCTTTTTCATATAACTAATTGGAAACTAAATTGGGATTCCTGGTCATTGTAAGGTTTTCCAAAATGAACTTGCCTAAATCCCTTCCTTGTTTTACGCCAATCGCAACGGCTTTTCTATAATGAATTCCGCCGTACATTCTGCTAATAGCCGCCTCATCTGCGGCTTCATTAAATGAATTAAAACTTCTGGCAGGCAATCCAAAAGGCACTTCAGTATCATCATCAAAGGTAAAATTGTCACCAAATATATCAGTAAGTGCCGTTGCAGCTGCTCCGGAAACTACACTATGCCCACTGGTGTACTCAGGAAATGGGGGGGTTTGCAATACCGGCTTCCAGTTTTCGTCAATATGTTCGTTGATCAGGGTTTCAGGCCGGATAAGATTACTTCTGTACTTTTCATCCCAACAACTAATAAAAGCATCGGCTATGGCCATGGATGTTTTGGTATAGGCGTATACTGTTTTGTTAAAATCACTATTTGTATTTTTGGCAGCAATTTTAACTATACCAATCCAGTGGGCACCCGGGGAAATTTTCTTTGTTGCGAACATCAAATGACCACGTGTCACGGAAACATATGGATTACAATCCCAGAACTGTGCTATGGCAATTTCCTCGGAGGTGTCTCCCTTTTCAGTGATTTCCATGCTAATGTCATATACTTCTTTTACTTCTTTGTAAAATTCTGAATCTTCTTCCATAGAAAAAGGTGGGGGAGGAGTGGGAATAAATTGGTTTGCAGAATCTATAACAAAAGGGCGTATTTTGTTCCAATGAGGCTCTATTCCATCCATATATGCCGGAGGGGTGGGTTGCCATCTCGAAGGGTCATCAGTATCTACGGTAAACTTGGGCATTGTCCGTGTTTGATTATAATTGTCTCCATTCATCCATTCTGCAATATGCTCGGCAACCTGCAGTCCGTACTCTTTGGAGGCATTAAATTCTCGTGCGTTTTGAGATTCCCAGACAGTATATAGACTATCCCTGAACGTAGCCAGTTTATCCTCAGAAAATATTACTCTGCTGCTTACATCCATATGTGCTATTAAAGCAGATAATGAATAATTTACCGGTTTTGATGTGTCTGGTTTGGGAATCGCAGTGAGTTCGTGCGCCTGACCTTCCAATGAGAGGTAATGTTCATCATTTAGCGCTATTATTTCATATGCGGCTATATTTGGATAGGCATAGATCCTACTGGCAACAGGGGGAGAAAAAATATCATGTATCATAATCTCTGTAACCTTGTTTATAGCCATATGCAGTTCATTTGGTGTAACAACAATGGGTTCTTCGTTCTTATTGCAGGACGCAAGAGTTATTATTGCCAGCAACATTCCTAATGTCTTCTTCATTTTGAGTTTTGTTTTATTAATTCATAAACGCGGGCTTTCTCGTTATTGAAGGTTACCAGTAAATAAGGTTGGTTGTTTAATTTAATTATATCAAGATGACGTGTTGATTTCTGAGAAAGATCCAGTCCCATTTTATGCCCCAAAATTACGTCATTTTTGCTTTTTATCATAGCACCGGGAAAAGAACCAAAACGTCCATGATAGGGTTTAACCCCAAAATAATTCCCTGCTGCTATAACTTCTTCAGAACCATCCTGATCAAAATCGTAGGCAAGAAAATCCATTATGGGTGCCAATTGTAATTCATTCTCAAATGCCACAAAAGTAAATTTGCCATTATTATTCTCCAGATATCCTGATCTCAATTCAGATACTTCTAAAACAATTGAGTTATCCAATGTTTTTTTATCCAATATCTGCTCAATGGTTTTGCCGGCAAAATCGCTATAATTAGTAAATTTTTTGCGCAACTCCACTAATTGTCCTGCAATACCATCTAATCCTTCAAGTGGAAAGTATTTTCCGTTTTTAGGAATAGCGACAATAGTTTCCGTACTGCCATTTCCATCAAAATCTGAATAAAACATCTTTAAGGGCAAGTCTTCGGATGCTCTGAATTTATTATTTACTCCCCAATTTCCTAATAGATAATCTTTGTCACCATCCTTATCAATATCAAAAGCCGTTACACTTTGCCACAGGCCATTTATTTCCCTGTCTAAATTTTTCTTTTCAACAAGAACACCATTGATATTGGCAAAGAATTTGGGTGACATCCATTCACCTACTACAATCAGATCCTGGATTCCATCCCCGTCAAAATCTTCCCATATAGCATCGGTAATCATCCCCGCATTTTGCAGATCCTTATTTTTTACAATGGTGAATTGGCCATTGTTGTTTTTTAGCAAAAAGGAATTTGGCATTTTACCAAAGTCATTGGATATGGCCTGGTTGCCAACAAAAATGTCAAGATCCCCATCACTATCAAAGTCATTTGCTTTAATCACTGAAGCATTCTCAAAATATTCAGGTAGCAAGGCTTGTTCAAAAACGGTATCTTTCTGAACATAATAACTGTCCAGTAAAGGGACCATTTTATTGTAGAAATCTGCTCCGCCGGAACCCAGGATCAGATCAGTTTTTCCATTACCTGTAAAATCGGCAATAACAGCTGTAACATCTTCTTTTATGCTATCTCTTTGAATTTCAGGGATGCCTTTTTCTACATACAAAGAGTCTGTCTGAAAAAAGATCCTGGAAGGTATAAATTTGGAGCCTCCAAAGAAAATATCGGCTTTACCATCATTGTTAATGTCACCAATTGCTGTTGCGGGGCCCCTATCGGATATTTGATATGGGATAAGTTTTTGTCGGTTAAAATCTACATAATTATCTTCCTTATGTGTAAAGTTGATTCCGAGATTATCTTCTACCTCTCTGAAGATTCTGAGCTTCGAAGGCTGAAGCGATCCATAATCAAAAGGCATGGTGTTTTCAGGTGAAATGATTATTGTTTGATTTGTATTTACGTTTTTTACATTCTGAAATTGCCCATCAGGCCAGACTATTTTTAGAGAATCTATCTTTGCGGTTTTACCGTATCCAAAATGGATTATAGGTTCCGAAGATGATTGAAAACCCCTTACGGGATATAATTCCTTATACTGCAAAACACCATTGTGATATGAGAACACTTTGGTTCCAATTCCAAATGGGTTGGGAGGCGAATATTTTAATTTAATTTTGAGGTAATTGTTTTTCCCATTGGTTTTATTGATATATATACTGGCAGGGCTATTTATATTATTGGTAACAAGATCCAGATCGCCGTCATTATCTAAGTCTGCTACCGCAGTAGCCCCGGAAATAAGTGTGTCGTTAATAATCCATGACCCTGATTTATCTTCGAATAAGAGGTCTGATGATCCTCTGAATACATAATTATGGACATTCCCCGAAGGCATCATATTAAGGGCCTGTTGGTCTACCAGTTTCGTATTATTAATCTTAGTTTTGATCTGATCACTGGAGACAAAGTTTATAAAATCAAGATCATTAGGACGTTTTGGGATACCGTTGGCTATAAATAAGTCTTGTTCACCATCCTGGTCATAATCTCCAAATAGACCGCTCCAACTCCAGTCTGTGGCAGCAATACCACTATATAATGCTATTTCTGCGAAGCTACTTCCAGGGCGATTTAATTGCAGCATGTTCCTGGTGAACTGGTAGTGGTAACCATATCTTTTTGTTCTTAACTTCTGGGTTTGAATATTGTCATCACCTTCCGAAGATTTAAGAACGGTTTCATCTTCAGGCAGCATATCTAAGGAAAGAATATCAGGCCATCCATCATGGTTAATGTCTGCAACATCACTCCCCATAGAAAATCTGGTAGTATGCCCGAAATACTTCTTTATGTTTTCGGTGAACGTTCCGTCTCCATTGTTTAAGTAATAGTAATCATCTTCATGAAAATCATTTCCAATGTATATATCGGGGTAACCATCCTGATTAAAATCCGATATAGCTATGCTTAATCCATATCCATTAACACCTCCATAGATGCCAGCCTCTTCACTAACATCAAGGAATTTTCCATTCTCGTTTCGAAGCAACTTGTCTCCGGTCTGGTAATTTCTTTTATAACGAAGGTCTGCCTTACCAAAAGATTCTGGTGTATGTACAGCCTGGTTTAAAATGTAGATATCCAGATCGCCATCAAGATCATAGTCTAAAAAAGCGGCTGAAGAACTGTAGGAGTCAAAATCCAGACCATATGCCTCAGCACTTTCCACAAAAGTTTTATCTCCCTGATTAATAAAAAGTTCATTGTAACCTTTAAAACCGTTAATTCCAACCATTGCGCATACATAGATATCCAATAGCCCGTCACCATTAACATCACCCATTATAGTTCCCGTATTCCAACTGCTATTACCCTCTACATGGGCAAGTTCTGTAATATCTTCAAATTTGAGCCCTCCTTTGTTCAGATATAGTTTGTTCTTAACCATATTTCCGGAGAAATATATGTCAACAAGGCCGTCGTTGTTAATATCTCCTACAGCAACACCACCTCCATTATAGAAATACAGATAATCTAATATATTGAGATCATCCGTTTCTGTTAATGTGTTTTCAAAAGTTATAGCCGTTTCTTTGGGAGGTGGATTTTTAAAAAGTTCCCCTTCTTTCGGGCCACAGCTTAATGATAAAGAGACCACAATAATTCCCAGGAGGTATTTATTCATCGATCGCAAATATCTTAGGTTTATTCTCATTGATAGCAACTATCAAATAGGTCTTTCCTGTTTTATCTTTAAACTGCTTCAATTGTTTAATCTCGTCTCTTATAAAAAAACCACTGGTATCATAGTCCTGCCATTCAAAGCCTAAAGCTCCATCACCAAGCAGAACATTACCATAATTAGCATCCAATCTTGAATACTGAGGTTTAAATTCAAAATTGTTACCTCCCAGGATTAAGTCTAAATTCCCATCACTATTCACATCGGCACAGCTAATACCGCAAATACACGACAATTGACTTCTGGAAGGTAGCTTTATAACAGAAAAATTACCATCGCCTTCATTAACGGCAATTATGGATTCTGAGATGGCCGCTTTTTTCATGATTGAGTTCCCAAAAATTTCTGCAGGAAATAATTCCTCAATGGTCTTTGTGGAATATTCTGAGGCCTTTAGGTTTTGCTTTTTTAATGCAACCATTTGAGTGGTTAAGTCCTTTTTCTGATGGTGAGGATAATCCTTGCCATCAATATTCTGGGTTACTATTTGTTCAATTGTACCATTGTCATCAAAATCATTAATCCACATTTTCATTGGACTATCTATACCGGGCTTATAGTGCAGGTTACTTCCCTGGTTGCCTAAGATCAGATCGTTATCTCCGTCTTTATCTAAATCCACCGCTTCCACAACATTCCACCATCCGGGCAGACTATCAAGGGCCGAATTTTGGAAAGACAATTGTCTGCCCGAATTTTTAAAGATTTTTGGCGTCCCCCAATCCGAAACAGTTATCAGGTCTTTTTTTGAATCCCCATCTATATCTGCCCAAATTGCGTCTGTAATCATTCCGGCATCTTTAAGGTCATAGGCATTTCTTTCCGTTACATTTTCAAAAGTACCATCACCCTTATTCTCCAATAACAAATGTTTAGGATCAATTCCATAAGTACCTACTATACTTCTGGAACCTATAAAAAGATCTGTATCACCGTCATTGTCATAGTCTGAAGGCGCTATGGTTGAAATATTCGTGAAGGTCGAAGGAAGTCTTTCCGCTGACTTTACAAAAGACCCATTGCCGTTGTTTAAATATAGACGGGCCACATAGTTTTTTTCTTCCCCAACCTGATTGCCGCCTGAACCTACAATTAGATCTAAATCTAAATCTCCGTCAGCATCAAAAAAAGCTGCTGCAGTATCTTCATATTCGGAATCTTTTTCCAGCGAGTTTTGATTTGTAACGCTTAACGTCCCGTTTCCACTATGTTTGTAGACAATCCCGGATTGGTTTTTAGCCCCTCCAATAAAGACATCCTCGTTGCCATCACCATCGATATCACCTACAGCCAATGCCGGTCCTTCCTGAGAGAGTTGCATATAAATAAGTCCCTCGTAATCAAAATCATTATAAACATTCTCTTTATGGGCAATAAGTTGATTGTTTTGAATTTCTTTTAATAACGAAGGCTTCTTCTCTTTAATTAAAGGAATGTAAACCTCTCTGGCGTCAGAATGTTTAAAGGTGAGGAATTGATTAACAGCAACCTTTTCTAACTTTACTGTTTTATCATCCGGCCAAATAATTCTAATAGAATCAATGGTTTTATATTTACCTAATCCTATGGTCATTACGTGATCCATGGAAGATTGAAAACCCCGGGAAGGCACTAATTCCTGGAGGATAACATTTTTGTCATTGTAAAGCATCACTGTAGTTCCAACGGCAAATTTATTTTCTTTTTGACCTTCGAACCCAAGTTTTATATAGTTGTTTTCCGTGAGTGAAGTAGCATTATTTTCATAAACAAAGGACTCCATATTAACATTATTAACTACAATATCCAGATCCCCGTCATTATCTAGGTCTCCATAGGCAGCACCATTTGATAAACTGGGTATTTCAAACCCCCAATCTTTGTTGGCATTTGAAAATGTAAGATCTCCATTGTTTCTATACGCGTAATTTGGCTGAGGTCTTACGGGCATTTTATTGATAATGGAATCTATAGACTCTTTCTTGCCTGTAAGCACCATATTCTGAATGATTTCATTGGCAAAAAAATCGATAAAGTCAAGATCCGTAAGATCGTGATTAATACCGTTTGTAATATAAATATCTCTGAGCCCGTCATTATCCATATCAAAAAGAAGTCCTGCCCAGCTCCAATCTGTTGCTTCAACTCCGCTGAAATAGGCTATTTCTGAAAACGATCCATTTCCGTTATTTAGCTGTAAAGTGTTTTGAATGTATTGTTGGTAAAAGTCCTTGCTTTGTTTTAATTTATAAACATTGTAACCTTCAAATTCCATAATCGATTTTACCCTTTGATCGGGTTCCGGAAGCATATCTGTAATAAAAATATCTGCATTACCGTCGTTATTAATATCTGAAATATCAATTCCCATTGCAGATAAGGAGAGATGGGAAGTCCAGTTCTTTATATCTTCTTTAAAGGTGCCATCCTGGTTGTTGATGTAAAGATAGTCCCGTTCGTAAAAGTCGTTAGATATATAGATATCCGGATAGAGGTCTTTATTGATGTCAGTAATCATAACCCCTAGTCCAAATCCAATCAGGCTGCCATAGATCCCGGCATCTTCACTAACATCCACAAATTTTCCATTATCATTCCGCAAAAGCATGTCGCCGACACCCTTAAAAATATCCGGGATGCCCTCCCAATCCTGAGCCCTAATATCTCTTTGTTCTGCATATCCCAAACTACTTACAGGGATGTTGCTATTGTTAAGGATATATGCGTCCAGATCGCCATCTTTATCGTAATCAAAAAAAGATGCCTGGGTAGAAAAGCCGGTTTTGGCCAGGTTATATTCAGCTGCTTTTTCTGTAAAAGTCAGGTCACCGTTGTTTATATAGAGGTCATTATCATGGTTATTTCCCTTCATATTACCCGCGTTACTTACATAAATATCAAGTAATCCATCCTGGTTAATATCAACCATAACAACTCCTGTAGACCAGGGCTTAGATCCTTTTACGCCTGCTTTTTCAGAGATGTCTTCAAATTTTAATCCACCCTTATTGAGGTAAAGTTTGTTGGAGACCATATTTCCTGTCATATAAATATCGGTCAATCCATCATTGTTTATATCTCCTATGGCCACTCCGCCACCATTGTAGAAATTTCTATACTTAAAAATGTTGAAGTTTTTTTGGTTTTCAACTTTGTTAAGGAAGTCTATACCGGTATGTGAAGAAGGCAGCAGCGTAAAGAGGGTAGGATGGGCATTCTTAATTTCCTTAAAACTTTCTTTTTCTGAATTACACGATATCGTAATTGCAAGTAAAAGTATAAGACCTGCAATTCTTTTTAATCCTGATATTATCATTTTTATATGCTGGTTGTTTTTTGTCAAATTAATTGTAGAATCATTATTAATGGCTATGTTGCAGTTGTCGCTTCCAGCTATAATTTTATTTCTAAGATCTTTTGCCAGACCGGCAATATCAAAATTCTGTTTCCTAACCTCCACAAAACCATCTTTTTAATCATTTTGCAAAATTACACCATGTTGTGCACCCGTCCAATCCAATCGGGTGCTAATTTCATGATTGCACTCAACAATTAACATATCCTTAAAACCATCTAAATTAAGGATGTCAATAATTATAAAATATACTTCAGAGACAGGAGAAGCAGGAGGCAAATGTTTTAGTTGATCTCTATCCTAAGCATAATATCAGAAATTGAAATGTAGTCCAGGTTTACTTAATATTCAAAGGTAAGTTGGGGAATAAATAAAGGGTTGAATTTAATCAACCCATCATATTAATTATTTTTAATTACAAACAAGAATTAATTCCAGAAGAGGGCATAAATAGTAGCGATAATGATCATTGCCGCAAAGGCCCCAACATTGAATTTCGCACTGGTATTAAACAGACCTTTTGCAAGCGGAATGCCTTTTGGATCATCCCCGCCTTTATTTTGATTAAGACTGACAAACACTATTACCAACATGGTAAGCAGCGCTGTGTATCCCATCTGGTCCAGAAACGGGACATCCGCAAAAATAGAACTATCAGACCAACCGCTGGGGGCTACTTTGAAATAAAAAGCTATAGGTATAGATACCAATGCACCCACGATAGCGGCTTTATTGGTTGTTTTCTTCCAGAATAGGCCCAACATAAATACGGCCAAAATTCCGGGACTTACCAATCCTGTCCATTCCTGTATAAACTGGAATGCCTGGTCTATTCCTCCCAATAATGGCGCCATTATACAAGCAATAACAAGCGCAGCGGCCGCTGAAAGACGACCTACATTCACTGTTTTCTTGTCAGAGGCATTTGGATTAATATATTGCTTATAAATATCCATAGTAAAAATGGTCGATGTAGAATTTAACATAGACGCCAGGGAAGATACAATTGCAGCTGCCAAGGCCGCAAAAGCGACTCCTTTTAGCCCGGTTGGTAAAAATTGTAATAGCCACGGATAAGCCTTATCTGCTTGTTCAAGGGAAGGTAGATTTTGCTGCCCGACTTCTCCAAGGCGATTCATAATCTCAGCATCATGGATCATTACATATGCTGCAATGCCTGGTAAAACCACAATAACCGGAATTACTATTTTTAAAAAAGCAGCCAGAATAATTCCTTTTTGAGCTTCTCTTAAAGACTTAGCGGCCAATGTTCTTTGAATGATATATTGGTTAAAACCCCAATAATACAAGTTAGCCACCCACATACCACCAACCAGTACCCCCAATCCAGGTAAATTAGCATATTCCGGATTGGACTTATCCAGTATCATGACAAATTTCTCAGGGACAGTTTCGTAAACTATTTTGAGACCTTCCAGAACTCCCTGCCCGTCCGAGACTGTATTCAGCGCTAAATACGACGTTACCAAACCTCCGAAAACCAGAAAAATAACCTGAATCACATCTGTCCAGGCAACGGCAGAAAGACCTCCGTAAAGGGAATATGCTGAAGCGAATAATGACAGTCCAATTACACCATAAACCATAGGAATCCCCATAATTGTTTCTAATGCAAGTGAACCTAAATACAAAACAGAAGCCAGGTTTACAAAAACGTAAAGTGCAATCCAAAATACAGCTAAAATAGTTTTTAGAGTAGTGGAAAAGCGTTGCTCTACAAACTCCGGGATCGTATAAAGACCTTTTTCAATAAAAATTGGCAGGAAAAATTTACCGACGATAAGTAAAGTTATTGCCGCCATCCATTCATAGGATGCTATGGCTAATCCTACCGCAAATCCTGAACCGGACATCCCGATAAATTGTTCGGCAGAAATATTGGCGGCGATCAGGGAGGCACCAATGGCCCACCAGGGCAGAGATTTACTGGCAAGGAAATAATCTTCGGCATTCTTCTGATGCCCTTTTTTATCTCTGGATACCCACAGGCCAACCCCTAAAATTAGGAAGGCATATGCAATAAAAATAAAATAATCCCAAAATCCGAAAGCTGATGTCATACAAAGTTTGGTTAGTTGCTAGTTTAATAAATACTAATTGCTGTATTTAGGTAAAATTCTCCATTGATTAAAAAATTGACCTGAATATTATTGCCTTTTAACTATATGTCTAGAGGTATTGGTTTATTATATTTTCAAACAACTCTTGTTTACCGCTCTGTAATTCTAATTCTCCATTTGACTTTGCAATTTCATAAAGATCATTCAGATCTAATTTCCCAAGTTCATAATCCTTCCCTTTAGCGGAATCAAAGGACTGGTAACGCTTTTTTCTCAGATCATTATAGGGGGAAGAAGTCATAATCTTGTCGGCAATAAGTAGTGCCCGTGCAAAGGTGTCTGCGCCACCAATATGAGCATGGAATACATCATCCAAATCAGTAGAATTCCGCCTTATTTTGGCGTCAAAATTAATTCCGCCGCCTTGCAAACCTCCTGCTTTCAAAAATGTAAGCATGGCTTCAGTTACTTCAGTAATATTATTCGGAAATTGATCTGTGTCCCAACCGTTCTGATAATCACCTCTATTTGCATCAATACTCCCCAGCATTCCATGAGCGGCAGCAACTTCCATTTCGTGTTGCATAGTGTGACTTGCCAAGGTGGCATGATTGACTTCAAGATTCAGTTTAAAATCATCTTGTAAACCATACTGATGCAGAAATCCAACTACTGTTGCTGCGTCAAAGTCATATTGATGCTTCATAGGTTCCATGGGCTTTGGTTCAATAAAGAAAGTCCCTTTAAAACCCTGTTGCCTTGCATAATCTCTTGCCGTTGTCAAAAATCGGCCCATATGGTCCAATTCTCGTTTCATGTCTGTATTTAATAAAGACATATAACCTTCGCGTCCTCCCCAAAAAACATAATTCTCGCCATCGAGAGCCATGGTGGCATCCAGAGCTAGTTTTATCTGCCCTCCGGCCCTTGCCAATACGTTAAAATCCGGATTAGTAGAGGCTCCATTCATATATCTGGGATTAGAAAAACAATGAAAGTCTCCTTTCAGATTCTGAAAATGAACTCCCTTCTCTTACCAGATCAAAATCATGGAAGCAGAAATAGTTAAATCCCATTTTTGTAATAAACTCAAAGGCAGCATCGGCCTTGGCTTTTGCCGCATCTATAGGATCACTATAATTATCCCAGGGAAAATTTTGTGTACCCGGACCAAAAGGATCGGCGCCTACACCACAAAAGGTATGCCAGTAGGCCACTGCAAATCTTAAGTGGTCTCCCATGGTTTTACCCGCCACAAGCTGATCCGCATTATAGTATTTAAAAGCCAGGGGATTATCAGATTCTTTGCCTTCAAAGTGTATTTCCCCTATTCCCGAATAAAACTCCTTGTTTCCAATAAGTGCCATTTTAATTATCTTTTAATGTTATTTCCAATTGGTTTTTCCAGAGTTTATATGCCATTTTATATTCCTTTTTTTCGGATGAGGGCGAATAACTCTTAACATAATCATTGTCCATTATTTGTCTTCCAAAAGCCTCCCAATTACCTTCATGTAACATGCATGCCCTTGCAGCTCCTATAGCACCGGTAGTATTATAAATTTCGATTTCCTGATCTATTAAACTAGCTATAGTATTCGAAAAAACAGGAGACCTGAATAAATTATCATTAGCTGCTCTGATTACTTTGGACTTAATACCATCTGCTTTAAGAATTTCCATACCATATACAAAAGAAAAAGCAATACCCTCTAATGCAGCCCTGCAAAGATGTGCCCTGGAATGAATATTTAGGTTTATATTTCCTATTTGTGCTCCTAAATCTTTATTGTCTAACATCCGCTCCGGGCCGTTGCCAAAAGGTAAAATAATAACTCCTTCTGAACCAATTGGTACATTCGCCGCCAACTCATTCATTTCCTGATAGGATTCAACCTTTAAGTTATTTAATATCCATCTGTACATAATTCCAGCGCCATTCACACATAATAATTTACCAATGCGTCTGCTCCTGGGCGAATAATTAACATGGGCAAAATTATTGACACGGGAACATTCTTTAACAGAGAGCTTCTCAGTAATGGCATAAACCACTCCGGAAGTACCGCCTGAAACTGCTACTTCACCTGGATTAAATACGTTTAGTGAGAGGGCATTATTAGGTTGATCGCCAGCCCGATAAAGGATAGGGGTGCCTTCTGCCAGGCCGGTTTCCCTGGCCCCGTTAACAGAAATCTGGCCCTGGTCTGAAAAAGTAGCTACAATTTCAGGGAGAAGCTCTTCATTTAAATCATAATAATCCAAAAGCCAACTGCTAATTTGCTCTTCTTCAAAATCCCAGAATATACCTTCTGAAAGGCCGGAAATGGTGGTATTAACTTTTCCACTTAACTTATAAGCAATATAGTCACCAGGGAGCATGGCTTTAAAACTGTTTTTATAAAGTTCGGGTTCATTTTCCTTAACCCATTTTAATTTAGACGCTGTAAAGTTTGCCGGTGAATTCAAAAGTTTTTGTGCACAGGTATCGTGCCCAAGATCATCAAATGCTTTTCTGCCAATATCAACGGCTCTTCCATCGCACCATATAATTGATTTTCTTAAGGGAATACCATGCTTATCAACTAAAACAAGGCCGTGCATTTGGTAAGAGATGCCTATACCTTTTATTTTACCTGGATTAACTCCGGTTTCTTTTAATAATTTTTTAGTGGCGTTGCATATATGCGCCCACCAATCTTCAGGATCTTGTTCTGCCCACCCTTTGTTTAGCGAGAGCATATCCATTTCTGTTTTAGGTTCACTTATTACGGCCAGGCTTTTACCAGATGCTATAGCTACTAAGGCTACTTTTATTGAAGAACTTCCAAGGTCATAGCCTAAGGTGTACATGCTTTTTTAAGGGTTTATTATTGGGGAATATATTGTTTTTATGGCTTTCTGCCTAATAACCAAAAATAAAAATCCCTGATCTATATGATCAGGGATTTTTAAAAAATAAACTTAAAAAAAATTCTTAATATCCGGGATTCTGAACCAGATTAGGGTTAAGAATAACCTGAGTTGCAGGAATAGGGAATAGCTGGCGATCTGCATTACCAATGGCTGCCGGGTCTTTAAATTCCCAATCGCGGGTGTATGTGCCAAATCTAATTAAGTCTTGACGTCTCCAATTCTCCATATAAAGCTCCCTTCCTCTTTCATCTATTATATCTTGATCTGATAAACTACCAAGAGGAGTAGCATCTCGTAAACCTCGAAGGGTGTTAACCAAGGACAAGGCTGTTTCACCACTACTACCACCTCTATGAATAGCCTCTGCTTTCATTAAATAAGCATCTGCATATCTTAAGAAAACATTATGCTCTGTTTGTGCGCCATATCTGGGGTTGTATTTGAGTACCCTAATCCCTGTTACCTGACTATTATCATTTAGGTCTGGCGCGCCTGTAGCTGCGTTGAAAAATTCTCTTGTAAAATCCAAATTAGTTCCACCGAATACAATTGGGGTCCCGTCCGGGTTATATTGTTGGCCAAAAAGGAAACCAAAGCCTATGTTCGTGCCATCTGCAAAACCATCATTGTCTTCATCAACCGTACCATCTTCGCCGGCTGGTGCTGCTTGAAGTGGCACCCCACCTCTTCTTTCTTCCTGATCGCCACCTAATATATTTTCTTCTGGCCCTTCAAACAGATCATAGAATTCAGAAAGGGTTGCAAAACCATTCCACCCTCCGGATTGTTGCGGTGTAACATTATTATAATGCAGAGAATTCCACATGCGATCACCAATAGCATTTTTGCTCCACCAAATGGTTTCACTATCCTGTGTTTCTCTAAAAATATCGAAAAAACCTGAGTGCAATGCGTAACCATCGGCGGTTATTTCATCTACCAGGGTGATTACCCTGCTCATATCAGCAGCATCCGGGCTTCCGGAGCCGTTGAAAATATGCCTGTTCAAATGAACTTTGGCCAATAAGAGCCTGGCGGCAGCCTTGGAAACATTTACGTTTGCAGCACCTTCAGGTCCAATAGCAGGTAGGCCGGCTATAGCCGCCTCCAAATCGGAAACTATTTGAGCTACGGCATCTTCACCGGTAAGAACCGCAGGATCCTGCAAAGGAGGAGCCTCAGTATCCCTAAAAGGTACTTGTCCAAAATTGTCTAAGATTATAAATACGGACAAACCTCTGAAGAAAGCAGCAGTTGCTCTGGAATCAGGAGAAGAAGCAGACCTGCTGTCCAATACTTCACTGGCAGTTAGTTGTAACTCATTCCAATTATTCCATGTGTCTAAAATAAACTTATGATCCGGCGTCCATGAATGCTGGTGCAATTGTCTCCAAATTCCATTATCTCCCCAGTCAGACCCTCTTGTGGGAATCAGTTGCTCATCAGTTGTAACTGTAGTCAAGGCATATAAACCTTCTTGTGTTTTAAGATTGCCGTTAATAGCATTGAACATTGCAGAAACAGAACTTGCCGCTTCTCGAAAAAAATGTAGTTTTAAATTTAGTTTTTAAATAATTAATCATCGCAGTTTTTTTTAAGTTAAAATTTAGCATTTATTCCTAAAGTTACCGTTAATGGTCGCGGGAATGTTGTATAGTCAATGCCCTGACTAGGAATTCCGGAACCTCCAATATCACCCGTATTGGCATTTACTTCAGGATCCAGGCCACTATAACCTGTAAACAGTAATAAATTCTGTCCGGTTAAAGAAAGCCTTAGGTTCTTAAATGTACCTTCTCCACTAAGAGGCACAGTATAACCAACGGTTGCGTTTTGCAACCTAACAAAATCTCCTTTTTCCAAATATAAGGTAGATACTTCTTGTGTTAAGAGATCTATACCGGTAGGATCTACATTTCTTGAGGTTAAAAAGGTGGGCCTGTTTAAGAAGGCATTACTTGTATTGTTGTAAATAGAGAATCCAAATTGTCCTGCAAAGAAAAGGTTGGCATCCCATCTGTCTGCTTTTAGATTAAGCGTAAGCCCTGAAGTAACATCAGGTACGGCATCCTGGCCAACAAAACCTTTTATATCTGGATTAAAATCAGGATTTCCACTGGCATCCTCAGCATAGGTTGCCATATAATAGGAAAAGATGGATATTCCCTCACCCAAGCGCTGGGCAAAGGCATTAGAAAGTCCTGGACCCCTAATTGGCGATAAATCTGCTGTAGTTCCATTCAAACCTTCAACTTTATTATCATTGTAGGAGATATTAAAGGCTCCGCTAAATGTTATTTTGTCGTTTTGTATAAAATCATAACCAAGGGCAAATTCTACCCCCTGGTTGACTAATTTACCATCTGTCAGATTTTTAAAAACAAAAGGATCAAAAGCAGGTGCTGCCGCCGCCTGTTTAAACAGAAGATCGGTGGTTTCTTTTCTATAAAAGTCAAGAGACCCGCTAAGACGGTCTAGCATAAAGCCAAAATCAAACCCAAAATTGTAATCAAGAGTCTCTTCCCATTTTAGATCCGGATTTTGTACCGCAACGGTTTCCAGACCCGGTCTGTTAATACTACCATCAGGATCAATATCTGGTTCTCCAAAGCGCGATCTTTTAACAAACTGCGCATAACCTAAACCATCCTGGTTACCTGTTATACCTGCACTTAATCTTAGTTTTAAAGTAGAAAAGGTATTATCTCCAATGAAATCCTCTTCATTCATCTTCCACGCAAAGGCACCTGAAGGGAAATATCCATATTGGTTATCAGGTGAAAACTTAGATGATCCGTCTGCCCTGAATGTGGCAGTAAACAAATATTTATTATGCAGTGTGAAATTTACCCTTGCAAAGTAAGATTGCAATTCATCTGTATTGTCAAAGGTATCGCCCCAGGCTGAAACATATCTTTTTGTAATATCCGTGCTAAGTCCATTAGGATCGTACCCAAAGTGCTGAAAGGAACCTGAAATACTACCTGCAGCACCGCGGATAGTTTCCTTTAGGTCTCGTCCCATTTGATCCAGGAATGGGCTAGATGAACCCCAACCCTGAGAGTTGATTCCTTGCCTGCGGAAATCCTGGTATGTAAATCCTATAATGGCATCTAAAGAAGAATTAGTCCAGTTTTTCTTCCAATTTAGAGTCGCTTCAAGTAATTTACTGGAAGCCTCCAGCGTATTGTAAGAAGATTGTCCATTACCGCTAACCCTATCTAGATTATTAATAGCAGGTGCAAAAGTTGCAAACGCAGCAGCGTCGGATCTATCCCAACCTCCGGTAACCTTGGCAGTTAAAGTGTTATCATCATTTTTAATAATATCATAAGAAGCTGAAAGGTTGATCAGAAACCTATCAGTATTGGTAGTCTGTTGAAAATTAGCCAAATAGTTGGCCGGATTTAACTGGTTACCTGGATTGAAAAAAGCAGGATCATCGGGCCAGGTAGGATTGGCTGCATAGGCAGCACCAAGTAGGTTACCACTGGCACCGGAAGCACCACTTACAGGTGGAGCTTCATCATTAACCCGTGAAAGTGAGGCTTGCATGGATAATTTTAACCTGTCATCAAGAAAACGCTGATTAAGATTTACCCTTCCGGTAATTCTTTCCTGAGAAGACTTTTCAATAACCCCAAATTGTTTACCATAGCCAAAAGTAGCTCTTACATTACCACTACCATAATTGTTGGAATACGACAAGTTTGAAACCGGAGAAGCCGCCGTTCTGAGAACAACTTTCTGCCAATCTGTATTGTTGCCAAAATCTAAATCATCTGCAATTGCCTGTGATCGCAATGCTGCTTGTTGCGCCAAAAATGTTGGGCCGTCAAATAGGTCATAATTTTCCCTGGGAGTAGCAATACTAAGCGTTTGATCAAATTCCCATACACCACCCTGTCCGGATTTACCGGTTTTTGTGGTTACAATTACTACCCCATTGGCTCCCCTGGACCCATAAATGGCTGTAGCTGAGGCATCTTTTAAAATAGAAATGCTTTCAATGTCAGCAGGGTTAATAAAATTCAAAGGGTTCCTGGAAGCGTTTTCACCATTTTGCACGTCACCTCCACCCGGAGTGGTAGATTCTGCTGATAGCGGTATACCATCCACAACGAACAGCGGATTATTGTTGGAACGAATTGAGTTGGCACCCCTGATCCTTATTTGTACCCCTGCACCAGGTTCACCACTGGCCTGGGCTATCTGAACCCCAGCGGTTTTACCCTGGATCAATTGCTCTGGAGAAGCAATAATACCGCCATTAAAGTCTTCTGAGTTAATTGCCGAAACGGCACCGGTTGCATCCTTAACCGTAGTAGTACCATAACCGATAATTACTACTTCATCCAATGCCTGTGCATCTTCAGCCAGAACTACATTAACAGAAGTTCTTCCATTTAATGCAACTTCTTGAGTACTGTAACCAATATAACTAACAACCAGTGTGGCATCACTTTCCACATTGTTTAATGTATAGTTGCCATCAAAGTCTGTCTGTGTACCATTGGTAGTCCCTTTTACAACAACACTGGCCCCTGGTAAAGGACCATTTTCATCAGAAACTGTACCTGATATTTCCTGCGCCTTTGCAAGTCCGAAGCTTAAAATTGCTCCAACCAATAAAAAGCTCTTTAGTAGCGAAATCTTCATAAAAAGTTAATTTTGAGTTTAGTTAATTATTTGTACCAAAGGTTAAACCTATGTAAAAAATATGTTAATATCTCAATCTTATCAATACTTATTAACTACGAAAACGGTTTCGTGTTAATAACTTTTAAGATGTGTGAATCTGATAATATACGATTGGTAAAATTATATTATCATTATTTTTTAGTTCAATCTTTGTTAAAAACATAGCAAATATAATATATTTTTTATTCTGGAGCCTTATAAAGATGTTAGTTTAAATAGTTCCGGGCATTTTTATATGTTAAAAAAAGAATATATTTATAGGATGTCTGGTTTTAGTTGCTTTAACATTTTTATTCTTTAACATTTGAAAAAAAAGATTACTCTTAAACAAATTGCCAGGGAATTGGAGGTATCCATTTCAACAGTATCAAAGGCGCTAAAAAATAGTCGGGAAATAAGCAAGGACACAACGGAAAAAATTCAGGCTTTTGCTAAACTTTACAACTACAAACCTAATAATATTGCCATTAGCCTTAAAAACAGGCGCACCAAAAATATAGGGGTAATCATACCAGATATAGTTCATCATTTTTTTACTACAGTTTTTAGAGGGATAGAGCAATTTGCGGGTACCAGGGGCTATAATGTTATTGCATGCGTATCGGATGAATCATTTGAGAAGGAAGTTATAAATATGGAACTATTGGCAAATGGCAGTATTGATGGTTTTATTATGGCTTTATCTGCAGAAACTCAGCTAAAAAATGATTTCCATCATTTGAAAGAAATAATTGATCAGGGTATGCCCATGGTCCTTTTTGACAGGGTTACAGATGATGTAATTTGTGACAAGGTTGTTCTTAACGACTTTGAAGCTTCTTATATGGCAGTAAAAAAACTTATAGAAAATGGCAGAAAACGCATAGCACTGGTTACCACCGAAAGTTATTTGAATGTAAGTGATAAAAGGGCTCAGGGTTATTATATGGCTCTGAAAGACCACAAGCTGGAACTGGACGAAAGTTTAATTTTACGTTTGCCTTATCAATATGAAGAAGAAAAAAAGAGTGAAGCCTTCTTTGCAGCAAATAGAATGGATGCAGTCTTATGTGTTAATGAAATATTTGCGGTTAGATCTATGAAAATAGCACAGAAAAATGGAATTAGAATCCCGGAAGATGTTGCCTTTATTGGTTTTACGGATGGTATTCTGTCTAAACTGGCCACGCCTGCACTTACATCGGTTGCGCAACATGGAGAACAAATGGGTGCAATTGCTGCCAGAATGCTTATTGAGAAAATAGAAAGAGATGATGAAAAGGAATTAGAAGAAGAAACTTTTAGGACTGAAGTTATAGAAGCAACTCTGATTGAAAGAGAATCAACAATTAACTAATTACACATATTAGTATAGTAAAATGAAGAAAACCGGATTCATATTCGATTTAGACGGAGTAATTGTTGATACAGCAAAATACCATTATCTGGCCTGGAAAAATCTGGCCGATGAACTGGGTATTGATTTTACCGAAGAGGACAATGAGAAATTCAAAGGTGTTAGCCGTATAAGATGTCTCGAACTTTTATTGGAAATGGGGAATATTTCCGTTTCTAAAGAACAGTTCGACTTATGGTTACAGGAAAAAAATGAGGACTACCTGAAATATATTTCCAATATGGACCAAAGTGAAATACTTCCCGATGTGACCAAAGTGTTGGGATACCTTAAAGAGAAAGGAATTCCAATGGCACTTGGTTCTGCAAGTAAAAATGCTGTTTCAATTTTGAAAAAGGTTGCGTTAATGCCCTATTTTGATGCTATTGTAGATGGTACTCAGGTAAGTAAAGCCAAACCGGATCCGGAGGTTTTTTTGATAGCAGCTAAAAAATTAGGCGTAAAACCGGTAAATTGCGTGGTTTTTGAGGATGCACTGGCCGGAATAGAGGCTGCCAATACAGCCGGCATGGAGAGTATAGGAATTGGAGATGTGAAAATTTTATCTGATGCCGACCACGGTTTTAATGACTTCACTGAAATAGATCCTGGGTTTTTAAATGACCTGATTTTAGTACTAATGAGCAAAAATTAGCATATTAATCCGGCAAATTATACTTATTTGTCTATTTTAATCAATTCTTAGAAATAGATTATAACACATTATAATATGAATAAAGAATATATAATAGCAGACGAATGGTCAATAATTGAAGAAGGATTTAATAAGGAGAACGTAAAATCTTCTGAGAGCCTCTTTAGTATTGGAAATGGTGCCATGGGGCAGCGTGCAAATTTTGAGGAACAGTATTCCGGTCCCACTTTCCAGGGGAGCTATATTGCGGGGGTTTACTACCCTGATAAAACCAGGGTAGGTTGGTGGAAGAATGGTTATCCGGAGTATTTTGCCAAAGTCTTAAATGCACCTAACTGGATTGGGATCAACGTATTTGTTGATGAAGAGCCTTTAGATCTTAATACTTGTACTAATATTAGCGGTTTCAGGCGAGAACTCAATATGAAGGGGGGGTGGTATAAAAGAAACTTCACGGCTACGTTACCAAATACTATTACAGTTGATGTTGAAGTAGTTCGGTTTTTAAGCCTGGATATTGATGAAGTAGGGGCCATAAAGTATAAAATTACACCAGTAGATAGAAATGCGTCTCTTCGCTTTGTTCCATATTTGGATAATGGGATTACCAATGAGGATAGCAATTGGGACGATAAATTCTGGAACGTTACCAAAGTGAGTTCAGAAGGAAAACAGGCCTTTATAGAAGCTCATACCATGAAGACTCATTTTGAGATTTGCACTTTTATGGAATGTCAATTAACTGCTAACGGTACTGAAGTACCGGTTGATGTTTCCGAAGAAATCAAAGAATTATCGGTTGGACATGAATATATTCATACGGCAAAACAGGGTGAAGAAGTCACTTTTTATAAATATGGAGGTTATACTGTTTCCAGGGATCATCAGCCGGATGAATTGGTGAATGCCGCCAAAAAGGCGCTTAATTCTGCTACTACTATTGGGTTCGATAAATTATTGGAAAAACAAATATCTGCCTGGGCTAAAATTTGGGAGATGAGCGACATAAACATTCAGGGTGATGTAAAAGCTCAGCAGGGCATTAGATTTAATATATTTCATTTAAATCAAACTTATTTAGGTACGGATTCCAGACTAAATATCGGCCCAAAAGGATTTACCGGAGAGAAGTATGGAGGTAGTACCTATTGGGATACTGAAGCCTATTGTATTCCTTTTTATATGGCAACCAAAGATCACCTTGTGGCCAGGAATCTACTGCAGTATAGATACAATCACCTGGAAAAGGCCATTGAGAATGCCCAGAAATTGGGTTTTGTTAATGGAGCAGCCCTATACCCTATGGTAACAATGAACGGGGAAGAATGCCATAATGAATGGGAGATTACTTTTGAAGAAATCCACCGTAATGGAGCAATTGCATTTGCCATATACAACTATTTCCGATATACAGGAGACTATTCATACATTCCTGAAATGGGTCTCGAAGTATTAATAGGTATTTCGCGTTTTTGGGGACAAAGGGCTACATTTTCCGAAGACAAAAACAAGTTTGTAATACTTGGGGTGACAGGACCCAACGAATACGAAAACAACGTCAATAATAATTGGTATACGAATTACCTCGCAAAATGGTGTATGGAATATACGCTGGAACAGCTGCAAAAAGTAAAAGAAGGTTATAAAGAAGACTATACCAGGATCATAGGGCGCACTTCACTCACTGAAACAGAGACCGATAAGTGGGAAGAGATTGCACAAAATTTGCACTTTCCCTATTCAGACGAATTGCAAATTTTCCTTCAACAAGATGGATTCCTGGACAAAGAACTTATCACAGTCGAAGATCTGGATGTTTCCCAAAGACCAATTAATCAAAAATGGAGCTGGGACAGGATTTTACGTTCACCTTATATAAAACAAGCAGATACCTTACAAGGGTTTTATTTATTTGAAGACAATTTCAGCCTAGAAGAACTTGAAAGGCATTTCGATTTCTATGAACCTTTTACTGTCCATGAATCGTCCTTGTCGCCTTGCGTACATAGCATTCAGGCTGCCAAATTAGGTAGGATGGAGCAGGCATACCAATTTTATTTGCGTACTTCAAGACTGGATCTGGATGATTATAACAAAGAGGTTGAAGAAGGTTTACATATCACTTCAATGGCAGGAACATGGATGAGTATCGTAGAGGGGTTTGGAGGTATGCGAATGAAAGATGATAAACTTTCTTTTGCACCCAAAATTCCAAAGCAATGGAAATCGTATTCATTTAAAGTAAATTTCAGAAATCGGATTATTAAGGTTAATGTCACAGAACATCAGACTAGTTTTGAACACGATGGGACTGCTGAGATGACTATACGGGTAAATGACAAAAGGGTTCTGTTAAAACCATCTCAGGAGACTATTGAAGCAAATACCTAAAAGATCGGGTTTAATCATTTTTTACCTTAATGAATAATATTAATCAGATTGTATTTGGCAAGAAATTAGCCCATGATGAAAATTGGATGGTTAATAAAATCAATTGTTTTAACTGGCATACTCTTTTTCATGGTATCTTTTTCATCTGCTCAAATAGATAGGGTTGAGCCTCCTAATTGGTGGCTGGGATTCAAGAATGCCAGATTACAGCTAATGTTAAAAGGCGAGGGAATTGGAGCAACCACCCCGTCAATTCTATATAATGGAGTTAGTCTGGAAGCCTACCATAAGGCTGAAAGCCCCAATTATTTATTCCTGGATATTACTATTGATGCAGATACTTCGCCGGGTTTAATGCAAATTTTGCTCACCACTGAGCGTGGAAATGAAATCTTCTATTCATATCCTTTATATAAAAGGGAAAGACCATCTGAGGAATTTTTGGGTTTTGATTCTTCAGATGTTATCTATTTAATTACTCCGGATCGTTTTGCCAATGGAGATCCTGAAATAAATATTGTCCCTGGGCTTCTTGAAAATACGATCAACAGGAAAGATGATTATGCTCGTCACGGAGGGGATATACAAGGAATTATTAATCATTTAGACTATATAGCTTCTATGGGGTTTACTGCCATATGGCCTACTCCTTTATTAATTAACGATATGCCCCAATCTTCGTACCATGGCTATGCAATGACTGATTTTTACAAGGTGGACCCGCGTTTTGGAAATCTGGAGGACTATATTATGCTCTCAGATAAAGCAACGGAAAATGGAATAAAATTAATCATGGACCAGGTTGCCAATCATTGCGGAGCTTATCATTGGTGGATGTCAGATTTACCGTTTCATGATTGGGTAAACTTTCAATCAGATTATGAGGAAGGAGCAGAAACGAAGGTCACGAATCACCGACGCACAGTAAATCAGGATCATTACGCTTCAAAAGCCGATAAAGATCTAATGAATAATGGATGGTTTGTACCCTCAATGCCCGATTTAAATCAAAATAATCCTTTTATGGCCAACTACATTATTCAGAATAGTATTTGGTGGATTGAGACTTTGAAACTTGGAGGGATCAGACAGGATTCCTATCCTTATCCCGATAAGGAATTTATGTCCAGATGGGCCGGTAGTATTATGCACGAATATCCAAAATTTAATATAGTCGGAGAGGAATGGACTTATAACCCACTTTTGGTTCGTTATTGGCAACAGGGGATAACCAATTCAGATGGTTATGAATCTAACCTAAAAACAACAATGGATTTTCCATTACAGCGTACATTAATTGAAGCACTAAATGAGGAAGAGAACTCGGATTCCGGATTGGTAAAATTGTATGAAGGACTTGCCAATGATTTTGCATATCACGATCCTTCTTCGATTTTATTTTTTGGAGATAATCATGACATGGATCGTCTTTTTACGCAGTTGAATGGAGATTTTATTAAAACCAAAATGGCACTGGCATTTATAATCTTCGCTCCCCGCATACCTCAAATTTACTATGGCACTGAAGTCTTACTAAATAATAGCGATAATCCCGGAGATCATGGTCTTATCCGGGCTGATTTTCCCGGGGGATGGGAAAACGACAATGTCAACGCTTTCACAGGTGAGGGTCTTACAAGGGAACAGAAGGAGATGCAGGAATTTACAAGAATATTACTAAACTATCGAAAAGGAAGTACTGCAATTCATACGGGCAAAACCACTCATTTTGCTCCAAAGGATGGGGTTTATGTCATTTTTAGACAGAATGAGAATGAAACGGTACTATTAATACTTAACAAAAACGAGAAACCATATTCCTTAAACCTGGAGCGTTTTAAGGAAATGAATCTTATTGGCAATAGATTTAAAGATATACTTACCTCAGAAGAAATTATATTGAAAAACGATTTGCAATTAAAAGATAACGGAGTACTAATACTAAGCAATAAATCTAATTAGTATGCAAAGGATCTTATTGGTTATATTAAGTTGCTTTGTCTTCATATTGGGTTGTGCTGAGGAAAAAGAACGGACAAATATTAATAAAATGAAGAGCTTAAATCAATCAAATAAAAAAGTAGTATATCAGGTATTTACGCGTTTGTTTGGAAATACAAACACCACTAACAAACCCTGGGGGACTATCCGGGAAAATGGGGTTGGTAAATTTTCTGATTTTACGGAAAAGGCTTTAATGGAGATCAAGGATCTTGGTATTACCCATATATGGTATACAGGTATACCACATCATGCGGTGGTCACAGATTATACAGCATACAATATTTCAAATGATGACCCGGATGTCGTGAAGGGCAGAGCGGGATCTCCCTATGCAGTTAAAGATTATTACAACGTTAATCCTGACCTTGCAGATGACCCAATTAATAGATTGGAAGAGTTTAAATCTTTGATAGAGCGAACACACAATGCCGGGTTAAAACTGTTAATAGATATAGTTCCAAATCATGTAGCACGAAAATATGAAGGCGGGTCAACACCGATGGGGAAAGAGCCATTTGGGGCAAAGGACGATACTACAATGGAATACCAAAAGGATAACAATTATTATTATATAACTGAAGAATCCTTTAAAGTACCGGCATGGCAAAATGGTTACTTACCTCTGGGAGGTGAAAAACACCCTTTGGCAGATGGTAAATTTGATGAGAATCCGGCAAAATGGACAGGGAATGGTTCTCGACTGGCTCAACCGGATATTAATGATTGGTATGAAACTGTGAAAATTAATTATGGGGTTCGGCCGGATGGTTCATATGATTTTGAAACCTTACCTGATGAATATACTCAAAAGGATTATAAAGCTCACTATGCTTATTGGTCTGATAAGGACATCCCGGATTCATGGATTAAATTTAAAGATATTGCCTTGTATTGGTTGGATTTAGGGGTGGATGGATTCCGTTTCGATATGGCTGAAATGGTACCTGTTGAATTCTGGAGCTATATGAACTCAAATATTAAAATGAAAAACCCGGAAGCTTTTCTATTGGCTGAGGTTTACAACCCAGATTTATATAGGGACTTTATACATAAGGGTAAAATGGATTATCTGTATGACAAGGTTGAATTCTATGATAGTCTGAAGCACATTATGCAGGGTCATGGATGGACGGACCATATTCCCGTAGTGCAAAAAGGAATGCAGGATATTGAACATCAGATGTTGCATTTTCTTGAAAATCACGATGAACAAAGAATTGCAAGTCCGGATTTTGCCGGTAGTGCGGAAAAGGGCAAACCTGCTATGGTAGTATCAGCTACTATAAGTACTTCACCAACTATGATCTATTTTGGTCAGGAAGTAGGGGAACCGGGAAGAGAGCACGCGGGTTTTGGCAGTCCCACGCGAACATCTATATTTGATTATATTGGAGTTCCTCATCATCAGAGGTGGTTAAACAATAAAAAGTTTGATGGAGGTCAATTACTACCTGAAGAAAAATCACTCCGAGACTTTTACAAACGCTTACTAAATTTTACAATTGGCAGTGAGGCACTAATGGGTAAGTATGGCGATATACATTATTACAATAGAGAACATACTGAGAATTATAACCATAGGGTACTGTCATATGTGAGATGGTCCCAAAATGAAAAACTAATAGTGATTTCGAACTTTGATGCAGACGAATCCTATTCTTTTGAATTAAAAATCCCACAGGAAATAATTGGGGAATGGGAATTGAAAGAAGGTTCTTATAAGATGACGGACGCCCTCTATGGTAAAACAAAAAAAGTGCTGAATGTCAGTGATGGAATAGGTAGATTAAATGTGGAGATTGATCCATTAGAATCTTTTATATTTAAACTTTCCGATTAAATTATTAGAAAAAAGGCGAACCCTTAAAATATATGTTTTCAAGGATTCACCTAATAAAATTCTATTATGCATTTGTCTTTGGTGCAGTTGCTTTGTAGACTAAAGCAATTACCGCACAAATAATTCCATAAAAAACAATCTCAATAACAGCCTCGACCAATTGTCCGGTCATATCCATCCATTCCATCGTAGATTGATGGAGCAGCCCCAATCCAAGACCTGTAAAGATTCCGATCCAGATTCCAAATTTAAATCCTTGTCCCGCACTATGAACCCCTCTTGCCCATTTACCATAAATTGAGCTCAGTGCAAATACTGCAATAACATTGCTAATAGCAAGTAGAAGCATTTCTGGCGGATCTTTCATAAAATTGTTCAAAGTATGAGCTTCAAAAAAATCAACTGCTGCGAATCCCCAGATGACGTAACCAAGTACGAACATGACCACAAAGCCGGCCAAAGTGGCTAATAAATTTTGTTTTGTAAACATAGTTTTGAATTTAATTGGTTGTTGATAATGTAAAAATATTAATTATATTTTATGAATAACACAAAAAATTAATAAACAAAAAGTGAAATAGATAAATTTATATATAAATTAATGAATATTTAATAGCCGTATGTGCAGAGGAATTTGAAGCTGCATGTTGTATTTTTGTATGAATAAAATTTTAATTTGATGAGAAGATTACTGTCAATTATACTTTTACCCGTTTTTATGAATTGCAGCGAGAAAAGCAACACCCTATTTACCATAGGGCACAGGGGCGCGATGGGCCACGAGACAGAAAATACGCTGGCCTCCATTCAGAAAGCCCTGGATCTGAATGTGGATATGATAGAAATAGATGTTTTTAAAATAAAAAGCGGTGAAATAGTTGTCTTTCACGATGAGAAAATTGACCGCTTAACAAATGGCAGTGGTGATATTGAAAGTTTGGATTTAGAAGGCCTTAAAAATTTGACCGTTAAGGGGAATCATAAAATCCCTCTGTTAAGCGAAGTTTTAGATGTAATAAATCATAAAGTACCCTTGAATATTGAACTAAAAGGACCCGGCACATCTGAAGGCGTAATTAACATTATCAATATTTATATGGATAACGAAGGCTGGGTATTGGATGATTTTCTGATCTCCAGTTTTAATTGGGAGGAGCTAGAACACATGCGTCGTATCAATAAGGATATAGAAATTGCCGTTTTAACAGAAGACAATCCTTTGGATGCAATAAGCATTGCCAATGATCTAAATGCAGTGGCTATAAACCCCTATTACCTCAGTTTAACCCAAGAAAATGTTTCAGAAATTAAAAGTCAGGGGTTTAAAATTTATACCTGGACTGTAAATGATACAGAGCAAATTTCCAATATGAGAGAATTGGGTGTTGATGGTATTTTCACTAATTATCCAGAGCGGGTCAACTAATGTTTGATGTAATTATTATAGGGGGAGGTGCTGCGGGGTTTTACTGTGCTATTCATATTGCAGAAGCAAATCCCAAACTAAAAATAGCGATTCTGGAGCGTGGAAAACAAGTCCTGTCAAAAGTTAAGGTGTCAGGTGGTGGCCGCTGTAATGTTACCCATGCAGAATTTGAACCTGCTTTATTGGTAAAAAACTACCCCAGGGGTGAAAAAGAACTTCTTGGCCCGTTTCACATTTATTCAACAGCTGATACCATACAGTTTTTTGAGAAACGCGGAATACAAATAAAAACAGAATCGGATGGGAGAATGTTCCCTGTAAGTAACTCCTCCCAGACCATTATTGATTGCTTTCTTGGTGAAATTCAGAAATACGGTATTACCCTCCTTAAGAGTAGCTCAGTTATAAATATTCTGCCATTTGAAGATATAAAATTGGGTAAAGAAGCGGTATGGCAAGTACAATCAGTTAAAAAGGTTTATCAGGCAAAAAGAATTGTACTTGCAACGGGGAGCAGCACTAAAATATGGAATTTGTTAGAACAGCTCGGACATAACATTGTGGCACCTGTGCCTTCTTTATTTACATTTAATATTAATGATAATAGAATTTCCGGAATACCCGGGCTGAGTACTCATGCCAGGGTAGAAATTTTACCAAGACAGATGATGGGGAAAGAGATCAATTCCAAATTTAAAAACACAAAAAGTGGTGCTTTAAAATTAATTTCAGAAGGCCCCATTCTTATTACTCATTGGGGTTTGAGTGGTCCGGTTGTCTTAAAACTTTCAGCCCGGGCTGCCAGATTATTAAATGAATACGACTACAGGTTTAGGGTCAGGATTAATTGGACGCCCGACTATCATAAACAGGGGCTTATATCTCTTTTTAATGAGATAAAACAGATCGATCCTAAGAAGACAATTTACAAAACGAAGGCTATAGATATCCCGGCAAGATTATGGGGCAAATTGGTAATTGCATCGGATATAACCAAAGACTTAAAATGGGCCGATGTTTCCAGGAAGCAACTCGACAGACTCGGGCAATTTATAACTGCTTCAGAATTCAATGTAGAAGGTAAGAGTACTTTTAAAGAAGAATTTGTTACTGCAGGGGGTGTGGATCTGAAAGAGGTAAATTTTAAGACTTTTGAGAGTAAATTACTTCCTGGCTGTTATTTTGCCGGTGAGGTATTAAATATAGATGCGGTTACCGGGGGATTTAATTTTCAAAATGCATGGACCGGGGCTTATATCGCTGCTCAGGCGATTGCGAAGTCTTTATAGAAGACGATGATTAAACTAGCGAAAATGCCAGGTAAAGAAAAGCCGCAAGTACTGCACCCAATACGGGTCCAATCACCGGAATCCATGAATAGGACCAGTCATTTATACCTTTATTTTTTATAGGCATCAGAGCATGCATAATTCTTGGCCCCAGATCTCTTGCAGGGTTAATTGCATAACCCGTAGTGCCACCCAGAGATAGTCCTATTGCCCAAACGACAAAGGCAACGGGAAGAGCTCCCAGGGAACCTAAACCAATTACAGTGTTTGACTCCATAATAGTGGCGTCCGTAAAAAAGAGAACTGCAAAGACCAGAACAAATGTTCCCGAAATTTCTGTCAGCAGGTTTGCAAAAGTATTTTTGATAGCCGGACTGGTACTGAACACTACAAGTTTTAAACCTTGGTCCTCAGTTCGGTTAAAATGGTCAATGTAAATCAGCCATACCAATAAAGCACCCAGCATAGCTCCCAGAAATTGAGCCAGCAAGTAGGAGGGAACCATAGCCCAGGGAAACTCTCCGGCAGCGGCCAAACCTATGCTGACAGCCGGATTTATATGCGCTCCACTATACGGAGCCGCAACAACTACAGCTACATAAACCGCTAATGCCCAACCAGTTGAAATTACAATCCATCCACTATTGTGTCCTTTAGTATCTTTTAGCACTACATTGGCGGTGACTCCACACCCAAGCAGGATTAACAGAAACGTTCCAATTATTTCAGCGATAAATGGTGTCATATATACTATTAGTTTTTACCTATTTTGCCCAAAATTCTAAGGCTTCAATGGCTTTATACCAGCCATCAATCTTGTTGTTTATTGCAACACGGTCTGTTGTAGGGTTAAAATGTACATCGGTTTGCCAAATCTCCTGAATTTGTTCCAGATTATCCCAGTAACCAACTGCCAGTCCGGCGAGGAAAGCAGCACCCATCACGGTGGTTTCTACTATTTTTGGTCTTACCGTTACTGTATTTAATACATCTGCCTGAAATTGCATAAGTAGATTGTTAACTGTTGCACCTCCATCTACCCGTAATTCCTTAATCGATATCCCCGAATCTGCTTCCATTGCCTTTAAAATATCCATAGTCTGGAAGGCAATAGATTCCAGGGCAGCCCTGGCAATATGGGCATCTGTACTTCCACGGGTCAGACCAAATATGGTGCCCTGTGCATGTTGATTCCAGTGTGGAGCTCCCAAACCTGCAAAAGCAGGGACAAAATATACCCCACCGGAATCCTCGACAGAGCCCGCCAGTTGTTCCACTTCTCTAGATGTTTTAATGATTTTAAGACTATCTCTTAGCCACTGCACTACAGCCCCGGCAATAAATATACTTCCTTCAAGGACGTACTCAGTCTTTCCATTTATTTGCCAGGCTACCGAAGTAAGAAGATTGTTTTTAGATACTATTGGTTTATCGCCAATGTTCATTAACATAAAACATCCGGTACCATATGTATTTTTGACCATACCTTGTTTTGTGCACATCTGACCAAATAATGCAGCCTGTTGATCCCCGGCTATTCCGGAAATTTTAATTCTGGTTGCAAACAGTCCCGGAGCAGTATGTCCATAAACTTCACTGGACTGTTTTACTTTAGGCAACATGCTTACGGGAATAGTAAATAATTCTAAAAGCTCATCATCCCATTCCAGCGTGTTTATATTAAATAAAAGTGTTCTGCAGGCATTGGTTACATCGGTCACATGTAATTCACCTTTGGTCATGTTCCAAATGAGCCAGGTATCTATTGTTCCCATGATTAAATCGCCAGCCTCGGCTCTTTCTCTTACTCCTTCAACATTATCTAATATCCATTTGACTTTTGTGCCAGAGAAATACGCATCAATTACCAGACCCGTTTTTTCGCGTATCCATTGAGATTTTCCTTCACTTTTTAAAAGGTCGCAATATTCAGCGGTTCTTTTGTCTTGCCAGACGATGGCATTATAAACGGGTTTTCCTGTTTTTTTATCCCAAACAACCACGGTTTCACGTTGATTTGTGATCCCTATTGCGGCTATATTCTTTGCTTCTAATCCTTTTTTAGTAACGGTTTCAGTGGCGATAGACACTTGTGTAGACCAAATTTCCATTGCATCATGCTCCACCCAACCCGGTTTGGGAAAATATTGTGTAAATTCTCTTTGCGAAGTGGAAATAATACTTCCCTTTTTATCAAAAATTACTGCTCTACAGCTAGTGGTGCCTTGATCAAAAGCAAGGATATAGGTTTGCATACTATCAGAAGTGTGGATTTTATAGAATTAAAAATGAAAGGTAATAAATGTAATTGATTTTATACTTCATAATTGGCTGACTTCAAATTATGACCACTTCAAGAAACCATAAAACAATATTAAAACTAGTAAAACTGTTCAAAAGTTAGTTCATTTCCCAAATCTTATAATTTAAGATAGTAGCAAAGCAAACCCAGAAAAAATAGGGAATAAGGAGATATGCCGCCGTTCTGCTCACCACGTTGAACCATTTAATGGTTAGCAAAATTAGAGCGAGTAGAATCAGAATTACCAAAAGTGCCCAGAAGGGATTTTTAAATCCAAAAAAAACAACACTCCACAGGACGTTAAATAATAACTGAAACCCAAAATTATATAATGCCGTTTTCACCCAAATATGATGAAATCCTTTCGCCCAGACAATACCTGCAGCTATCCCCATTAGAATATATAGCAATGTCCAAACCGGTCCAAAAATCCAATTTGGAGGATTAAAACTAGGTTTATTCAGTGTAAGGTACCAATCATTTACTGAGGACTGAGTTGCAAACCCAGATAGAAAGCCTATGATAAGACATATAGACACAGAAATGGCAATATAGGTAAGCTTCTTTTTCAAAATTACTGTATGTAAGTTATCTAAAATAGTAATTTATTTTTAATAGAGGCTATAGCAAATGCGCTTAAAAACTATCTTTGCAGAAATTGTTGTGTACATGATCGAAAACGACTTTATTCCTTCATCCTACAAGTATGAAAAGGAACAAGGTAGGGTACAGTGGAAAGCCCCAAGTAATATTGCATTAGTTAAGTACTGGGGTAAGAAGCAAAATCAATTGCCGGCCAATGCCTCAGTAAGTTTTACGCTTGATGAGTGCAGAACAGTGACGTCTGTGACCTTTACTAAGCTTGATAAAGCAAATAAGGAATTTTCATTTGATTTACTTTTTGAAGGAAAATCCAGGGAAGATTTTAAACCCAAGATTGTAACATTTTTTGAAAGAATTGAAAAATATATTCCTTTTATTAGAAATTATCATTTCTCTATCAATACTTCCAACACCTTTCCACATAGCAGTGGCATTGCATCTTCCGCCAGTGGCATGGCCGCTTTGGCTTTATGTCTAATGGATATAGAAAAGCAAATGGCTTCCGAGATGGATCCGGATTTTTTCTATAAAAAAGCATCTTTTTTAGCACGATTGGGATCAGGTAGTGCTTGTAGAAGTATTAAGGGTAATCTTGTTCAATGGGGGGATCACAACGAAATAATTGGGAGTACAAATCTATATGGAATACCCTATCCTTATCCTGTAGATGAAGTGTTTAAAAGTTTTCAGGATACTATTCTACTGGTACATAAGGGGCAGAAAAGTGTTAGTAGTACAGTTGGCCATGACCTTATGCACGGCCACCCATTCGCTAAAAATCGTTTTGAACAGGCTTATGACAATCTAATACGCTTACGTTCAATATTCACGGAAGGCAATCTGGATGATTTTGTAGAAGTAGTTGAGAGTGAAGCACTCACTTTACATGCCATGATGATGACCAGCATTCCTTATTTTATCCTGATGAAACCTAATACGCTGAACATTATTGAGAAAATTTGGGAATTTCGGAGGGCGACAAAAAATCATCTATGTTTTACTTTAGATGCCGGAGCCAATGTGCATTTACTTTACCCCAATAATGAGAAAAATGAGGTAAATAAATTTATTAAAGAAGAGCTAATTGCGTATTGTGAAAATGAGCAGTATATTTGCGACCGAATTGGTTTTGGGGCCAAAAAAATGTAATTTGAGCCCTTATTAATAATAATACACCCTATCTTAGAGTCAAACTTAATTGAATTCAGATGAAAGGACCTCTTTTTTATTCAAAAATTTTACTTTTTGGTGAATACGGAATCATCAAGGATTCCAAAGGACTCTCTATTCCTTACAATTTCTTTAAGGGAGCCCTTAAGAAAGACGAGAATCTGTCTGAAACGGCTAAGAAGTCTAATGAAAGCCTAAAAAAATATTTTCATTATTTAACCGATTTACAAGGTCAGGAACCCAAGTTGTTATCTTTTGATTTGAAGACCTTAAAGGCAGACGTGGATGCCGGGATGTATTTTGACAGTTCTATTCCCCAGGGTTACGGTGTTGGAAGTAGTGGTGCTTTGGTGGCCGCAATATATGACAAGTATTCTATTGAAAAAATCACAGTACTAGAAAACCTGACCCGGGAAAAATTACTAAAACTCAAAACGATTTTCGGTAAAATGGAATCATTTTTCCATGGTAAATCTTCCGGTCTGGATCCTTTAAACAGTTATCTGAGTTTGCCTATTCTAATTAACTCACAGGAGAATATAGAATCTACCAGTATACCATCTCAAAATTTGGATGGCAAGGGTGCGGTCTTTTTATTGGATAGCGGAATTATTGGAGAAACTGCACCAATGGTACAAATTTTCATGGACAAAATGAAACATGAAGGCTTCCGTAAAGTTTTGAAGGATCAGTTTATTAAACATACCGATGCCTGTGTTGAGGATTTTGTGAGTGGTAATGTGAAGTCGCTTTTTGGAAATCTGAAGCAACTTTCACACGTGGTTTTGGATCATTTTAAACCTATGATCCCCAAAGAATTTCATAAACTTTGGGAGCGCGGCATAGAAACTAATGATTACTACTTGAAATTATGCGGATCAGGAGGGGGCGGCTATATTTTAGGCTTCACTCAAGATTTGGCAAAAGCAAGAGTTGCGTTAAAAGACCATCATTTAGAAGTGGTATACAACTTCTAAGTCCGTAAAAATGCTTAGTAGAAAAAACAAACTCCTGCTATTAAAAGGCCTGAGTCTGTTTTCCATCATAAGAGGGTATAATGTCCTAATGATAACTCTGGCCCAGTATCTGGCGTCCATTTATATACTGGCTCCCGACCTTCCCTTACGTAGTGTTATATTTGATCCAAATTTATTTGTACTGGTATTAGCATCAGCTCTGGTAATATCCGCCGGCTATATCATTAATAGTTTTTATGACTCGGAGAAGGATCTTATCAACAGACCCCAAAAGAGTATGCTGGACCGATTGGTAAATCAACGTACAAAATTAAGTGCCTATTTTGTTTTTAACTTCCTTGCTGTTTTATTGGCCAGCTACATATCTTTTCGGGCAGCACTATTCTTTTCTGCCTATGTATTTGGAATTTGGTTGTATTCACATAAATTAAAAAAAATACCCTTTGTTGGAAACATAGTTTCAGCCACATTAATAATTGTCCCTTTCTTTGCAATTTTCGTGTATTATAGAAATTTTGATACGGTTATTTTTGTCCATGCTATTTTCCTATTTCTACTGATTATGGCCCGTGAAATGATTAAGGATATGGAAAACATTGCAGGGGACCTCGCTCAAAATTATAAGACTATTCCCGTTTTATATGGCCCGGTCTATTCTAAGTTGGGGATTAGTTTCTTAATACTACTCACTTTGATACCTGCTTCATTGTTAATCAATAAATTTAATGTGGGTTATATGTATATTTACTTTATTGCCTGTATTCTTTTTTTAATATTATTCCTGATTTTGCTTTGGAAGTCCAGGACAAAGAGAGATTATATTTGGCTCCACAATATTCTTAAGTTTATAATTGTTGCCGGGGTTTTTAGTATATTATTAATTGATGTAGATCTCGTTCTAAACCGAATATTTTAATGCAGAATCATCTAAGATAAGCTCTGATACAAATTTCCCCGGTATAGTTAGATAAAAAAGGTGTCATTGCTAAAATAAAAGATGCCATCCAAATCCCTTTACTACCTTTGCACAAAATTTAGAAAATGCGCAGACCGCAATCAAATAAGGATAAAAGTAAAACTCCGGGAAAAAGTAGAGAGTATACAAAAAAACAATTTTCCAAAGGACGTCCTCCATCAGGTCCTAAAAAGACTAAGTCTGTTCCTTCAGACCCTGATTTAATAAGGCTTAATCGGTATGTTGCCAATGCAGGAGTATGCTCCAGGAGAGAAGCGGATATATACATAGAAGCAGGAAATGTAACGGTTAACGGAAAGACCATAACTGAAATGGGACACAAAGTTAAACTAACTGATATTGTTAAGTTTGACGGACGCTTACTCAATCCACAAAAAAAGGAATATGTACTTTTAAACAAACCCAAGAATTTCATCACCACTACAAGCGATGAAAGAGGCAGAAGAACGGTAATGGAGTTGATTTCCAAAGCTTCAAAATCGAGATTAGTTCCGGTTGGAAGGCTGGACAAGAATACTACAGGGCTCTTACTTTTTACCAATGACGGGGATCTTGCAAAAAAACTTACGCACCCGAAACATGGCATCCGCAAGATTTATCATGTTGAATTGAACAAAAACCTTATTGCGGAGGATTTAAAAAAAATACAGACAGGAATTACTTTAGATGACGGTCCGATCAAAGTTGATGTAGCAAGTTATATAGACAATTCTCCCAAACGCGAAGTAGGAATAGAAATACACAGTGGCAGAAACAGGATAGTTCGGCGTATTTTTGAACATCTCGGATATGACGTAAAAAAACTGGACCGTGTAATTTTTGCGGGACTAACTAAAAAGGACCTTCCCCGGGGACATTGGAGACATTTAACCAAGCAGGAAGTAATTAATTTAGGGATGAATCAATAAATTAGGGTTGCGACTTTAATGTTTTATCAAGATTTTCCCTAACTGCAATCCAGAAAGCGTTAAAAGAGGGGTTCTGGTTCGTGGTTGAATCCGGGTTTTCATTATAGGAATTTATTAATAGCTTGAAATAGTTCATCTGATCATTGTCCCCAAAGAAATCGGCATAGGCCATTTCCCAATCCTTAAATTCCCGGGAATCTGTAACATCATAAGCCAATAAAGTAACATCCTTATGTCGTTTGTCTGCATTGATCTTATCAAAAAGGGTAAGAACCTTTACTTGATTACCTTCAAGATATTGAATAAATTCTCCTTCATAATACAATAAACAACCTGTTATATTATCACGAGAATTATTTTCTCTTGCCTTTTCAAGCATCTCTTTCACATCAACTTGCTTAAAAGTTGATGAGGCAACGGATCTATAAACAAGACAAAACATGATAAATGGGATATTTGCAAAAGCTTATTCATTAAAGATAAAATAATTAATGTTTAAGTCTAAATCAGAACTTGATTAATTTAATAACTAACATGAAATTTATGTCTTCATTTTGGCCTTTATCTTATCCAGGCACAAATTACCCAGGCTCCCTTCGTGCGTGTGTTTTATTTGCTTTTCAGGTTTAAATGACCCTGCTTCAATTTCAGCACCTATTTGCTTATAGGCATTACGGAAGGGTATTCCACTTAGAACGAGTTTATTTAATGTATCTACACTAAATAGATAATCGTACTTAGGATCATCCAGAATAGTGAAATTCACCTTAATATCTTTTAAACTAAAAGTCATCATTTCCAAACAGGACTTTATTTCCTGGATAGCCGGAATTATTAGTGCCTTTACCATTTGAAGGTCCCTGTGATAGCCACTGGGTAAATTAGTCGTGATAAGAGTAATCTGGTTAGGGATGGCCTGCAAGCTGTTGCATTTTGCCCTGATAAGCTCAAAGACATCAGGATTTTTTTTATGAGGCATAATACTACTTCCTGTTGTTAGCGCATCCGGAAAAGATATAAAGTTGAAATTCTGACTCATATAAAGACAAATATCCATTGACAACTTAGACAGAGTACCGGCAATTCCTGAGATACCAAATGCAGTAGCTTTCTCCACTTTTCCTCGTCCCATTTGTGCGGCTACAACATTATATTTCAAATCGGAAAACCCCATTTCTTCAGTCGTATAAGAACGATCGATAGGAAAGGAACTTCCGTAACCAGCCGCGCTTCCAAGTGGGTTTTGATCTGCGATTTTGTATGCTGAATCTATAAAGTAAAGATCATCAATAAGACTTTCCGCATAGGCTGAAAACCACAATCCAAATGAAGAAGGCATGGCAATTTGGAAATGGGTATATCCGGGCAATAAAATTTCTTTATATTTTTCAGCTAGTTCAATTAGCAAATTAAACAGTTCTTTGGTCTGTTGTTTTATTTCAGATAATTCTTCCTTTAGATATAATTGCATGGCTACCAAAACCTGGTCATTCCTGGAACGGGCTGTGTGAATTTTTTTTCCCGTATCGCCAAGTTTTTCGGTTAGAATAAATTCTATTTTAGAATGAACATCCTCAAAAGTATCTTCAATGATAAACTTTCCTTCTTTAATACTCAGGGCCATATTTTCCAGTTCCCGGACCAGTATATGTGTTTCCTCACTTGTCAATAACCCAATTTTACCCAACATTTTCGCATGGGCCATGGAGGCTATTATATCATACTTAGCCAGTACCAAATCTAATTCCCTGTCATTGCCCACTGTAAAATGATCAATTTTTTTATCTGTGCTGTATCCTTTGTCCCAAAGTTTCATTGCTCTTATTTTTAGTGGTTTCTCCTAACTAAGGCTGTTTAAATATAATTAGTTTATCAAAAACCCATCGAGAATTTTAATGTATAGATTAATTCCTTCTTCAATTTCCTTAATATAAATAAACTCATCGGCAGTATGTGAACGTGTACTATCACCGGGCCCTAATTTTAATGAAGGGCAGCTAAGGGCCGCCTGGTCTGAAAGGGTAGGAGAGCCATAAGTGCTTCTTCCTAATGCAATCCCGGAACCTACCAAAGGATGATCTTTGTTTATGGAAGATGAGTTCAATCTTAATGATCTGGGCTTTAGCTCACAAGGAGCTTCCCTTGATAACATTTCTGCTATTTCCTTATTGTTGTATTTATCATTAACACGTACATCAATTACCAGATGAACTTTAGCGGGGACCACATTATGCTGGCTACCGGCATTAATTTGGGTAACTGTTAATTTAACTTCACCAAGGACGTCTGATGTTTTTGGAAATGTATAGTTCTTAAACCATTCCAACACTTCGATAGAATTATAAATGGCATTGTTGTTATTTGGATGTGCAGCATGAGAAGGAGTACCTTTTATAACAGCATCGAAAACTACCAGCCCCTTTTCGGCGATGGCCAGATTCATAAGTGTTGGTTCCCCTACTATTGCAACATCAATTTTTGGAAGTATGGCTAAAAGGCTATTTAAACCTTTACCACCCGTACTTTCTTCTTCAGCGGAAGCTACCATTAACAGGTTATGTTTCAAATTTGCTGAATCGTAGAAATAGGTAAATGTTGCAATTAACGAGACTAAGGCCCCGCCGGCATCATTGCTTCCTAATCCATACAATTTCCCATTCTCAATTTGTGGATCAAATGGGTCCCGAGTATAGGCTTTATTAGGCCTCACGGTATCATGGTGTGAGTTCAATAAAAGTGTTGGCTTAGTGTCATCCCAATGTTTGTTCTTGGCAAAGACATTATTGTTTTCCCTTTCATAGGGAATGCTA
>NZ_CAMYOM010000026.1:45293-49571 GCF_947260015.1 uncultured Eudoraea sp. | reverse complement strand
CCATAAATGGAATCAATTAGATTTCAAAGGAGGTGATATGAATACCTCGATAATAAAGACAAGTCTCGGACGAACAATTATGGTACAATGGGATGAAACCAGTCCACGACCTTATACCAGACTCAATTTAATACAGGGTACCAAAGGTATTTTGGCCGGTTTTCCTACACGTGTCGCTTTGGAAGGTGGTATAGACGGCATTACAGATAGCCATCATCAATGGGCACAAGGGGAACAACTGGCGGCTATTTATGATAAATATGATCATCCGTTGTACAAGCGCTTGTCATCTACCACCAGTGAGAGTGGTCATGGAGGCATGGATGGGATGATGGTATATCGCATAATTGAATGCCTTCGAAACGGCCTGCCCCTGGACCAAAATGTATATGAAGGTTGTTTCTGGAGTGCCGTTTCTCCTTTAAGTGAGATCTCCGTTGCCAACAATGGTGATCCACAGGCATTTCCGGATTTTACACGAGGTAATTGGAAGGAAACGAAACCTTTGGATATCATAGCATAATTTCACTGTAATCGAAACATTTCTATAGATAATCCGTCTCATTAATAAGTAAGTATTTTCTTTTTGGTTATGAATAAACAAATTAATTCGATAATAAGGCAATTGAGTGAAGTTCATAATGGTCCAATATGGGCGGGACAATCCTATGCTAAAAAGTTATCTCAATTAAAAGGAAATGAGATGTTTATACGTCCTCTGCCTGCTGTGCACAGTATCGCCGAAATAATTGCACATATCATTTCCTGGCGAAAGGATACCATCTTAAAATTAAAGACCGGCAGAGGGGAACTTAAAGATACCCATCCAGATAATTGGAGATCAAATGACGAGTTAAAGACTATTGGTTGGGAGAAGACCCAGGAAGAAGATAATAAAACGCTCCTGGAATTATTGGAACTATTACGAGATAAGGATGATACATTTTTAGATGAAACCTATTATGACCCCGAATTTGGAGGTAATTATCCTTATTCTTTTGTGCTTGAAGGTATGTTACACCACGACATCTACCATTTAGGGCAAATTGGGCTGGTGATAAAATTGTTAAAGGAATGAATCTAACAGTAAAACCCATAATAGAAACGCCCAGATTAGTTCTCCGGGAGTTTGTTCTAAATGATGCTGAAAATATTTGGGAACTAAATTCAGATCCTGAGGTTATAAAGTATACTGGTGATCCTCCTTTTGCCACTGTTGAAAAGGCGAGGGAATTTCTTCTTAATTACAAGGATTATAAAAAAAATGGCTTTGGCAGATGGGCTGTTATTACCAAAGTATCCGACTCCTTTATAGGATGGTGCGGACTAAAATTGAATGAGCAAAATTTAGTCGATCTCGGATTTCGTTTTTTTAAGAGAGAATGGAATAAAGGTTATGCTACAGAAGCTGCCGCGGCCTGCCTTGAACATGGATTTTTGAAACTCAATTTAAAAGAGATTATTGGCAGGGTTGCCAGACAAAATAAAGCCTCTATAAAAATATTGGAAAAACTTTCAATGGTTTACTGGAAAAATGATAGCTGCAAGGGTATTGAAAACTCCTTGTATTACAAAATAACTAAAGATCAATACCTTCAAAAACTAATAAAACACGCCTAATTGGACATGGATTCGAAATCTGATTATATCAAAATAAATAAGACCTCCTGGAACAGTAAGACCGACACTCATATAGAATCTGATTTCTATAATATGAAAGGATTCCTCGATGGCGAGACATCACTTAAAAATATAGAATTGAATCTCCTTGGGGATATAAAGGGCCAGAGTATTTTGCATTTGCAATGTCATTTCGGACAGGATACGATCTCATTAGGAAGGCTTGGTGCCAGGGTCACCGGGGTTGATCTTTCAGACAAAGCAATCGACAATGCCAGAGAGTTAGCTGTGAAAACAAAAATAGAAGCTAACTTTATTTGCTGTGATCTTTATGATCTTCCTAATCATTTAAATGAAGAATTTGATATTGTTTACACTACTTATGGAACTATAGGCTGGTTGCCTGATATTGACAAATGGGGGCAAATTGTCTCTGGTTTTTTAAAACCTGGCGGCAGACTTATTTTCGTAGAATTTCATCCCGTGGTCTGGATGTTTGATAATGAATTTAGTAAGGTAGAATACAACTATTTTAATTCCGGCCCAATAGTGGAAACTGAAACAGGAACATATGCAAACAGGGATGCTAATCTCACGCTGAAATACGTTATGTGGAATCATAGTATAGGCGAAGTGATCACAAGTCTTTTAAATAATGGACTTGAAGTGACATCTCTTGAGGAATATAATTATTCTCCTTACAACTGTTTTAAATTTACGATTGAACCTGAACCCGGTAAGTATAGAATTAAACACCTTGGGAGCAAACTTCCAATGGTGTATAGCATAGAAGCTAGAAGGAAGAATTAAATTTTTAAAAGTTAACTATTCATAAGTCATGAGAAAATCCCTCTATTTGATTCTGACCCTTTCGATAATATCCTGTATCAATAAATCGAAGCCAGAAACATCTGATCGCAGTGGTTATTATAGCGGTCTTTTTAAAAAAGGGAGTTTTGAAGATTCCATTGTTTTTGAACTGGAACAAGATTCCACACACTGGAAGGTCTATTTTACAAGCCTTGAACAAAACGCCAACAGAATTCCATTTAGAGAGCTTGAAGTAAAAGACGATTCAATTAATTTTAAATTACAAAGCGATTTTTACACCTATTCATTTAAAAATAAATGGGCAAATAACGCTGAACTCCGGGGTACACTAACTGTGGACACAATGAAAATTCCATATACGCTCTTTAAATCTTTAGCAAGTAGCAAGGAGATCCCAACTGCTGAGGACATAAGTTTTAAAACCAATGACCTGCTATTGAAGGGCACTATTTACTATCCACCAAAAGACACCAAAAAAGCCCTGGTTATTGTCACTTCCTCCGGCAATTCCGATAGGAGTGCTTCAAGAGCAGAAGCTCAGCTTTTTGCAAAACGAGGTTATACCACCTTTATTTATGACAAACGGGGGACAGGTATTTCTGAAGGCGAATGGACAAAGGCCAGTATAGAAGAACTTGCGTCAGATGATATTAATGCTATTAAATGGTTTTCTCAAAAGACAAACATTCCTATTAACCACATTGGTATTAAAGGCAGCAGCCAGGGAGCTAGCAAGATCCCATATATTTTGAATGAATTAAAAGACCTCAAATATGGCATTGCCGTAAGTTGTCCGGGTTCTTCCTTATTGGAAAGTGATCTTAACTACTGGAAAAACAGAAATAAAGAAATACTGGGTGATAATATGGTTGAGGCATCCAAATTTGAGCGAAAGGTTTTTGAAACTATTGCGGGTCAAATTTCCAAAGAAACCCTTCAGAAAGAGATCAACATTGCTAAATCTCAAGAGTGGTTTGATAAAGTATGGATTCCCAACCTTGATGAGATCGAAATAGATAAGAAACTAAACTTTACGCCCATTCCCTATTTTGAAAAAATAAAACAGCCTGTATTAGTTGTTCAGGGTAGTTTGGATGAAATTATACCTGTGAGTAGTTATGAAGTAATTTCAGATGCACTTGATCAGGCTCAAAACAAAAAATATAAGATAATTTTATTAAATGGGGCCTCACATTCCATGTATAATGTTGGGCAAAGTGATTTTCCCTATTGGTCCAAGTTACATCCCAAATACTTAACCACTTTGGAGAATTGGATCAATAAGCTTCCAGAAACAAACTAGTGGCGCAAATAAATTATTTTGACTCAGATTTATTCTTCAACATTTAACTGCTATATTTAGTAAATCTATCAGTAAATAATAACCAAACACTACTGATTGGAAAGTAATATGATTTCAGCACTAGGAAAAATTTTCACGGATCTTTTTATAAGATATATGCCCAGTGCCTATGTTTTTGCATTACTTCTCACTTTGTTCACTGGATTTATGGCCCTTATCTGGACCGATGCTTCATTTATGAACATTATTGGTGGCTGGTATAATGGTTTTTGGACCTTATTAGCCTTTGGAATGCAGATTATTCTTGTTATAATAACAGCCTACAGCATAGCCCAATCAGCTCCCGTTGAAAAGGGGATTAATTGGATAGCTGGTTTTATAAAAACTCCGGGGCAGGTCTATTTATTTGTGTTGATTTTCAGCGCATTGTTTTCCCTGATCAGTTTTGGAATGATTGTAATTGTTGCCATTTTAGCCAGAGAACTGGCGAAAAGAGTTAAAGGATTAAACTATCCCTTCTTAAT
>NZ_CAMYOM010000026.1:0-45215 GCF_947260015.1 uncultured Eudoraea sp. | reverse complement strand
GAGAATAATTTTTTAATAGAAGCTGGAATTCTTTCAGAATTGATTCCAACTTCCTATACTCTAGGTTCTGCGGTCAATCTGGCCATGATTGTGCTTTTTATTGTGGTAGGTCCGTTGTTATTCCTCATTTTGATTCCAAAAAACAACAAGCAAAAAGAATTATCTGATCTTTTGATCCTGGATAATTCAGAAAAAGAAACTTCAGTAAAAGCAGAAGCAGAATCATATCAGCTTCCTTTTAGGGCCCTCTCCGACATTTTGAATAATAGCGCCTATTTACAAATGACCATTGCACTTTTTGGTTTCATTTATATTGGCCACTACTTCTACACAAATGGGTTTGATCTGAATTTTAATATCATCATATTTATGTTTTTGATGATTGGCCTATTTCTGCATAAGACCCCGCTTCGTTATAGCATATCCATGAAACGTTCGAGTAGCAATATTTCTGGAATTCTTTTCCAATTTCCATTTTATGCCGGTATTATGGGAATTATGTTTTCAACGGGTTTGGGTGATAAAATTGGAGAAATTCAATCATCAATTGCCACCATGACCAACTATCCTTTTTTAGCCTATGTTTCCGGTGGTTTGGTGAATTTTGCCATCCCATCCGCAGGTGGAGAATTTGCTGTAATAGGTCCGAGCATTATTAATGTAGTAAAGGAACTGGGTGCAGGGTTGAGTGAATCTGAAGTTACGTCCATGATTGCCAGAGCATCAATGGCCATAGCTTATGGAGAAAGCCTGAGTAATGCCCTTCAACCTTTCTATTTACTTATAATTTTTCCTGTAATGGCAGCCGGAACCAAATTGCAGGCAAGAGATATTATGGGGTTCTTCGTAATTCCATTTATTTTATTTTTTATCATTCAGTCGGCACTACTGGTTTGGATGCCTTTATAAAGTTGTAAATCAAACCTTTATCTTGTCTTTACTGGTTTTGACTAATTCAGTAGTTAACCTAATTTTTTCAACAATCAATTATTGAACAAAATTTCTTAAATTTAATTCTTCCTCATGATCTAAAAATTGAGATATGTGTTACGATATCAAGGCAAGTCTGGAAGCCCAGTTAAAAAGGGCCAGACATTACGGAAACGAGAAGGCCATTGAGGAGATCATTGAAAAACTGGCGCCCTTATCGGACCTGCCGCTTTATCATGTATCGGGTTTTAATCACCCAAAATTATTTATTTATTCGGATCGTTCTCCATATGAACCAACTCTTGCAACCTGGGGTCTTGTTCCGTTTTGGGTAAAAGATAAGTCACAATTAAAAAAACTGTGGAACAATACTCTTAACGCAAGAGGAGAAACCATTTTTGAGAAGCCCTCCTTCCGAAATTCAGCCAAAAATAAAAGATGTATTATTTATGTAGACGGCTTTTATGAACATCATCATTATGCCGGCAAAACCTATCCATTTTATGTGAGCAGGAAGGATAATGAACCTTTGCCGCTGGCCGGACTCTGGAGTGAATGGGTAGATACAGAAACTGGGGAATTGATCAATACCTTTTCTATAGTGACAACGGTAGGCAATGCTATGATGTCCAGGATCCATAATAATCCAAAGGCAGCTGGACCCCGAATGCCTTTAATTTTGCCAGATGAACTGGCAGATAAATGGCTGGAGCATATCGAGGACGATTTGGATAAAAGAACTATTCAGGAATTGATACAATCATATCCGGAAGATGAACTAAAAGCTCACACAGTAAGCCGGTTAAGGGGGAAAGATTATCCGGGTAATATAAGAGAAATTACAAAAGAAGTTGCCTATGCCGAATTGGAATTTTAAAGTCCTTCTATATAACAAATTACAGATTGAAAAAAAAATAGTTTTTAACCTAATAGGAATTGCTTTAATAGCTCTTGTTTATGCCTGTACCGGGGTAAATGAACCTTCTAAAATTACGATTGCGGCTGCGGCTAATACCCAATACGCATTGGAGTCAATTATAGAAAAATTTACTGAAAAGACTGGTATAAGCTGTGAATTGATCATAGGTTCTTCTGGTAAGCATACCGCTCAAATTATTGAAGGCGCACCCTTTGATATTTTTGTCTCGGCTGATATGAAATACCCTTCGGATCTTTATAAGAAAGGCCTAACCACAGCAGCCCCTGAGATCTATGCCTATGGAAAATTAGTGCTCTGGACAATGGTTGACGGACTGCCGATATCTATAGAAAACTTAAATGATTCTGACATTAAACATATAGCACTCGCAAATCCTAAAACAGCACCCTATGGACAGGCAGCTCTTGAAGTACTGGAAAAAAATGGGCTTTTATATGGTCTTGAGAATAAATTGGTATATGGTGAAAGTGTTGCCCAAACCAATCAATTTATATATTCGAAATCGGCTGAAATAGGATTTACGGCCCAATCAGTGGTACTTTCACCTGAAATGAAGGGTGAGGGGTATTGGGTTTTTATAAATGATTCAAGCTATACTCCAATTTCACAGGGTGTAGTCGTAATAAATCAACCCAATAGAAATAATTCGCAGGCGTATAAATTTTATAAATTTCTTTTCTCCAAAGAGGCGAAGATTATATTAAAAGATTTCGGATATTCGGTAGATGAATAGTTTAGAGGGTCATATCAAAGAAGTGCAGGTAAACGGTAATTTGTCGCTTGTAACTGTAGCGCTTTCTGATCAAATACTATTTAAGGCCATCGTCATAGAAACTCCGGAAACGGCTTCCTATTTAACTCCAGGTCATTTGGTTAAGGTTTTATTTAAGGAAACAGAAGTTATTATCGGCAGGGACATAAAGCATTTAATAAGCCTTCAAAATCAAGTTAGAGGGGTAATAAGAACTATTGAACGTGGTTTATTATTAAGCAATATCATGATCAATACCCCGGCGGGTGACATAAGTTCCATTATTACTACCAATGCCTTGGATCAGCTTAGTTTAGAAGAAGAATTAACCGTATGTGCTATGGTTAAAACTAATGAAATTATGCTCTCTGAATGATGAATTGGGATCCACTTTTTATTACCTTAAAACTTGCTGTTGTTACTACGGTAATTTTATTAGCTATTTCCATACCATTGGCATACTGGTTAGTAAATACAAAATCCAGATCCAAACCCTTTATCGAAACTCTTATTAGCATGCCTTTGGTTTTGCCTCCAACTGTACTGGGATTTTATTTCCTCGTAGCCTTCAGTCCGGGAAACGCATTTGGGAATTGGATAGATGAATGGCTGGGCCTTAAACTGGTGTTCTCATTTGGTGGACTTGTCCTTGCCTCCATAATCTATAGCCTGCCTTTTATGGTTCATCCCATACAATCGGGTCTTAGCATTCTACCTCATTCACTCACGGAAGCTTCCCAGGTGATGGGAAAATCAAAATGGACCACTTTATTCAAGGTACTGCTACCCAATTGCAAAGCTTCCTTATTAACCGGCATTGTGCTTGCTTTTGCACATACCGTAGGTGAATTTGGAGTTGTACTGATGATAGGCGGTAGTATTCCCGGAAAGACCAAAGTTGCGTCAATAGCAATATATGAGGAAGTTGAAGCGATGAATTATGGTGCCGCTAATTTCTATGCTACAGTATTGTTTATCATTACATTTTGTATCCTGCTTATGGTTTATTTAATAAACGGTGGGTATCTAAAGCGCTTTTGGAAATGATTAAAATTGATATTCATAAAACTTTAAGTGCCTCTGACGGACAAATGAACCTTCGCATAAAATGTGAAATTAAAAAAGGGGAATTGGTTACTCTTTATGGTGAATCCGGTGCCGGAAAAACCTCTACTTTAAGAATCCTTGCCGGCTTATTAAAGCCAGATAAGGGTATTATAACTGTAGAAAATGACAATTGGGTAGACACCAAAAATAGGAGTTATTTGTCTCCCCAAAATAGGAATATAGGATATGTTTTTCAGGATTATGCCTTATTTCCAAATATGACGGTACTACAAAATCTGGAGTTCGCATCTAAAAAAGGACAGCATAAAAAAGTGATCACAGATCTTATAGAAATGATGGAACTTGGTGATCTGCAACTTAGAAAACCACAAACACTTTCAGGGGGTCAGCAACAAAGGGTTGCCCTGGCCAGAGCTCTGGTTCGCAAACCAAATATTCTTTTATTGGACGAGCCACTTGCCGCCCTGGACTATAAAATTCGATTGAAACTCCAGGATTACATTACAAGAATTCATAATGAATATGGTCTGACTACTTTATTGGTAAGTCATGATATAGGCGAGATTATCAAACTTTCTGATCGGGTTTTTGTACTTGAACAGGGAAAAATTGCCAGAAAAGGTATTCCAAATGATATCTTTTCCAACAAAAAAGTCAGCGGTAAATTTAAATTTGTCGGGGAAGTTTTGAAGATAGAACCCCAGGATGTTGTCGTTATTGTTTCGGTTCTTATTCAAAACAATGTGGTTAAAGTAGTTGCCGATAAATCTGAGGTACAATCCCTGGGCATTGGTGATAAAGTAATAGTTGCCTCTAAAGCCTTTAATCCAATTCTCTATAAAATTGAATAATATGAATTCTGATAGTAAACCGGCATTACTTCTTATCGATATTCAGAAAGGGTTAGATGATATTGACTACTACGGAGGCCATAGAAATAATCTTCAAGCTGAATCAAATGCAAGAAGAATCCTCGAATTCTGGAGAAATCATAAGCTTCCCATATTTCATATTAAACATAACTCAACCAATCCGAATTCCCCGCTTGCTAAGGGCCAGCCAGGGAACGAATTCAAGGTTATTGTAGAGCCATTGGCGAGCGAAACAATTATAGAGAAAGAGGTGAACAGTGCTTTTATTGGTACAAATTTAAAACAACAATTAGACGAACTTGCAATAAAAAAAATTGTGATAGTTGGACTTACTACAGATCACTGTGTGTCGAGTAGTACAAGAATGGCAGGGAATTTGGGATATGATACATTTTTAGTTGCTGACGCAACGGCTACTTTTGATAAAGTAGGTGCCGATGGAACAAAATACAAAGCAGAAATGATTCATGAAGTTGAATTAGCCAGTTTACATAATGAATTCGCTACTGTAATAGCCAGCGATGATCTTTTGAAAAGCTTCAAAGAGATACTTTAAATTTGGCAGTATCTATACCCAGCCACCCTGTGTAATTATGTAACTAACCACATGAATCGCGATTATCTTAAAATCCTAATAAAAGTAGGTGGTCCCTATCAAAAACAGGATACGAAATCTTAAAAAAAAGCGTTAATCTATCATATGAAAATAAGAACCTTCTTTCTGATACTATTTATTGGTTCGGCGACAATTTGGGCTCAGGAATGGCAGACAGATTTCAACTATGCCAAAGAAATGGCTAAAGCTGGAAATAAACCGATAATTTTAGTTTTTCAAGGCTCAGATTGGTGTGCACCTTGCATAAAACTTGATCAACAGATTTGGAGCTCTGAAGAATTCAAAAATTATTCTTCAGACCATTTTGTTATGGTATTGGCAGATTTTCCGCGTAAAAAACAAAATATGCTCACGGCCGAACAGCAGGAAAAAAATGAACAGCTAGCGGAAACTTATAATAAAAATGGATACTTTCCATTAGTTGTTGTCCTTGATAAAGATGGGAAGGTTTTGGGACAAACTGGTTATAAGAAAATAACCGTTAAAGAATATATCAGTCTTTTAGAATCTTTTTCCGGGTAAATGGCAAAACAAATTAGCATCATTTTCATTCTACTTTTAAGTACTGTTCCTTTAATGGCACAGCAATCCTTTCATAGAAACCTAAAATTAATGGGCAGTGGTTTTCAAATTACTGTGGTCGTAAAGGATTCAACTGAAGCCAATAGCGTAATAGACCTTGCAGTAAAAGAGATTTCAAGAATTGAAAAGCTCATTTCTTCCTGGGACCCTAATTCCGAGACATCTGAAATCAACTTGAATGCCGGAATTAAGGCGGTTAAAGTAAGTGCAGAATTATACAACTTAATTGAAAGGGCTATAGGTCTTTCAGGATTAACTGATGGCGCATTTGATATAAGTTATGCGTCTATGGACAAAATCTGGAGATTTGATGGTAGTATGAAAAAAATGCCTTCAAACGAAGAAATAAAGTCATCCGTTGATAAGGTGGGATTCCAAAAAATAATTCTGGATTCCGGGAATAAAACGGTTTTCCTTAAAGAAAAAGGAATGAAAATTGGATTCGGAGCCATAGGGAAGGGATATGCGGCAGATAAGGCAAAAGCCTTATTGGTTAAAAACAACGTTAAGGCAGGTATTATTAATGCATCGGGAGACATGAATACATGGGGCAGACAGCCTAATGGTAATGAATGGACCGTGGCTATTACGAATCCACTAAATAAAACCAAAGCGGCTGCCGTTTTGCCAATTTCGAATGGTGCTGTAGTTACTTCCGGCAATTATGAGAAATTTGTGCGATTTAACGGTATTCGATACGCGCATATTATTGACCCTAGAACAGGTTATCCCGCTACCGGTATTTTGAGCGTAACTGTATTTGCTCCAAAAGCAGAATTGGCAGATGCGCTTGCAACATCTGTATTTGTAATGGGTAAAGAAACAGGATTAAACCGAATTAATCAGTTACCTCAGGTAGAGTGCATAATTATTGACGAAAGTGGGAAAGTATTTACTTCCGATAATATAGAAATAGACAGGATATGATTAAAAAAATTGTTTTAGTAGCATGTATCCCTTTAGCTTTAAATAGTTGTGTTGCAGTAAAGGGATACGAAAAAGTAAATATCAATGATCCTGATATGGTACTATCGGAAAAGTTATCAGACAGAAACATAACCATATTTCATTCTTATCGGGAAGCTGCAGTTGGTGCAAATGGAGGTAAAACTGGTGGCGGTTGTGGATGCAATTAATCTGACGATGAGCAGAATTAAACTCCCCTTTTTTTAGAAAAACTATGTCATTTCATAAACTCATACTTTTTATTGGTCTCTTCATGGTCTTTGGTATTTGCCATGCTCAGAATCCGGGCCAAAGTGACGGAGATTATAAAAAGAGGGTTTTGGAAACCGCTGAAATAGACATTTTAGCTAGTTACTATAGTCAGGATGGCCAAAATGCGGCTGTAACAGGTGGACTTGGCACTGAAGAGTTAACAGATATTACCGGAACATTGGTAATTGCAATTCCTTTAAGTGATGATGACGTACTAACAGTGGATGCCGGTATTTCGGCATACACCTCTGCCTCATCTAGTAACATAAACCCGTTTGACAAAGGTTTTGCAGATCCTTTTATAGCTGCCTCGGGCGCCTCCAGGGATGATACCTGGTATAATATTTCAGGAAATTACAGCCATAGTTCAGAGGATAGGAATTCCATATGGACCGCAAATCTTTCATATTCCACAGAATACGATTACACCTCTCTGGGTTTTGGGGGTAGCTATACAAGATTATTCAATGAGAAAAATACCGAACTTGGGTTTAGGGGTAATGTATTTCTAGATAAATGGACGCTCATCTACCCCTATGAACTTCGACCCTTTGCCCCGGGTGGCAGGGGATTGAATGATTTTTTATTTATAGAAAATACCATTACAGGAAATCCTGATTACAATCCGTCTTTTACTGTTTTAACGGATGAGAATAGAAATTCCTATTCTTTTGGCGTTGGTTTGTCGCAAATCCTTTCCAAAAACATACAAGGAACTTTTTTAGCCGATTTAGTATTGCAGCAAGGCTTGCTTTCCACACCTTTTCAGCGGGTTTACTTTAGTGATGTTGCAGATTCTTTTATTGATAATTTTCATCTCGCGGATGATATTGAACGCTTGCCGTATTCCAGGTTTAAAGTAGCACTGGGGGGCCGACTTAACTTTTTTATCAATGAATATCTGGTTGTACGATCATATTATAGATATTATTTTGATGATTGGGGCATAAATTCAAATACACTAAGTATTGAAGTTCCCGTAAAAATTGCGGAAAAATTCACTTTATATCCTTCATATCGCTTTTACAACCAAAAGGCCGCAGATTATTTTGCGCCATATAATGAACATCTTTCAAGCTCGCAATTCTACACTTCAGATTATGATTTGTCTGATTACAATGCAAATCAATATGGTTTCGGTATTAGTTATACCAACATAATTATGAAACAACATAAATTGAAATTAGGTTTGAAGAGTATTGATTTAAAATATAATTATTACAAAAGGAATACAGGTTTAAGCGCAGGAATTATTACCGCCGGTTTTAAATTTGTAGTTGATTAAAACGATTGCCGTTATATTTGAATGTCCTTTGTTAAGACAACCCAGTATATATGAAAAAAAACGAGCTTAAAGCTCGTTTTTAAATTTGTATAGATGGCTCTTTATTTGGCCACATTGACCGAACGTGTTTCACGTATTACTGTAACTTTTACCTGGCCAGGGTAGGTCATATCGGTCTGAACTTTCTGAGAGATTTCAAATGAAAGCTGTGCAGCTTTCTCATCACTTACTTTTTCACTTTCAACAATAACCCTCAATTCCCTTCCGGCCTGAATGGCATAAGCTTTTTGTACACCTCCAAAAGCAAAGGCGATATCTTCAAGGTCTTTTAGTCTTTGAATATAGGAATCCAGCACCTGTCTTCTTGCTCCGGGACGGGCACCACTAATAGCATCACATACTTGTACGATTGGTGATATTAAGGTTTTCATTTCTATTTCATCATGGTGGGCTCCAATGGCGTTGCAGACATCCGGTTTTTCCCCAAATTTCTCGGCCCATTGCATCCCTAAAATTGCATGAGGTGTTTCCACTTCTACCTCGGTATTTGGCACTTTACCTATATCATGTAATAAACCTGCTCGCTTGGCTATTTTTGGATTCAACCCTAATTCTGCCGACATTACCCCACAAAGTTTTGCTACTTCTCTTGAGTGTTGTAATAAGTTCTGTCCGTATGAAGATCTATATTTCATCCTACCTACGGCTTTAATCAATTCCGGATGCAATCCATGAATGCCCAAATCAATAACAGTGCGTTTTCCAACCTCAACAATTTCTTGTTCTATTTGCTTTTCAGTTTTTCGCACAATCTCCTCAATCCTGGCCGGATGAATTCTGCCATCCGTAACAAGTTTATGTAAAGACAATCGGGCTACTTCTCTTCTAACAGAATCAAAGCAAGATAGTATAATAGCCTCCGGGGTATCATCAACAATTATTTCTACTCCTGTTGCAGCTTCAAGTGCCCTGATATTTCGTCCTTCCCTTCCAATAATACGACCTTTAACATCATCAGATTCAAGGTTGAATACAGATACACAGTTTTCAACAGCTTCTTCAGTACCAATGCGCTGAATTGTGTTTATGACGATTTTCTTGGCTTCCTGCTGCGCTGTAAGCTTAGCATCCTCCATTGTGGTCTGCAAATAAGCCATTGCATCTGTTTTGGCTGTTTCCTTTAAAGATTCAAGGAGCTGGCTTTTTGCATCTTCTGCCGATAAGCCGGAAATGACCTCTAACTGTTGAACCTGTCTTTTATGAAGTTTTTCAAGTTCAGATTGCTTTTTATCGTAAAGTTCAGATTTGTGCTCGAGATCTTTAAGTCTAATTTCAAGTTGTTCATTTAGCTTTCTGTTCTTAGCCAATTCTCCGCTTATCTGTGATTCTTTATCCCTTGTTCGTTTTTCAGATTCGGCAATCTTTTTGTTTTTGTTTATGATTACTTTCTCGTGTTCTGCTTTTAATTCTAAAAACTTCTCCTTAGCCTGAAAAATCTTATCTTTTTTAATATTCTCGCCTTCTATATTGGCTGTTTTTAGGATAGAATTCGCTTCTTTTTTTGCATTAGCAACGGTCTTTGATGCCTTACCCTTCTCTAAGACTTTTGCTACAACTAATCCTATTACCAAACCAACTAAAGCTGCTATTGCAATTGTTGTAATATCCATAACCTATTTTAATAATTAATACTTTCCTGCCCCTAGTTAAAGTATGAATGCAGCGCTTGAAAATAATGCGAGCAATCACTAAGTAATTTGACTTTAAAACTATTATTGTTAATCCCCAACGGGTAAAAAACAAATCGAGATCAGGTCTCAAAATGATTCATAAAACCAATTTAAATAAAAAACCCACATTGGTGAAGTTCTGTACAAACTCCTATAAACAGGTTTAGGGCTAACAAATTGATCCAAATTAGTGTTGAGTTCGTCAAAAATTAAATACCAATGTGGGCAGTAACTTTGTATTATGTTAAAGAACTTATTTTATACTAAGCTTAGAGTTTACCAGCTGATCCAACGCCCTTAGGCGTTCTTTAACTTCTTTGGTATCCTCTGTATTATCTATGCCTCTTTGTTCAATCTTGGAGGCAAACTGCAAGGCACACATGGCCAAGACATCTTGTTTGTCCCTAACGGCATAATTTTGCTCAAATTTCTTGGCAAGCTGTTCTATATTCTTTGCAGCCTTTCTTAGTCCTTCTTCCTGACTCGGGTCAATGGTCAAAGGATATACCCTATCTGCGATAGAGAGCTTTATTTTCAGCTTCTCTCCCATATTTCTTATTAACACTACTCAGCAAGTTGAGCTATACAATAATCCAACTCTCTAACTAATGTATTTATTTTGAGCTTTGCTTCAGTTTTATTATTATCACTGCCCAGCATTGAATTTGCAAGCTTAAGAGAATTATATCTTTCTTCCCATTCCAAAATGGTATTCCTTATTGTCTCATCCTCATTTTTAAGAGTAACAATTTCCTGCTCCAATTTTATTTTAGACTGATTTAGCAATTCTATTTTGTGTAGGAGCTTGCTAATTTTATTCTCTAAGGAATCAACGATTTCAACCAATTCGCTCATATGCAAATTACAATACGTTTTACACAAAGTTAACACACCTCAAACGACTTCGCAATAGTTTTTGCAATTATTCCTGAAGTAACACTTTAAATCCAAGAAATAGGACTATTCCACAAATTGAAATAAATATTAAAGAAAATTATGGTTGTTAACAGACCTTTTTTCCAAGTTTAACTCGTATTAATTAAATTCGCATCAACTTAGCAGCTATGAGAATACTTATATTAAGCCTACTTCTTCTTACCGTTCTTACTGGTTTGGGTCAGGAAAAGTACCCCCTAAACACTTTCAGGCCTCCTTTGGATATCCCGTTAGTACTCGCAGGTACATTTGGTGAATTACGATCAAATCATTTTCATTCTGGTATTGACATTAAAACCCAACAGCGACAGGGATTGCCCGTGTATGCGATAGGTAATGGTACGGTAACAAGAATAAAAATAGGACTTTGGGGATATGGGAAAGTTATATACATCGCCCATCCCAATGGTTATACCTCGGTATATGGACATCTTCAAAAATTTTCGCCGGAAATTGAATCCTTTATTAAAAGGGTTCAATATGAGAAAAAGTCATATGAAGTTGAAATATTTCCCGATTATGGCGACATTAAGGTCTTAAAAGATCAGCTTATAGCCTATAGCGGAAACACAGGAGGGTCTTCGGGGCCTCATTTGCATTTTGAAATAAGAAGTAGTATTTCTGAAAAACCAACTAACCCACTTCTTTATGGTTTAGAGGTGCGCGATGCCACCAATCCAACGCTTGTTAGTTTATTTGCTTATCCATTGTCTAAAGACGCGCAGGTAAATAGAAGCAGTAAGAAGATTCAAATTAAATTCAACAAACAAAAGGATGGATCTTACCTGGCAGATAAAGTCTACGCCTCCGGAACAATTGGTTTTGGTGTAAACACCTATGACAGGCAAGATCTCGCGGCCAATAAGAATGGAATCTATTCTATTCAACAATTAGTGAATGGAAAAATTTACACCGATTTTAATTTTGAATCGTTCTCATTTAAAGAAACCCGATATATCAATACTCTGATAGATTACGACCATTTTGGGAAATATCACCAGCGCATACAACGCTGCTTTATTGCACCGGGAAATCGACTTGAAATATATAATCAACTATATAATGAAGGAAAAATTGCTGTTGCAGAAGGACTTTACTACAAAGTGGAAATCCTAATAAAGGATCTGCATGATAATCTGGTAAAACTAGTTATTCCTGTTGAAGGAAAAAGACAGCAGCCACTTGCTATTAAGAATGAATTGAAGACAGATTATTTTATTATATCTAAACAACCTAATAATTATGACCTAAGTGCAGCAAAAGTCTATTTTCCGGCAAATACCTTTTATAATAATTTTTATATGGACCTCCAAAAAGGTAAGGATACAGTTGTGATTCACAACAATAGGATCCCGGCACACAAAAACTTTACAATTACTTTTGATGTAACTAAATATCCTCCACAGCAGCGAAAGAAAATGTTCATAGCTCGTCTCGACAGAAAAAAGAAGGCTAATTATATGACCACTTTTAAAAGAGGGACAACCTTTACTACCAGAACCAGAAGCCTTGGTACTTATACCCTGGCGAAGGATACAATTCAACCAAAAATACGTTCTAAGAACTTTAAGGAAAAGCAATGGTTAAATAACTACCGTTATCTCAGTCTTACGATTTCTGATGATCTAAGTGGCATTGACACTTATTCTGCCACATTAAATGGCGAATGGATATTAATGGAATACGAACCCAAAACAAAAACACTTACCTATAATTTTGATGACAAAATTCTAAATCAAACGCAATGTGAGCTTAAAGTAATCGTTACAGATAACGTAGGGAATTCAAATACCTTTACCAGTAGTTTTTACAGAAAATAAACTTTTGAAGTGTTCTAAACTCTTATTCCTTCTTGCTCTATTGGGTTCGATTACTTTGGTAAGCGGGCAAAAGGCATCAATAACAGGGGTAGTTCTGGGAGTTAATGATGAGCCATTATCCGATGTAAACATAACTACCAAGGGTCATGGCACCTATACGGATTCAACCGGATTTTATTTACTAGAAGTAATTCCTGACAGGGAAATAACAATTATTTTTACTCATTTAGGCCATAAAAATGTAATCCTGGAGAATTTAATCCTTACTACTAATGAGACTTTTGAATTCAACCCGGTAATGAAAACTGATGTAATTCAGGTAGATGGTGTTGAAGTTACGGCAAGCGGAGAAAAAAGCGCGGAAGGTATAACAACCATTTCCGCACAACTTGTACGAAAAATTCCAGGAGCAAATGCAGGTGTAGAAAATGTGCTGAAATTACTTCCGGGAGTTTCTTCCAATAATGAACTAAGTACGCAGTATTTTGTGAGGGGCGGGAATTATGACGAAAACCTGGTTTATATCAATGATATTGAGGTCTACCGGCCGTTTCTAGTGCGTTCCGGTCAGCAAGAAGGATTAAGTTTCGTAAATAGTGATATGGTCCAAAATCTGGAATTCTCAGCTGGTGGTTTTCAGGCTCATTATGGGGATAAACTATCCTCTGTCTTGGATATTACCTATAAAAGTCCAACCGAGTTCGGGTTGAATATTGAAGCTAGTTTTCTTGGAGGAGGAGTTACACTTGAAACTATATCCAAAAATAAAAATTTCACTAGTGTAACCGGTGTCCGTTACAGAGACAATAGCCTTCTGGTAAATAGCCAGCAGACCAATACGAATTTTACACCGGCCTTTGCAGATGTACAAACCTATCTTACTTACCATTTCTCCAGAAAATTCAACTTGAACTTTTTAGGAAATCTTTCTGTTAATGATTATAAAAATGTGCCTTTTTCCAGACAGACCAATTTTGGAACAATTAGCGATCCTAAGGCTCTTGTTGTTTTTTATCAAGGAGAAGAAGATAATAACTATAAAACCAGCCTAGGGGCACTAAAAGCTGATTATTACGTAAATGACAATGTTTCACTAAGTTTTATAACTTCTGTTTACCATACAACGGAAGAAGAATATTCCGATGTTATTTCACAATATGAATTAGGTGAGATTGATACAGATCTCGGCAGTAACAATCTTGGTGATGTAACCTCCACAAGGGGATTAGGTACTCAGTTTAACAGAGCAAGAAATGATCTTGACGCGCTCATATTGAATGTGGCACATAAAGGCAAACTGAGTAAAAACGAGGAGTCCTGGGAATGGGGGATTAAATATACTCATGAAGACTTTAGAGATCAAATACGTGAATCTGAATTTTTGGACTCTTTAGGCTATTCGGTGAGACCTCCAACTGATGAGTTTATAAACAATCAACCGCAAGATCCTTTTAACGCAGCAATAGTACCGTACACATCTGTTTCCGCTTTGAATTTCGTAAAAAATAATCGTCTGTCCGGATATCTTCAATATAGCCGAAGAGCACTATGGAACAGCAGTAATATTTATTATAACCTAGGATTCCGGACCCAATATTGGACGGTTAGCGGGGAAGGGTTTTCCAGTAATTCTCAGATTATTTTCAGCCCAAGAGGACAGTTTGCAATCAAACCCTCATGGAGGGTCGATATGTTATTTAGAATTGCCGCGGGGGTCTATCAACAACCTCCATTTTATCGTGAATTAAGAGACCCCACTGGTACTATTCAACCAGACGTAAAAGCACAAAAATCTGTACATTTTATAGTTGGCAATGAATATAGCTTTGAGCTCTGGAACCGGCCTTTTAAACTAGTAAGCGAATTGTATTATAAGAATTTGACTAATGTAAATCCTTACACTCTTGATGATGTCAGAATACGTTATGCCGCTGCTAATAATGCGAAGGCCTATGCTTATGGATTTGATATGAGAATGAATGGTGCATTTGTCCCGGGAACAGAATCCTGGGTAAGCCTTGGTTTTCTTAAAACCGAAGAAAATATTGATAACAGAGGGTATATTTCAAGGCCAACAGATCAAAGGTTTCAATTAGGCATATTGTGGCAGGATTACATCCCAACAATACCCAGTTTAAGGATGTATTTGAATCTTGTTTACAACACCGGAGTACCCGGAGGTTCACCAAGTTATGCCGATCCTTATAATTTTCAGAATAGATTAAGAGATTATAAACGTGCAGATTTGGGTATTTCCTATATTTTTGTAGGATTAAATAAACAATACCCAAAAGGTCACTGGTTATATAGCTTTGAAGAATTAAACTTTGGTTTTGAGATTTACAACTTATTTAACAATCAAAATTCCATAACCAACACATGGGTAAGAGATGTGGATAGTAAACTGGAGTTTGCGGTTCCCAATTACATGACATCCCGTGTGTTCAACCTGAAATTAAGTATGCGTTTTTAGTTAATTTAGAATGAAAAAATTACTTTTAATTACCCTTCTTGCCTGCGGCACTTTTATCAATGCCCAAAAAAATGTATACGAAAGCAGCAAATTTGATGCCCTTAGTAAGGATCATCATGTGCTGGCTATTATTCCGTTTTTTACGCATCTTACCTTAGAAGAAAAAATTACCAAGGAGGAATCTTCTAAATTAGAAGAAAAAGAAGGCTATGCGGTACAGGATGCCCTGGAGACCTATTTTGGCCTGGGAAAGAAAAAGAAGAAATTCACAGTTGATTTTCAAAATATTAAAAACACTAATGCCTTACTCGCTAAAAAAAACATTACTTACAATAATATAGATACTTATACCATTAAAGAACTTTCAGAAATTCTGGAGGTAGATGCCATAGTAAGTGGGAATTTGGAACTAAATATCCTGCTCTCTAAAGGAATTCCTGTTGAGTTTAGCTTTATGGACTATTTCATAGGTGATTCTAATCACGGTAGAATCGGCATCAAAATAAGTGATGGAAAAACAGGGAAATTACTGTGGAAATACGAGAATGAAATCAATAAAAAATCCGGAAGAAATACAGCTGACATGATTGATAAAATGATGAAAAAACTGGTGCGCAAATTTCCATATGACAAGGGGAGGATAAGAATGAATAAAAATCCTAAGTCTGACTAAACTCTTTCAAAACCCCAATTACGTAGTCTACTTCTTCTTTTGTGTTATATTTTGAAAAAGAAAACCTGACAGAAGGCTTTTGCAGTTCTTCATCAGACAAAATTTCTGCCAGTACATGTGAACCGCCACTGGCGCCTGATTGGCAGGCACTCCCCTCCGAACAAGCAATCCCTTTAAGATCCAAATGAAATAAAAGCATTTGCGATTTCTCTTTACTAAATGGCAGGCAAACATTTACCAAAGTATAGGTACTCCTTTCCAAATTTCCCGAATATCCGTTAAATTCAACCTCAGGTATAGCTACTTTGATCTTTTTAATAAAATATTCTTTAAGGCCGGTGATGTATTTTCTTTCCTCTTCCAGATCATCATAGGCAGCAACGAAAGCCTCTTTTAACCCTACAATATTGTGAATTGGTTCAGTTCCTGCCCGGTAACCGCGTTCTTGTGAGCCGCCTAGTATTAGAGGTTCTAAATTGGTGTTTTTTCTTATAAAAGCAAAGCCAACCCCTTTGGGTCCATGAAATTTATGAGCTGAGGCTACCATAAAATCAATCGGTGTGGTTTGTACGTCCCATTTGAAATGACCTATAGATTGTACTGTGTCTGAATGGAAAAGTGCACCATTAGCTTTGCATATCACCGCGATCTCCTGAAGATCCAAAATATTACCAATTTCATTGTTTACATGCATTAGGCTAACTAATTTTATTGAATCATCTGCCAATAATAACTTTTCCAAATGCTGAATGTCCGGATTACCAAAACTATCAAGGTCAACAAATTCAATAAGGATACCGAACTGCTTTTGTAAGGCCTCTGCAGTATGTAATACGGCATGATGCTCTATTTTTGAAGTAATAATAGTTTGAACCCCCATGTCCTTGACAGCGCTTCTTAAAATCATGTTATCTGCTTCGGTACCTCCGGATGTAAAAATAATTTCAGAAGGTTGGGCGTTCAAATATTTGGCAATTGTTTTGCGCGCTTGCTCAATTTCCGTTTTGGCGCTTCTTCCAAATCCATGAATAGAAGAAGGATTACCATAAGAGTTGACCAGGGCATCCTGCATTTTTGCAATTACTTCTTCCCTGACAGGGGTTGTAGCAGCATTATCAAAATAGATCTTTTGCATGAATAAGCTTTGGATTGAGAAACAAAACCAAAAATAATCGAAATAAACTTAAACTCTTCACAAAATCAACTCAAGTCACTAGGATAATAGCCTTAAATTCATTTAAATTTGAGGCATGAACAGAGTATTTTTATTTTTTATTTTTTGCTTTTTCAACTCATGTGATGACGGAGATTTAATAATAGAAGCAGTAGATTTTAACGATATCAGTATCACATTCTGTGAATCTACTACAACTATTAACAGCACGCTATTCTTTAAACTCAATTCAGCCGAAGCTTTAGTTCTTGAATTGCAAAGTGGTATCCTTAAGAATGAAGTTTCTACAGACACTATTAAGAGTGCAATTCCAGGACAATCCCAGTTGATATATCGGACTTTTTCCGACAATATCTCTAATAATTATTTTTGTGATGCGGTACCACCAATCACACCAACGGTGGTTGAGGAGTTCGAAGGTGAAGGGGGAGACGTATTTATTACAACTGTGAAGAGTGAAAGCGATTCAACCATTTATGAGCACAAAATTGAATTAAGTGGAATTTCACTGGTAAATGCAGAAGGTCAGCGAATATCTGACCTGCAGATTAATGATTTTGGCACCATAACCACCACGGAGTAATCTATTCACGAATTCTGATAAATATAGACTTCAGTAGCACCTAAACCATATTTTTGATAATCTGCATCATAGTATTTTACATTTTCGTATCGCTTAAATAAATAATTCAATTCTTCTTTAAGAACCCCTGCCCCTACTCCATGAATAAACACCACTTTTTGTATTCTTTTGCGAATGGCAAATTCAAGCTGTCTTTTAGCCGTTTCCATTTGTATATTCAGCATATCATAATTAGTCATCCCCTTTGAAGAAGAAACGAGTTGATTAATATGTAAATCAACTTCCATTTTGGGTGCACTACGCTCTTTTGCTTTAACTTTTCTGATTTTTGGTTTCCCCGTCTGTTCCTTGACTGCCTTCACCTGTGCAACTTCAATATTACTTACTTTAATAGTATTTATTCCTTCAGTATGCATCAATTCGGATGCAGTAAAATCCATATCAAAACCTTCAGGAGTCCGTATTGTTATTAAATCGCCCTTAATAAGCATAACTATCCCTGTAATGTTATCGTCTATGACTTCAGCCTTGTCTCCTTCTTTAAAATTTCTCATTGTCCTTTCTCATTATTTATTCATCTGTTTTAGTCCAAACCTTAGAAGATTTATAAATTCCAAACATCAGTAAAATTATGCCTACACACATGGCATACTCCTTCTTAACCAACTGGTCTCCCGTAGCCATAATAATTGCACCGGCCATAATAAGCAAAAAATAAATGATTCGATTTGTTTTCATTCCTCAAAAATAATGGTATTTTTCGGTTGAATAATCTGCCAAAATGAAAATAGCTTCATCCATATTGCTTTTTTTGAATGAAGATTATATGTTACCCTGCATGAATAAGCAGCTTTTAGGTATAGAATGTACTGGATGTGGTATTCAAAGAGCAGCTGTTTTACTCTTTCATGGAGAATTTATTGAGGCTTTTAAAATGTATCCCGCAATATACCCTATAATACTGCTTTTGGGCTTTTTATTGTTAGATAATTTAATGACCATAAAATATGCAAATAAGATAAGTATATTCTTAATGATAGCCAGTGTAACAACAATATTGATCAACTTTATTTTAAAATTTTTCTAATCAAGCGAATACTTCATGGAACAACAAAAATTACCTAATGTAACCATAGCCATTGTACTTTCAATTCTTTCATACCTATGTTGCTGTTTTGGTGGCTTTCCGGCGGCTATTATTGCAGGAATAGCATTTTTTCTGGTATATAAGGATGAAAATAAGTATAAAGAAAATCCGGAATTGTACTCAAACTACAGTCAGCTAAAAACAGCTAAAATATTATCGATCATTGGAATGGTATTAGGAATAATTTGGTTCTCTATATCCGTTTATCAGATTAATAAAATAGGTGGTTGGGACGCTTATATGGAACAAGTTCAGGAAATGACGGAACAATGGGAGGAATAAATCTAATTAGAAAATTAAAAAAATGAATCTACAACCATTACCGGGGGCTAGCAATGCTCTGACGATGGGAATAATTTCCATCATAGGAGCCATAACATGTTGCGGCCCTTTTGCAATTATTTTTAGTGCAATTGGCTTAAGTAGTGCCAATAAAGCGGAGGCGCTTTACAAAGAACATCCTGAAAATTATTCTGGTTATGAAAGTGTCAGAACCGGCCGGATTTTGTCTTATGTTGGAATGGCCCTGGCCTTAATATATCTCGTTTTCGGAATCCTTTATTTTGGGGTTATAGCTGCTTTTATTACTAGCGGAAACTTTTAAAAACAAAATTTAACGAATTAGACTTAAATAAAAGACCCTCGTACTGAGGGTCTTTTATTTGTAACTGGCAGTACAATATAAGTCCTAATTGGCTACCTCGCTCATAAATTTTAGCCGGTATAGTCGCAATTCTTCATCTTCATATTCACCATCAAATTCTTTTTGTGCTTCTTCGATATTGTCAGATTCAGCTTCCAAGAAATAATCATGAATATCACCCTGTTGATCCTCATCCAATATTTCGTCTATCCAATAGCCTATGTTCAATTTAGTACCGCTAAAAACAATTTGTTCCATTTCCTTCACTAAATCTTGCAATTCAAGTCCTTTTGCAGAGGCAATATCATCCAAAGGCAACTTTCTATCCACATTCTGAATAATATACAACTTAAGAGCGGAATTAGCTCCTGTACTCTTTACAATAAGGTCATCCGGCCTAATTATTTCATTCTCCTCAACATAATTCGTAATAAGTAACACAAAGGGTTTTCCATATTTTTTTGCCTTGCCCTCACCTACTCCATGAATATTTATCATTTCCTCCATGGAAATAGGGTATTTTAGAGCCATGTCATCAAGGGAGGGATCCTGGAAGATAACAAAAGGGGGAATATTTAACTTTTTAGCTTCACTTTTCCTGAGATCTTTAAGTAAACGCAATAATTTTTCGTCTGCGGCCCCTCCAGCACTCTTTGAGGCAGTAATTATGGCGTCGTCATTTTCTTTGTTATATACATGATCCTTCGTCATCATAAAGGAAGTAGGATTTTCAAGAAATAAAGATCCTTCACTTGTAACATGTAATATTCCGTATTGTTCAATTTCCTTTTTTAGTAACCCGGCAACCAATACCTGCCTGATTAAGGCCATCCAATAACTTTTGTCCTTGTCAGATCCAATACCAAAAAAAGGTTTTTCATCGGTTTTGTGTGAAGCAATTAGTGCATTAGTAGAGCCCATAAGTGCCAGGACAATTTCTTTAGCCTTAAACTTTTCTTTAGTGCCTTGGACCGTTTTGATTAGCTTGATAACATTTTCTTTCGCTTCTTCCTTTTCCTTAGGATTTCTGGCATTATCATCCATATCTGCACCATCGCCATTCACCTCATCAAATTCTTCTCCAAAATAATGAAGAATAAACTTTCTTCTTGACATAGATGTTTCGGCATATGCAACAATTTCCTGAAGAAGGGCGTTCCCAATTTCCTGTTCTGCCACCGGTTTTCCGGACATAAATTTCTCTAACTTTTCCACATCCTTATAAGAATAAAATGCGAGGCAGTGGCCTTCACCTCCATCCCTTCCTGCACGTCCTGTTTCCTGATAATAACTTTCAATACTTTTGGGTATGTCATGATGGATGACATATCGCACATCTGGCTTGTCTATTCCCATTCCAAAAGCAATAGTCGCGATGACCACGTCCACATCTTCCATAAGAAACATGTCCTGATACCTGGAACGTGTCTTGGCATCAAATCCGGCATGATAAGGCACGGCACTTACCCCGTTAACCTGCAATACCTGGGCTAGTTCTTCAACTCTTTTCCTGCTTAAACAATAAATTATTCCCGATTTACCACTATTCTTCTTTACAAAACGAATAATATCCGCATCTACATTTTTTGTCTTAGGCCTTACTTCGTAGAACAAATTGGGCCTGTTAAAAGATGCTTTAAAAACCGTTGCATTTGTTATTACAAGGTTTTTGATAATATCTTCCTGGACTTTTTGTGTAGCTGTTGCCGTTAAACCAACAATCGGGATGTTATCGCCCAACCTGTCAATAATAGCCCTTAGATTTCTGTATTCCGGCCTGAAATCGTGTCCCCACTCAGAAATACAATGCGCCTCGTCAACCGCAACAAATGAAAGAGGTACAGATTGTAAAAATTGCACATATTCCTCTTTTGTGAGGGATTCGGGTGCTACATAGAGCAATTTTGTTACACCATCTAAAATATCTTGTTTTACTTCCTTAACCTGAGTTTTGGTTAAAGAAGAGTTCAGAACATGAGCAATTCCGGCATGTGAGGAAACAGCTCGAATGGCATCAACCTGATTTTTCATTAGAGCTATTAAAGGAGATACCACTATAGCTGTCCCCTCTTTTAAAAGGGCAGGAAGCTGATAACATAGTGATTTTCCACCTCCTGTAGGCAGAATTACAAAGGTGTTTTTGTTTTGAATGACATTTCTTATAATATCTTCCTGCAGTCCTTTAAATTTGGAAAACCCAAAATATTTTTTTAGCGCAGCATGTAGTTCAATTTCATTCAAAATCAGTGCAAATTTAGTATGTCGAGTCTGCTATTATAACTATAATCGTATTTAAACTTAAGATATTTCTTTTTGTCCTTAGGCGAGTAATTATGATAAATTATATTGTTTGTAGTTTAGAATCTCCTATAAAATAAGTTTGTGTAATTTTGTTTTCTTAAATATAATACATTCTTTTAAAATCTGTTTACATATTAAGTTAATTTCTATAATCGTAAACATATAATTTCAAAACCATATTGAGTAATCACAAAGCTATAATAGCTACTGCTAAAAAAACCATCAAAACGGAAAGCGACTCCATTGCACACTTGTCCACACTTTTGGATGAACAATTTGCACTTGCCGTAAATTGCATTTATAAATCATTGGGGCGTGTAGTAATTACTGGTATTGGCAAAAGTGCAATCATTGCTTCTAAAATAGTAGCTACCTTGAACTCTACGGGGACACCGGCAATTTTTATGCATGCAGCCGATGCTATACATGGGGATCTGGGTACAATCCAGAAAAATGATGTAGTAATTTGCATCTCCAAAAGCGGAAATACGCCTGAAATAAAAATGTTGGTTCCGTTAATTAAACAGGGAAATAACCGGTTAATTGGAATGTGTGGGAATTTAGATTCATTTCTGGCTGAAAATGCAGATTTTGTTTTGAACACTTTTGTTCAAAAAGAAGCCTGCCCAAATAACCTGGCACCAACTACCAGTACTACGGCCCAACTTGTAATGGGTGATGCCCTCGCTATCTGTCTTTTGGAATTGCGAGGATTCAGTAGTCAGGATTTTGCTAAATATCATCCGGGTGGAACACTTGGAAAAAAACTTTACCTGAGAGTTTCCGATATTGTCGGAAACAATTTAAAACCCCAAGTGGACGTTGATGCTGATGTAAAGCAGGTTATTATTGAAATTTCTGAAAAATTGTTGGGTGTGACTGCCGTTTTGAACAATGACAAAATTGTTGGAATTGTTACAGATGGTGATCTCAGGCGGATGCTTAACAAATATGAAAACATAAATGGCTTGAAGGCTAAAGACATAATGACAACTAATCCTAAGACGATTGGTGCAGATGTTCTTGCCATAAAAGCATTGAAAGAAATGCGATCTTTCGGCGTATCTCAATTACTGGCTGTGAATGGAGAAGAATATGTAGGTGTTGTTCATTTACATAATCTAATTAATGAAGGAATACTTTAATGGCACAAGCAACTGGAGACCCTAATGAAATGTCCTTTTTGGACCATCTGGAACAACTGCGTTGGCATCTTATTCGATCAACTATTGCGGTAGTTCTGATTGGTATAGTGGCTTTTCTAATGAAAGACTTTATTTTCGACACGGTTATTTTCGGACCAAAAAAACCAGACTTTCCCACCTATGGCGTATTCTGTAAACTCTCCAGGCTCCTTGGTTTTAGTGAAGCATTTTGTGTAACGGAACCGATATTTACTGTTCAGAGCAGGCAAATGGCGGAACAGTTTTCTGCCCATATTTGGACGTCTATCTGGGCTGGATTTATTCTTGGTTTCCCTTACATTCTTTATGAAATGTGGAAATTTGTCAGTCCCGGATTATATGATAAGGAACGCAGCAATTCCCGTGGTTTTATATTTATTGCTTCTTCCCTATTTTTTCTGGGCGTACTATTTGGTTATTATGTTGTAGCCCCTCTTTCAATAAATTTTTTAGGTGGTTATTCCGTCAGTGATGAAATTGTTAGGGAGATAGATTTAAGCTCGTATATTTCAACCGTAAGGGCGGCTGTAATCGCCTGCGGTATAATATTTGAACTACCAATAATTATATTCTTTCTTACAAAAGTTGGGTTGGTTACCCCGGAGATACTTAAAAAATATAGAAAAATTGCTCTCGTTATTGTACTTATACTCTCCGCTGTAATCACACCTCCGGATGTCGCAAGCCAGATTATAGTAGCTGTACCCGTTCTTATCCTTTACCAGATAAGCATCTACATTTCAAAAGTTGTATTACGGAGAGAAGCAAAAAAAGAAAATAAAAATATCAAAACCAGTTGAGGAGTTTAATGCCTGCCGTTTTAAAATGAATGGGAAATTGTTACTGATAACAACAAAATAATAAAGAGGATCTTCAATCTGGATATAAACGGACATATTGAAGGTGTTTTGAATGAAAAATCTAAGAATTATTGGGAGCAACTGGAGTTTCAGGAAGGTTAAAAAAACTATAATTCTGAACAGTAGAAAGTAGAATGACTTAGATTTGAAAGATAATTCTTCTGAATGAAATTAAGAGCAGATAACATAATGAAAGCCTACAGAGGGCGCAAGGTGGTTAAGGGTATTTCCCTGGAAGTTAACCAGGGAGAAATAGTAGGGCTGCTGGGTCCCAATGGAGCTGGAAAGACTACCTGCTTCTACATGATTGTAGGGCTTATAAAACCCAATGGAGGACAGATTTTTTTAGATGATACTGAGATTACAAAATTTCCGATGTATAAAAGGGCTCAAAACGGTATAGGCTATTTAGCCCAGGAGGCATCAGTATTTAGAAAATTAAGTATTGAGGATAATATCTTAAGCGTTTTACAACTTACGACACTGAGCAAAAAAGAGCAACACATAAAAATGGAGTTGCTTATAGAAGAGTTTGGACTTGGGCATATTAGAAAGAATAGAGGAGATTTGTTATCCGGTGGTGAACGCAGACGTACAGAAATAGCAAGAGCCTTGGCTACTGACCCTAAATTTATACTACTTGATGAACCGTTTGCTGGTGTTGACCCGGTTGCGGTTGAAGATATTCAGCGAATTGTGGCTCAATTAAAAAATAAGAATATTGGTATCCTGATCACTGATCATAATGTTCAGGAAACCCTCGCAATAACAGAACGATCTTACCTGATGTTTGAGGGTGGCATTTTAAAATCGGGCATACCTGAAGATCTTGCAGAAGACGAAATGGTGCGCAAAGTCTATTTAGGAAAGAATTTTGAACTTCGTAAAAAGAAATTGGATTTTTAAAATACTCCTTCTACAAGGACCAGGCAATAAACATATTTGGTAAACAGCCCGGATAATAGGGAAGTCAACGAAAATTGATTTATATTCCTATAGGAATTTATCTGTCACCAATCTTATATACCATGGAACTAACTATATAAAAAAGAACAATGGCTGGTACCGCTAAAAATTTCATGGTCAAAAGCAAGACTAAACTTACAATTACGAAAATATAACGTAAGGCATTATCTTTAAAACTCCAGTTCTTAAATTTTAAAGCAAATAATTCTATCCTCGAATTTAACAGATAGGAACTCAGAATGGTAATTATGATCAGAAACCAAGGATTTAGGATTATTTGATTTAAATAGTCATTTCCCTGATATAATAGTATTAACGGAAGTGAAAGTATTAATAAGGCATTGGCAGGAGTAGGAAGACCAATAAATGAGGTGGCCTGATTTTCGTCAATATTAAATTTTGCTAACCTGTAAGCAGAAGCCAGGGTAATTAAAAAACCAAAAAAAGGCAGGAATGAAATTTTAAATCCTGTCCATGTTAAAGCTTCTGAAGTGCCTGATAAATCGAAATTCCATCCACCGGTTTGAGACATAGCAAGCAACTGAAACATAACAATACCCGGAACAAGACCACTAGTTATTACATCAGCTAATGAATCGAGCTGGATTCCTAATTCGCTCTGTGCATCCAGCAATCTTGCGGCAAGTCCGTCAAAAAAATCGAAAACAATTCCCAGAAAAACAAAAATTGCCGCAAGTTCCAGCATATTTAAAACCGCAAATACCGTAGCAATACATCCACATAAAATATTAAGCATTGTAATAAACTGTGGAATATGTTTCTTCATGGCTGGTGGTTTCAGTAAAAATAATATAATTTTTATTCTAACTCTTTCTTAACATATTTTATTCGGATATTTGTCGTTAATAGTTATTCCACAAGTGATCAGAGCACTAAGAATTCAATTTAAAAAACTTCGCTTCCTTAACTTATTATGGATCACCTTTTTTGGTTTTTCGCTTCAGGCTCAATTATCAGATAATGCCCAAATTAGTATAATTACATGTGACTCAGGCCAGGATTTGTACTCGAGTTTCGGGCACAGTGCTTTTCGAGTTCAGGACTCCGCACAAGGAATAAATTGGGTTTATAATTACGGAACGTTTGATTTTAATACCCCTAATTTCTATTATAAATTTGCCAGTGGGAAATTGCTTTATTCCTTAAGCGTGTCAAAATTTTCAGATTTTCTTTTTACTTATGAACTGGAAAACAGATGGGTAAAAGAACAAATATTAAACCTTGATCGGGAAGATCGAAACACATTATTTCGGTTTTTAGAAAACAACCGAAAGCCCGAAAACAGAGATTATAAATACGACTTCTTATTTGATAATTGTGCCACTAAATTACCAGAGGTATTAAAAAAAGTTCTTGGAAACAGCCTTGAATTTAATGGAGAGCATCTTAAAAACCATTACACTTTTAGAGATCTGATACAACAAAATCTTCTTACTAATTCATGGTCAAGTTTTGGGATAGACCTTGCTCTGGGGTCCGTGATAGATAGGGAAGCTGCCCCTGAAGAGTATATGTTCCTGCCCAAATATGTTATGCTACAAATGAATAATACAACTTTAGCCGAGAGCCCTTTGGTCCTTCGGGAACGTGCCGTTCTGGATTATAACAACAAAATATTTAGTAATAATTTTGGCCTATCACCGCTTTTTTGGTTACTTCTTTTATTACTCTTTACCCTCACAATATCATATATAGATTTAAGAAATGGAACACGGAGCAGGAGGCTCGATTTTTTTTTGTTTCTGTTCACCGGATCTGCGGGATTACTCATTTTCTACCTATGGTTCCTGACCGATCATTCGGCAACCGCAAATAATTTTAATATCCTTTGGGCATTTCCATTCAATATTGCAGCCTGTTATTTTCTCCTAAGAAAAGACCGAATCCCAAAATGGATGGGTAAATATATTTTGATACTACTCGTTTTAATGGCTATTACGCTGATACTTTGGATTTTTCAAATTCAACAGTTTTCTCCGCTAATTGCAGTGGTATTTGCCATACTTGGCCATAGATACGCCCTACTTTATCGCTATTTCACAAATTCCAACCCAAGTCTCCAATGAATCTGATTTCCGTAGAAAATATAGCCAAATCGTATGGAGAATTAGTCCTGTTTGAAGAACTCTCGTTTGGCATAAATAAGAATCAGAAAATTGCGTTGGTTGCCCGAAACGGAGAAGGCAAAACTTCAATTTTGAATATTCTGGCAGGGAAAGATGTCCCAAATGGCGGTGCCGTAAACTACCGTAAAGGAATTCGAATATCTTTTCTGGAACAAGAACCAGATCTTAATCCTCAACTAACCGTAGAGCAAACCATTTTGGAATCTGACAATGAGGTTCTAAAGATTATTGCTGCCTATGAAGCAGCTCTGGACAATCCCGAAAATGAAGAAGCTTACCAAAAAGCTTTTGAGTCTATGGAAAGGAATAACGCCTGGGATTTTGAAACCCAATATCAACAAATTCTTTCCAAATTAAAACTGGACAATCTTAAAGCCAAAGTAAGCAGTCTATCCGGTGGCCAAAAAAAGAGACTTGCAATGGCCAATGCCCTGTTGAATGAGCCAGATCTATTAATTCTGGATGAACCCACAAATCATTTAGATCTGGAAATGATAGAATGGCTCGAAGATTATTTTAGTCGTAAAAAGATTACACTTTTTATGGTTACTCATGACAGGTATTTTCTGGAAAGGGTTTGTAATGAGATTCTGGAATTAGATAATGGTCAGCTTTATTCTTACAAAGGAAATTATGCTTACTACCTGGAGAAAAAAGAAGGCAGAATGGAACGCGAAGCGGTAGAACAACATAAATCAAAATTGCTTTATAAGAAAGAACTGGACTGGATGCGAAGACAGCCTAAAGCAAGAACCACGAAATCTAAATCGCGTATTGATGATTTCCATACCATCAAAGAAAAGGCAAACCAACGCAGAGAGAACCATGAAATACAATTGGAGATAAATATGGAGCGTATGGGCAGTAAAATACTGGAACTTCATAAAGTCTCTAAAGCCTACCCCGGAATTATCTTACTCGATAAATTTGATTATAATTTTTTAAGGGGAGAACGAATCGGAATTATTGGTAAAAATGGTACTGGTAAATCTACTTTTCTGAATATTGTAACAGGCTTTGAACAGCCGGATAGTGGGAAAATTGTAGTTGGGGAGACCATTAAATTCGGATACTATACCCAAAACGGGATTACAATAAAAGAAGGTCAGAAAGTAATTGATGTTATCCGCGAATTCGGGGATTATATTCCTTTAAAAAAAGGAAGACAACTCTCGGCTCAGCAGCTATTGGAGCGATTTTTATTTGATAGAAAGAAACAATATGATTTTGTAGATAAACTGAGTGGCGGTGAACGAAAGAGATTGTATTTATGTACCGTCCTTATACAGAATCCTAATTTCCTGATCCTCGATGAGCCAACCAATGATCTGGATATTATCACCTTAAACATCCTTGAGAGCTTTTTGCTGGACTTTCCCGGGTGCCTGCTGGTAGTATCCCATGATCGCTATTTCATGGATAAGATAGTAGATCATTTATTTATTTTTAGGGGGAATGGATTTATTGAAGATTTCCCGGGGAATTATTCAGATCACAGGGCATATGAAGACAGTGTGGTTTTAGAACAAAGGGCCGAAAAGGGAAACAGCACCCAAAGTAAAACAAATAAAACTTCCTGGCGGTCTGATGACAAAAGCAAAAAACTGTCTTTTGAGGAGCAAAAAGAGTATGACAAGCTGGAAAAATCCATTCAGCACTTAGAAAAACAAAAAGAGGAGCTTCAAAATAAATTTGCTAATACCGAATTATCTGGGGAAGAAATAGACGTTTTATCAATACAATTAAAAGATATTATAGAAAATCTTGAGAATAAAACAGAGCGATGGTTTGAGCTTTCGGTGCTATTGGAAGACTAATTCACAAAGTGGTAATTGCAATATTTGAATTTACTGATAATAAGAATCTACTTTTATGTCTGGTACCTTTCAATATCTGAAATTTTGGTTTAAGGCAACTAACCAGCATGGAATCCATTCTCCATTTATTTATCGTTTTGTTACAAAGGGTCTGTATATAAAACATAAATACTGCAGATCAAAATCACTGAATATATTTTTCAAATGCATTAATTACTTCAAGCCAAAGAGCCTTGGTTTTGAAGAAGGAAATGAACTTTTAAGAAATAAAGTAAAAGACGAATTTCCATCTCTTTCCTTTAAAGATCCATTTGATATAAAATACTATTGGACACTGGTTACAGAATCTCAAATTTTGGCTATGGAAAACTACGCCAAACAACAACCCAAGGGAATAATATATATTAGCGATATCAGGAAAAACAAAACCTCGAAAGAACTGTGGGATAAATTACTTCTTGCCGATTTTGTGACAGTTAGCGTTGATATGTATTTTGGCGGCATTCTTTTTTTCCATAAAACACAAGCCCGGGAACATTTTAAGATTCGAATTTAAACTCTTAACTTTAAGATAGATTATTTATAAACTATGAATAACAGTATCTATTACATATTAGCCGCAGTGGTCCTGATCTATTTAGTCATTTCTATTCTTGGTAAAAAAAACTCAAAGAAAAGAAAATCAAGGAAATTTATGGATGGTTATGAGCGGAAGGATAAAAAGAAAAAAGAGTAAATCTTTTATGGTTTCCTATTTATCACAGAGTAAAAATTTCATATAAAGCCAATTTCCTAACTTGCAACTCAAAAGTTTTAAAATAGCCTATGAAAATATATACCAAAACCGGAGACAAGGGCTCAACTTCACTTTTTGGAGGTACAAGGGTTGCTAAACATCACATTCGCATTAACGGTTATGGTACTGTAGATGAACTAAATTCTTGGCTTGGACTCCTCAGGGATCAGGAAATGGATGTACATTCCAGAGAGATTCTTATTACTACCCAGGCTAAATTGTTTACCGTAGGTGCCATTTTAGCTACAGATCCTGAAAAAGCACAGTTAAAAAGTGGCAAAGATCGTCTGAATATCCCTTTGATAAGCATGGCAGATGTAGAGCAATTAGAAAATGAAATGGACATTATGAATGAAACCATGCCGCCAATGACCCATTTTATCCTTCCCGGTGGTCACACAACAGTGTCATACTGTCATATTGCTCGTACTATTTGCAGAAGAGCAGAGCGAATGGTATCACTACTACATGAAAATGAGCCTGTTGATAGCATGGTTTTAACTTACCTCAATCGTCTTTCAGACTATTTATTTGTATTGGCAAGGAAGTTGTCATACGATTTGAAGACGGATGAAATAAAGTGGATTCCAGAGAAAAATGGCTAATAATTACACTTTTTCTTCGTTATGAAATTATCAAAACCTTAAATTGTTGATAAAATAAGTGATTTTACTCAGATTTTTCTTGGCAATATGGGTTAAAAATCTATTTTTGCAAAAATTTTAAAATCAGAATTAACCCATGTATTGGACATTAGAACTAGCATCTTATTTAAGCGATGCGCCCTGGCCAGCTACCAAAGACGAATTAATTGATTATGCTATTAGAACTGGTGCTCCTTTGGAAGTAGTTGAAAATTTACAATCTATGGAAGAAGAAGGCGGTGAGATATACGAATCAATAGAAGAAATATGGCCTGATTACCCCACAGAAGAAGATTACCTCTGGAATGAGGATGAATATTAAAGAAGTTTCCTAAAACCTATTAAAAGTCTCATTTGAGGCTTTTTTTTTATGTAATTTTGACAGGCTTAATGAAGTTTAAGGAGAAATATGAAATCTGGAATACCTTTTGCTTTAAAAAGGATATTGCAATTCTATAGCATCTTGCTCATTTTTAAGACTTATTCAATTGCACTTTAAGTCCTGAAGAGCATGCTATCAAAACATGAATAATATATGAGTATTTTAAATTCAGTCATCAAGGCATTTGTAGGTGACAAGGCAAAGAAAGATGTCAAGGAACTACAACCTCTTTTAAAGGAGATCAAATCCTTTGAGGCAGCTATTGAAAGCTTAGACCACAATGCACTCAGGCAAAAAACAATAGAGTTCAAACTAACAATATCAAAGGCATCTGAAGAACTTCAGAAGCAGATTGACATATTGAAAGAAGAAGTTAAAGCCTCTCTGGATATTGACAGAAATGAGGAAATATATGCAGAAATAGATAAACTTGAAGACGAAGTCTATAAGATTACTGAGAACACCTTAAACGAGATTCTTCCCGAGGCCTTTGCCGTAATTAAAGAAACCGCAAAGCGATTTGTAAATAATGAAACCATTACTGTTGAAGCCACAGAATTTGACAGATTGTTATCTGGCTCCAAAGAATACTTAAGCCTGGAGGGTGATAATGCAGTATGGCAAAACTCTTGGGATGCCGCCGGAAAAGAAGTTACCTGGGATATGGTACACTACGACGTACAGTTAATCGGCGGGATTGCTTTGCATCAGGGTAAAATTGCAGAAATGCAGACGGGTGAAGGTAAAACACTTGTTGCTACACTTCCAATGTACCTGAATGCGCTGGCAGGAAAAGGGGCCCATCTGGTTACTGTAAATGATTATCTGGCTAAAAGGGATAGTGCGTGGATGGCGCCAATATTCGAATTTCATGGGCTTTCCGTGGACTGTATAGACAAGCATCAACCTAATTCTGAAGGTAGAAGAGCAGCTTACAACGCAGATATTACCTATGGAACCAATAACGAATTTGGATTCGATTACCTTAGAGATAACATGGCCCATACACCTGGCGACCTTGTACAACGGCCACACCACTATGCTATTGTGGATGAGGTAGATTCTGTACTCGTTGATGATGCCCGTACTCCTTTAATCATCTCCGGGCCCGTTCCGGAAGGAGATCGTCATGAATTTAATGAACTGAAGCCTAAAGTGTCAGACATTGTCCAAAAACAACGTCAGTACCTTACTGGAGTTCTGGCAGAAGCCAAAAAAGAAATCTCCGCCGGAAATACTAAAGAAGGTGGTTTTCAATTGCTTAGGGTGCACAGGGGCTTACCCAAGAATAAAGCTCTTATAAAATTTCTAAGTGAAGAAGGCATAAAACAACTGCTTCAAAAAACTGAGAATTTTTATATGCAGGATAACAATCGGGAAATGCCTCAGGTAGATGCGGAATTATTATTCGTTATCGATGAAAAGAACAACCAGATTGAACTTACAGATAAGGGCATAGAATATATTTCCGGAGATCATCAAAAAGACTTTTTTGTGATGCCGGATATTGGAAGTGAGATTGCAAAAATCGAAAATCAAAACCTGGAAATCGAGAAGGAAGCATCAGAAAAAGAGGCATTATTTAAAGATTTTGCAATAAAAAGCGAACGTATCCACACTATGAGCCAGCTATTAAAGGCATATACGCTCTTCGAAAAAGATGTGGAGTATGTGGTTATTGAAAATAAGGTGATGATAGTTGATGAACAGACCGGCCGTATTATGGACGGGCGCAGGTATTCAGACGGATTACATCAGGCCATTGAAGCGAAAGAGAATGTAAAAATCGAGGCAATGACACAGACTTTTGCTACGGTTACTTTACAGAATTATTTCAGAATGTACAAAAAGCTTTCAGGTATGACAGGTACCGCAGTAACCGAAGCAGGTGAATTATGGGAGATCTATAAATTGGATGTTATGGAGATCCCTACAAACAGGCCTATTGTGAGGGATGACAGAAACGATCTTATCTATAAGACCAAAAGAGAAAAATACAACGCCATTATTGACGAAGTTACCAAGCTTTCTGAACAAAAAAGACCGGTGCTTATTGGTACCACCTCCGTGGAAATATCTGAATTACTATCACGAATGCTGGGAATACGAAAAATTCCACACAATGTTTTGAATGCGAAACTGCATAAAAAAGAAGCAGATATTGTGGCAGAAGCGGGTTATGCCGGTATCGTAACCATTGCAACAAACATGGCAGGACGAGGAACCGATATAAAATTATCTGAAGAAGTTAAAAAAGCAGGGGGCTTGGCCATCGTAGGTACAGAAAGACACGACTCCAGAAGGGTCGACAGGCAGTTGAGAGGACGATCAGGACGTCAGGGAGATCCTGGAAGTTCGCAATTTTATGTTTCTTTGGAAGATAACTTAATGCGCCTTTTTGGTTCAGACAGGGTTGCAAAAATGATGGATAGAATGGGTCTTGAAGAAGGAGAAGTGATCCAGCATTCTATGATGACCAAATCTATTGAACGGGCACAGAAAAAAGTAGAAGAAAATAACTTTGGTATTCGTAAACGACTATTAGAGTATGATGATGTAATGAATGCCCAACGGGAAGTAGTTTATAAAAGAAGACGACATGCACTGCAGGGCGAGCGACTTAAGGTAGATATTGCAAACATGGTTTATGATACATGTGAGGTAATTGCTGATACCAATAAGGCAGCTAACGATTTCAAGAATTTTGAGTTTGAACTCATCAAGTATTTTTCCATTACCTCACCGGTTACAGAAGAGGAATTCGCAAAACAGAGTTTTCTGGAGATCGCAAATACCACCTATACTGCGGCATATGATTATTACCAGAGTAAAATGGAGAGAAGTGCCGCCACGGCGTTCCCTGTAATTAAAAAGGTATACGAGGACAGCAGCAATAAATTTGAACGCATTGTGGTTCCTTTTACAGATGGTATTAAATCACTTAATGTGGTTACCAATCTTAAAAATGCCTATGAGTCGAATGGTAAAGAATTGGTTACAGATTTTGAAAAGAATATAACTCTGGCCATAGTTGATGACGCATGGAAAACTCACCTGAGGAAAATGGACGAGTTAAAACAGTCTGTTCAGTTGGCTGTTCACGAGCAGAAAGATCCTTTGTTGATCTATAAATTTGAAGCTTTTGAACTTTTTAAAAGCATGATTGACAACGTAAACAAAGAAGTTGTTTCCTTCCTGTTCAAAGGGGAATTGCCCTCAGCTGACACCAATGAGATTCAGGAAGCAAGGAATGTGCGAAGACCAAAAGAAAAGCTGCAGACCACTAAGGAGGAAATTCCGAATAATGATGAATTAGCCGCCCGGAACAGGGCAGTAGGGCAAAATCAAGGTGGTAGAGCCCCGATTACAGAAACCATTGTCAGGGTAAAACCTAAAATTGGCAGAAATGAAAGGGTCACTATAAAAAATGTAATGTCGGGCGAAAGCAAGACTGTCAAATTCAAACAGGCAGAGCCCCTTATAGACCGGGGGGAATGGGTATTGATTGAAGATTGACAAAATCTCTACTATCACTAAAAAGGCGTCCGTATATGGACGCCTTTTTAGTTTATAATGCTATATTTTTAAGTACTAGCACTTTATTTTCCTTTGATATGAAATCTTCCCGACATAAATTCCTGACTTCCATTAGCATGCCAGCTACCTCTTCTCCAATGGAAATGGGATGCGATGTACTTACCGAAAACCGCTAACGACAGATAAAACTAAATGTCAGGCCTTTCTGGATGCGAAAAAAGTCAGGCAAAAACCTTATTGCAGTTTTTCAATTACCGTTGAAGCCCTTATAACAATAAAATAAAACACTTATTGGCATTGTAAATAATTAAATTACTATTTGTCCTCATAGCTGTTGAATATTTGATAAAACATATCTAGCTTTACACTATTAAGGGAATTCGCTTCCCAAATTCGGTTGCGATTTCCTATATGTAGCATGACTACATTAATGAATATAACCTAAGACCATGGAAAAACCAATCAAACATCAGCACAGAATACAGGATAAAATACGTCTGACCCTAAGGGTTAGCTATTTTGCATCTATTTTCTCATTGCTATTTGGCTTGATTTGTCTTGGTTTTCTGGATATTTATGAAGTAGTTCCCCATATATTTATTGCCTTTGGCGCGTTGAGTGTAATTAATAACCTGGCCTATGCATCTCATAAAAACCTAACCCTTACCTATAACATCCTTTCTATACTTGGATTAGCCTCGGCTACAGCCATCACCATGTTAACAGGCGGCATAAACAGTCCATTTATTTTTGTACTCGCCATTGTTGTATTTGCGGGATATGCGACAACACGCAATTATGGGAAAATCTATTTGTACATCACTCTTCTGATTATTGCTTTAATTTTTGTTCAGGGAATTTCCGATTTTTCGTTAACCCGGAATGTGGTTCCCGCCGAGAGCCAAAACCTATTTAGCTTTTTAAGCGTTTTGTTCTCAGTTTACCTCCTGGGTGGAGTTCTGGGTAAAAACCTGTTAAAAGCACACCACAACCTTTATAAAACCAAGATGGAAGTTGAAGAACGGATACATGAAAAGGACACACTGCTCAAAGAAGTGCACCACAGGGTTAAAAATAATCTGCAAACCGTTTCCAGCCTATTAAGTCTTCAATCAAGGGGAATAAAGGATGAGAAAGTAAAAAATCTTATTAAAAGCAGTCAGAACAGAGTCATCTCCATGGCCATGGTTCATGAAATGCTTTATATGCACGACGATTTGTCTAAAATAGATTATAAATCCTATGTTCAAGAATTAAGTGAATACCTCGTGAAATCTGTAAAGGGTGCCGATAGTAACGTTAAGGTAAACATTAACATTCCTCAAATAGAATTAGGCATAGATACCGCTATTCCTCTTGGCCTCCTTATTAACGAAGCACTTACAAATGCCCTTAAATATGGAATAAAAGGCAATGACCAGGGGGAAATTCATATTGAGTTAAAGAAAATAGCCAATAAGGACTACGTACTTAATATTGGGGACAATGGTGTTGGTTTTTCAGACGAAGTGAATTTTAAAAATACACCTTCCCTGGGCTTAAAGCTAATTCATAACCTTGCCCGTCAGCTAAAAGGATCCATAATCAGGGACTTTTCCAAAAAAGGAACAAACTATATTGTGAATTTTAAAGAAATAGGTCAGAGCGACATTCATCAATCAGTAGCATAAAAAAACCTAAGCTGTGAACGGTTAATCTCTGTTTCTGACACTTATTCTTCCTGCTGTAAAACAGTTCTACTAAGTCAATTTATACCTATATTTAGCCGACTAATTCAAAAATTGCCCTTATGAAGAATATTTTACTAGTCTGTTTTTTACTTTGTAGTAGCCTTATATTCTGTCAGGATTACTTTCTCAAAAAATACCATCCTTTTAATAGTAACATTCCTTCTCCTGAAGAGTTTTTAGGTTATGCAATTGGAGAACGTCATACCAGGCATGATCTTATTGTCGCCTATTTAGAAAAACTGGCAGAACTCTCAGACCGGGCCTCTATTCATGAATATGGAAGTACATATGAGGGACGAAAACTGCTAATCTTAACCATTACAACCCCAGATAATTTGGCTAATCTGGAATCTATTAAGGAAAGGCATCTTACCTTTACAGATCCAGGCAAATCCTCTGCCCCCGACGCATCACTTCCAATTTTTATTAATTTGGGTTATAACGTACATGGGAATGAGCCATCCAGTTCCGAAGCAGCCCTTTTAAGCGCTTATACTTTTGTAGCTTCTGATAATCCTGAGATACTTAATTACCTAACCAACGCAGTAATCTTTATAGATCCTACTATCAACCCTGATGGTCGGGATCGGCATACACAATGGGCAAATAGCTATCAGGGTAATCCACTGGTGGCAGACCCCCAGGATGCAGAACACAACGAATACTGGCCTGGCGGGCGCACCAATCACTATTGGTTCGACCTCAACCGCGACTGGCTTCTGGCAATAAACCCGGAGAGTCGTGGTAAACTTAAATGGTATCATGAATGGTACCCCAATGTAGTTACAGACTTTCATGAAATGGGTTCACAAAGCACCTATTTCTTTGAACCAATGAAAGCGAACGGTTCTCTTAACCCAATTATGCCTAAAAAGAACTATGAAGATCTAAATAATCTGTTTGGAAACTATTTTGCAAAGGCCTTAGACAGCATAGGCTCATTTTATTTTACCAAAGAAGTTTTTGACGGTACCTATCCGGGTTACGGCTCTTCCTATCCTGATATTCAGGGTGGCCTTGGGCTGTTGTTTGAACAGGCCAGCTCAAGGGGGCATAAGCAGAAAACTGCCTTTGGGGAAATCACATTTCCCTTCACTATTCGCAACCAGTACACTTCGAGTATCACAACTGTGAAAGCCGCAGTTGAAAACAAAGACTATCTGAGATCATATCAAAAAGAGTTCTTTAAAACGGCTATGATGAATTCGGCAATAAAAGGACTTCAAGGATACAGCTTTGGAGATCGCTATGACAAAAACAGGGTAAAGGCATTTATTGATAAATTATTAATCCACAAAATAGATGTATACAAATACGGAAATGATTCCTATGTAGTGCCCACATCCCAACCGCAATACAGAATGGTGCAAACCATGTTTGAAACTTATAAAAAATACCGGGACAGCGTTTTTTACGATGCTTCTGCCTGGTCTGTGGCAAATTTCTATAATATTAACTATAGGGGAATAAAGAAGCTTAATCGGGGAGATAAAATAACTTCTACAGCCGATCTTATAAACGTCCAACCTGTACAAAAATCTTCTTATGCCTATATTATAGATTGGGATGATTACAACGCACCTGCAGTTTTAAATTTTCTTCAGTCCAAGAAATTGGTAATCTCTTCTGCCTTTAAACCATTTACCACAACGGTTAATAATACCAGCAAGTCTTTTAATTATGGAGCCTTAATTCTACCCGTAAGCCTTCAAAAAAAAGATGCGGATGAAGTATACAAATGGGTGCTTGAAGCACAGGAAAAATATCAGGTACCTATTTATGGGATGGCCACGGGTTACAACAGCCGGGGAATTGATCTTGGTAGCAGGCATGTTCGGCCGTTAACCAAACCGAAAGCCGCATTGCTTATAGGAAATGGAACTCGCTCTTATGAAGCCGGAGAGGTATGGCATTTATTAGATACCAGGGTACATATGCCAATTACAAAAATACCTCTCAGGAATTACGATAAGGCAAAGCTCGAAGAATACAATACATTGGTGATGGTTTCGGGTAAATATAGCCTTACAGAGAAGCAGCGAACCAAACTTTCGGACTGGGTTAAAAAAGGGAATACACTTATTACTATCGGAACCGCCTCCAAATGGGTTATCGATAAAAAATTAGTTAAAGAGAAACTTACCAAATCCGAGGTAGATTCTACCAAGGCAGTATTGCGAAAACCCTATGTAGATGCGGCAGAGAATCTGGGTAGAGAAAGACTGGGAGGAATTATACTTAAGGCCGATCTGGATATAACCCATCCGCTGGCATTTGGTTACAGAGATACAGACATTCCGGTTTACAAAAACAATAATGTATGGCTTTCACCAAGTAGAAATGAATATTCCACAGTAGCGAAGTACTCCAGGAATGCCCTAATAGACGGGTATATAAGTAGAAAGAACAGCGAAGAATTCTTAAAATCTTCCGCTTCACTTATAGTAAGTCCCTTAGGTGATGGCAGAGTAGTTTTGTTCGCGGATAATCCAAATTTCCGGGGTTCATGGTACGGAACCAACCGATTGTTTTTGAATGCCCTCTTCCTGGGTGATAAAATTAAGATTCCAAAGAAAAATGATTGATAAGCCTATTGGCAGGGATGAAGTCTGAGATAGATATCACAGAGATCAGGTCATTAAAGGCAGGTACTATGGTCAAGCTGGTGATGGCCTTATCAGGTTGGATTGCCTATTCATATCCGATTGCCCATAGCCGTAATTTATTTCCAAAGAGAGCTTAGCTCTTGGCCCTGTAAATACCAGTCCGGAAGTGATATGATAAACATCCCAAAAGGCCAGTAAAAAGAAAATTAGAAATATAATGAGACTCTTGCTTTATTAAAAATACAAAGGGAGAATTTATCTACTTCCTTTGGGCACTTTAATAGGCCTCAAAACGCCTTTTGTTTTTGGAAAAACAATTGTATAACTTACTAAAAGTGCAACGGGTAATAATAGAATAAATAGTATCATAGGTTTGGGAATTATGCTAATTTGGGTTTATTTTTTTTAGTAGAAAAAGCCAAAGCTTTTTTTATTCTTGAATTCTTGAATTTGTATAAGCGCGCAACAGCGTCTTCTTTTGTTCCCTCAATTTGCCCACTATCGTGAGAAAGAAGAAGGCTATAATCCAGAACAATATCCATTTGAAATGTTTCAACTTTACCATAGTCTGTAGTTTTTTGGGCTAGAGCAACAGCTCCGAATAAAAGTATAAGTACTAAGGTTAAAAAGGCTTTCATGTTATTAGATTGGGTATAATAAAATAACTACAGAAAGTGATATCCTTAAGGTATTAATCGCTGAAAGCCCTTATTTTTCGGTAGCTGGAAAAATTTGCGATAAAGCGATAAAAATTTCGGATGAAACGAATTGAAGTGAAAAACCCTTCATCGGTATTTTGGGTAATTAAGCCGGGTTTCTAGATGGATTATAAAAGAATGATTGACAGATTTGGACAACATAGGCTTATTTAAAACCAACCAGTCATTTCGACATGAGTTGCGAAGCAACGATTGAGAAATCCAGACTGCTCGCAAGTGTATGGGGAAATACATAAATTGAGATTTCTCACACCCACTTCGTGCGGTTCGAAATGACAGCTATATTTTACATAAAATTATATAGCCAACCGGGTCATTTCGACATGAGCTGCGAAGCAACGATTGAGAAATCCAGACTGCACGCAAGTGTAATTGAAAACGGTTATTTTGAGATTTCTCACGCACACTGCGTTCGGTTCGAAATGACAGCTATACGTTGCAACAGCTTATTTTAAAACCAACGGTCATTTCGACATGAGTTGCGAAGCAACGATGGAGAAATCCAGACTGCACGCAAGTGTAATTGAAAACAGTTATTTTGAGATTTCTCACACCCACTTCGTTCGGTTCGAAATGACAGCTATGCGTTGCACCGGCTTATTTAAAACTAAACAGTCATTTCGACATGAGTTGCGAAGCAACGATTGAGAAATCTAAAAGAAATGCTGTACCGTTACTTTGTATATATAACCACTAATGAAAACAGAACCACGATATACATCGGAATAACCAATAATATACAAAGACGATTATCACAACATTATTTTGATAGCCATAATTCAAAAAAGTCTTTTGCAGGAAAATATAATTGCTTTTATCTAATATATTACGAAGGTTTCCAAGACCCAAATAGTGCCATACTAAGAGAAAAAGAAATCAAAAAATGGCGTAGAAAAAAGAAAGAAGTACTAATAAATGCATTCAATCCGGAATGGGAATTTCTAAATCAAGAGATCATTTGATTAGATTTCTCACACCCACTTCGTTCGGTTCGAAATGATGCGAAGCAACGATTGAGAAATCCAGACTGCTCGCAAGTGTATGGGGAAATACATAAATTGAGATTTCTCACGCGCACTTCGTGCGGTTCGAAATGACAGCCATACATTGCACCAGCTTATTAAAACCTAACAGTCATTTCGACATGAGATGCGAAGCAACGATTGAGAAATCAAGACTGCACGCAAGTGTAATTGAAAACAGTTATTTTGAGATTTCTCACACCCACTGCGTTCGGTTCGAAATGACAGTTATACGTTTCACCGGCTTATTTAAGACCAAACAGTCATTTCGACTTGAGTTGCGAAGCAACGATTGAGAAATCCAGACTGCACGCAAGTGTAATTGAAAACAGTTATTTTGAGATTTCTCACGCTCACTGCGTTCGGTTCGAAATGACAGTTATACGCTGCACCGGCTTATTTAAAACCTAACGGTCATTTCGACATGAGTTGTGAAGCAACGATTGAGAAATCCAGACTGCACGCAAGTGTATGGGAAATACATAAATTGAGATTTCTCACGCGCACTTCGTGCGGTTCGAAATGACAGCTATACGTTGCACCGGCTTATTTAAAACCAAACAGTCATTTCGACATGAGTTGCGAAGCAACGATTGAGAAATCTATCCTTAATATTATAATTCAATTATTACCTTCCCTCTTTACGCAAAACAACCAATGGAGGGCTGTTTAACACACTCCTGCTGTTACTAAGGCCGATTAAGAGAACAAGTAATGTTATCCCGGGCAGCAATACTAAAAAGGGCACTAGCGAAGGCACAAATGGCGCTTTAAAAACAAATGTGGCCAGTAACTGACTGCTTATCAGTGAAAGTAATATGCCTATACCACTTCCCAATACTCCCAGGTAAAAGTATTCAAGGGCTGTGATTTGCAGAATTTGTTTACTTTTTGCACCCAGGGTTCGTAAAAGAACGCTTTCCTTAATGCGCTGATATTTACTGGTGCGCACGGCTCCAATTAATACAATAATACCGGTAAGGATGCTAAAAAAGGCCATAAAGTTAATTACCCAAGCAATCTTATCAAGGACGTTCTCTATGAGCGTTACGATTTGCCGTAAATCGAGCACCGAGATATTGGGGAATTTTTGAACCAGTTCTCGCTGGAGGTTGGCTGAAGCCTCGGCGGTGGGTGCATTGGTTGTTATTACATGAAACTGTGGGGCATTTTCTAAAACGCCCTTGGGAAAGACAAGGTTAAAATTAGGTTGCATTCTTGCCCATTCTACAGCGCGAATACTACCCACAACTGTTTCCATCAGAACGCCTTGTACATTAAAAACAATAGTATCACCTATTGCAACCTCAGCATCTCTTGCAATATTATCAGCTATGGAAATAGGGATAAGACCTTCTTTTGGAATTTCAGGTACCCACTCACCTTCAGTAAGGGTTTCCGAAGAAATCATGGTATCACGGTAAGTAACCCGAAATTCGTGATTTAAAACCCATTTATTCATTGTCAGGGTTGTGTCCTGTCTAAGATCATTCGCAGCGCGTCCTTTTATCGTATGCATACGCATAGTAACTATTGGAATATTATCTAATACCTGAAAACCTTTAGGGGTTATGCTATTTTCAACATCTTCCTTTTGCTCGCTCTGCACGTCCAAGAGAATTATGTTGGGAGTGTTACTATTGCTATCAAGCTGTGCCATAGCTAACAGCATATCTTTTGTAAAATAGAGGGTACTAATTAAAAAAGCACCAACTCCAATTGCTACCAATAATACCATAGTCTGATTATTAGGCCGAAAAAGGTTCAGCAGGCTCTGTCTTGAGGTAAATCCCCATGAGGAGGGGAAGTATTTCTTAATTCCTTTCATAAAAAGCGTGGCAACACCGGCCAATATGGAGAAAGTTACCGCAATACTGATCACAAAACCCAGGGCATAACGCAAGTCTTCTAAAAGCCAAAGGGAAAACAGGAAAATAAAGATTATTATTCCCATAAACACAAGGGCCCTGGCTTTTCTGGGACGTTCCTCCGGTGTTTCCTGTATACGAAGAACCTGTAATGGAGAAACATACCAGGTACTCATAAGTGGCAGTAGCGCAAATAGTACAGACATAAACACGCCCAGCAATAGCCCCATTATAATTGGTTGAGGTGATAAAGACAATTGCACCTCAAAAGGCAAAAACTCCTGTAAAAGGCTTGGAAATGTCAACTGCAGCAATATGCCCCCTAAAGTTCCTATAACACCCCCCAGAAGGCCCATGCCCGCTATTTGAATCAAATAAATAAGGAAGGTCTGTTTTCGGCTGGCACCCATACATTTAAGCACGGCTACCGACCTCAACTTTTCTTTTATATAGATTTGTACAGAGCTTGCGATACCTACACAGCCCAATAAAAGAGCAATAAATGCAACCAGGTTGAGGAATTTTCCAACATTTCCGTAAGACCTACCGAGTTGTCTGCTCCCGGAGGTATGTGTATCAAGATCTGCATTCTCAGCATCCAAAATAGGGTCGAGTTCTTTGTCAAGAGCATCGAGGTCCATCTCAAGAGGTGCAACAAAATAGTAGTTATAGTCCAGTCGGCTCCCAACCTGCAATAACCCGGTTCGTTCAATAATGCTAAATGGAATAATAACCGGTGGTGCTACAGAACTGCCAAATGCGCTATTACCGGGTGCAGATATAAGTGTCCCCGTAATTGGTAAACTAACATTGCCTATTTTAATTATATCTCCAGCTTTTAATCCAAACTGCAACATTACGGTGGCGTCTACAAGAGCTCCTTCTTCAGAAATATATGTTGTTGCCGCATCTGCAGGCTCAGTCTCTAATTTCCCATAGAGTGGAAATGCACCTTCCAGCCCCCGCACACGAACCAGTTTACTGCTCTCATTTTTTGGAAATGCGGCCATGGATGCAAAATTTACTTCCATACCTTTCGAACCGCCTAATGAATCCATGATTCCCCGCACTCTTTCATTTGGAAGTTGTCTTGAATCTATAATAAAATCAGCTCCCATAAGCGATTTCGACTGAAGACTAATATTTTCTTTAAGATTATCACTAAAAGATTGGATTGAAACCAGCGCTGTAATGCCCAGGATGATAGAGGCCATAAACAAGATTAGTCTGGCCCCACTCGCCTTTCCATCACGCCAGGCCATTTTAAAAAGCCAGCCTGTGCCTGCAATAGATGAGGCTTTCTGTCGCTTTTTCACGAGATTGCTGTGCTTTCATTAGCAGCTATCTTTCCTCCTTTAAGCCTGAGAATATGCTGAGTCCGTTTTGCAAGGTCCAGGTCATGTGTTACAATAACCAAAGTAGTACCTGCTTCTTTATTAAGTTCAAAAAGAAGTCTTATAACTTTTTCTCCTGTTTCTTCATCAAGGTTACCGGTTGGTTCATCGGCAAAAAGGATAGAAGGCCTATTACTAAAGGCTCTTGCCAGAGCAACCCTTTGTTGCTCACCGCCTGATAACTGAGAGGGATAATGGTGTGATCTGTCGGCCAATCCTACTTTATGTAAAAGTTCCATCGCCTGTTTCCTGGCATCCTTTACCCCTTGTAATTCTAACGGAACACTCACATTCTCCAGCGCAGTCAGCGTAGGAAGTAACTGAAAGTCCTGAAAAATAAACCCCACTTCTTTATTGCGCAAAAGGGCACGTTGATCTTCACTTAATTCGCTAATTCGGGTGCCGCAAAGTTCTATGTAACCAGAATCGGGTTCATCTAGACCTGCACAAAGCCCCAATAAAGTAGTTTTGCCGCTACCTGAAGGGCCCACAATGGCAAAGGTATCCCCTTCCTCTATTTCAAATGAAATAGCATCAAGAACGGTTAGTTTTTTAGAACCACTGGAATAGGTCTTCCCAAGTTGATCAACGTTTAATATCTTTGACATTATCAGAAATTAAATTTTGTTTGCAACGAAGCAGCAAAATAAGGAAATGATTTCGACTTTTAGACCCTTAAACCATGCAGACCCTCTTAAAGTTTCGTTATTTTTTGGTGTTTTTACTATTAGTGGCTTGTGGAGGCAAGTCCGGCCAAACCAGTGGAAATTCTTCGGATACAACCGAGCAAACGGAAAATAATGTCGCTAAAACCGATAACAGCAAGGTCATTGTGTTCTTTGGTGATAGCCTCACAGCAGGCTACGGTCTTGACACGAAGGAGGCTTTTCCGGCGGTAATTCAGCAAATTGTAGATTCCCTAAATTTAAATTACATAGTTGTGAACGCCGGACTAAGCGGTGAAACAACGGCCAGCGGACGGAACAGGCTTGACTGGGTGCTGAATCAAAAAGCGGATGTGTTTATTTTGGAACTAGGTGCCAATGACGGTTTGCGAGGCATACCATTACATGAGACACGTCAAAACCTCCAGGATATTGTGGATTCAGTTAGGAAGAAAAACCCGGATACGGTTATCATCCTTGCAGGGATGCAGATACCACCAAACATGGGCCAGGAGTATACAGCGGAATTCAGAAGGATCTTCCCTGACCTGGCTGATAAGAATGAGACGTTAATTATTCCATTTTTACTGGATAAGGTTGCAGGTATTCCTGAATTAAACCAGGAAGACGGTATTCACCCTACCGTGGAAGGACAAAAAATAGTGGCTAATAATGTATGGGAAGTATTGGAGCCCGTACTGACCAAATAAATTTTAAACACACTACAATATAAATAGTATGGAAAACATCATCAATGCACTTTCCTGGATAGATTCTGCCGCTGCAACCGTTTGGATTTTCCTTACAATCATCATGTTCTGGCTTCTTTATAAAGTATATGAAACAGAAGGGCGGATACATCCAGTCTTCCACTTCGGTGTTTTCATGCTGGTCCTGGTATGGATATATCCACTATACACCTTTCTCTTCAACCAGTTGGAAGTTGCTTTTTTAGGCAATCTAATTACCTTATGGGCAACAGTAGCCTATATGCGAAAATTGCGGAAACTCCCAATTAAGGAATATAAATGGATGATTCCACAAATTGTCTGGATCATTATCGCCTCCTTTTATGTAGGATGTATGCTTATCGAGAAATACCTGATGGCCTAAATGAAAGATATTAAAATGAAAAT
>NZ_CAMYOM010000025.1 GCF_947260015.1 uncultured Eudoraea sp. | reverse complement strand
TTCCAAAAGACCATTTCCCTGAGGTATTAAAATCCAGTCCCCATCTATCTGAAAACCAGGTTCTAAAACCTATAACTCCATTATAAGTTCCTCTAGAAAGGTCATTAGCATAAGTGTAACCCACTCCAACACCCAGATAGGGGTCAAACCAGCCAGTCTGGCCAAATATTTTGTTTAAATCATAACTAAACCTGGTATCAAAACCAAAATAACTCTTATCCTCAGGGTTGACTACGTTATCTATGATATTGCCTTTTTTATACTTGTTATAAGTGGCAATTGCTTCCAATCCTATTCCGCTCTTAAAATAACGGCCTATATTTATTCTGGAGGGAAAAGCAACAGCATTCCACCGATCTTTAATTTTGGTAATATTATTCGTTCGTTCTCCCGAATCATTGACAAAATTCCAGCCCAAACCCACCATCCATGAGCTCACAACCATACTGTCCTTAGCCGTCAATTGCAACTCTTCCTGTTGATCTAACTGAAGTTGTTCTTGTTGTGTTGACTGAATTTCTTCCTGTGCGTAAAATGAAAATGTTCCTAAGAAAAGAATAGCGAAAGTGCTTGTTAAGTAGGATTTCATAATGTAATGATTTAGGAGTATTACATTACAAAATTACTATCCATTAAATACGATTCCTACAAACTAAGTTGATGTGCAATTTTATTCGATATGAAGCCTATAATAACTATTGACAATTACTTATTATCACTGAGGATAATTTCCTTCTCGGTAAGTGGCATTTTATATAGATTAAAAGGCATTAAGACGGCCGTGGATGGTGACTTATTATCTTTTGTGTTTTCTATGTCCAGAATCATCTGATTATCTTCTTCCCGGACTCCTCTAATCCGTGATGCAGGTGTATCAGATGTTTTTCCGTTACAATAGATAACAACCATTTCCGTATTAAAATCTATTTCAGGAATTTGAAGTCCGGGTTTTCTGGTCATATTTACTTTGGAAAAAAAACTTTTTAGGGTTTTATTATCCCGTATGACCAATACTTGCTCAGTTTCTGTACCTCCGTAATTATCACTTATAATTAGCGTTAATGGATTATCGTCCAACTCCTGGTAATTTTCGTCTTTAACTTTATCCTTTTGACTTCCACAGGTCCCTGTCAGTATCAATAGTCCTAAAATAAGAGTTTTCATGGGAAATTATTTTAATAGGTACTATTATAGTGAGCCTTATAAGCTTTTTCATATAAAGCTTCATATAAAGGCAAAACGTTCTTTATATCAAAATTCAGGGCCACCTGATAGGCATTCTCCTTAAACTCTTCAAGAATAGTGTCATCACTTAGTATTTTTAATGCATTTTTAACCATATCATCTACGTCGCTAACAGCACTCAAATAGCCGGTTACACCATGAATATTAACTTCAGGAATACCACCCGTATTACTGGATATTACAGGAGTCCTGTTAATCATTGCTTCCAGGGCTGCTAAACCGAAACTTTCCGATTTAGAAGGCAACAAAAACAAATCTGAAAAGCATAGAACTCTATCAATCTGATTACTATTACCTAAAAACACCACCTTATCTGTAATGCCCAATTGTTCACATAAAAACTCAGCGTGCTCCTTTTCAGGTCCCTCTCCTACCATAATCAATTTAGCGGCCATTTGCTTTTGAATACCATTAAAAACATGAATAACGTCCGGAATGTGTTTTACTTTTCTAAAATTGCTTATATGGGTAATTATCTTTTCATTATCGTCCGCCATTAATGATCGCTGACAGTCCGTAAAATTTAAACTATATTTTGTTTTATCAATAAAATTGGGTATCACCTCAATTTCTTTTTTAACATCGAAAAAATCCAATGTTTTTTGTTTTAAATCTTCTGATACTGAGGTTACTACATCGCTTTTATTAATGCTAAAGTTCACGGCAGGTTTGTAAAATGGATGGTTCCCCACCAAAGTTATATCAGTACCATGCAAGGTTGTAATCATAGGTACAAAAATACCTTCTTCTTCCAGTATTTTCTTGGCCATATAACCCGCATAGGCATGCGGTATGGCATAGTGAACATGAAGCAATTCAATGCCGTATAGCTTTATAGTATCAACCAGTTTACTCGATAGAGCAAGTTCATATGGTTGGTAGTGAAAAAGAGCGTATTCAGGTACATGTACTTCATGAAAATGAATCTTATTACTCAATAATTCGAGCCGTACCGGCTGTCTGTATGTTACAAAATGTATTTCGTGTCCTCTATTGGCTAAGGCTATCCCCAATTCTGTAGCAACAACACCACTCCCACCAAAAGTCGGGTAGCAAACTATAGCTATTTTCATTTAATTAACGGTTTTAACGCTGTGTACCTACTTCTTAAAAGTTCTTAAAAAGAATCAACGCTGCTTTAATACAAATCTAATATTTAATTTCCTGCCTCATTGATAAGAGAATCATAAATTGCCTTTTGAATCCTTGTCCTCAGCTCTGATTTCACCAAAAGTCTGTTTGTAGCAGATGGGTAGGTTCTGTTGGATAAAAAAACATATACTATCTCTTCTTCCGGATCTGCCCAGGTAAAAGTCCCTGTAAAACCGCTATGTCCAAAACTTTTTCTGGACACACAACCGCAAGTCGGACCTTTTTCTACGAGTTGCGGTTTATCGAAACCCACACCACGTCGTACATTTTTATCACAGAAATAGCATTTATTGAATTTTTCTATGGTTCTGGAATCTAAAAATCTATCACCGCCATAATAGCCTCCCTGAATATACATTTGCATAATTTTTGCCACATCATTAGCATTACTGAACAAACCTGCATGCCCCCCCACTCCACCTTGCATTGCTGCCCCCATATCGTGCACATATCCCTGAACAAGTTGATATCTGTAATAGGTATCTACCTCAGATGGAACGATCATATTGATTGGGAACTTTTCCAATGGGTTATACGTTGTATAGTTGGCTCCAAGAGGTTTGTAAAGAAAGTTATCCATTAAATTATCCAAGCCGGAATTATAGTTGTCTTCAATATATTTTTTAAATATATAGTAAGGAACATCACTATAACGGTATCTGTTGGACTTAAGATTTTGTCTTCCTATTCGATCATAAATAGAATCTTTATAAGCATCTTGCAGATACATATTTTCGGTAACCTTTATGGAAAATCCATCTGAGGGACTATTTCTATAGAATTCCGGAGAAGGCCTCCTCTTATTGTTTAGTGTCTTCAAATAGAATGGAATCCAGGAGGGTAGTCTGCCGTAATGGCTTAGAGATTTAAGCACAGTTACATCTTTAAGTTCGGTATCTGCATATTCCGGCATTAAATCCTGAAAAGTATCATTCAGTGCTATTTTGTCATCTTCTTCCATCTTCATAATGGCCGGAAGGGTGGACAGTATTTTCGTAAGTGAAGCAAGATCGTAAATGTTATTAGTGGTTAATTCCTCTTTAGATTCATAAGTGGGCCTGCCAAAAGCTTTATTATAAATTACTTTACCCTTTCTTGCAATCAGAACCTGAGCCCCCGGGTACATTAAGGAATCTAACCCATTTTGAACCAATCGATCAACCTCAGCAAGTTTCAAAGAACTCATTCCTACCCTTTCGGGTGTACTGTATCCTAAACGCAGTAAAGATTGGGTTTTAACCGAAGTATTCACGGGAAACTCGTTACTTACAGTAACTGGCAATACTCCTTTTGCTGGAATTGCCCCAAACAGTATTTCGGCTGCTTTCTGCTGAGCAAGTACGCTATTCTGATATGCCATAATTATACCATCTATACCCTTAAATGAGACAACATCCAATAGCGCATAAGGCTTGGCAAATACCGTAAGTATAACGTTAGAAGTTCTTTGCCTGGAAATTTCCTGAAGCCAAAAAAGTTCTTTTTGAGAAAATTTATATGGTTTCCAGGGACTTTCATTACTCTTATGAAATCCAATTATGATGAGATTAAAATCAAAAAGTTTCTTTTTAAGGGTGACAATATCTTTGCCATTTACCTGCGTTACTTTAGCATACTTATTTAAGGTCTCCAAAAAAGGTGTATTTACAGCATCACCAAATTTTACATAGGCAATTTTCTTGTTTTCAAGTTTTTTGATACCAATAAGGTTTAGCTTATCACTAATTACCGTTATGGCATTCTCTATTGCTTCTTCATAGATTACATCATTTTCAGGACTATTAAGGTCTTCAATGATGTTATTTGTGTCTATAGGACGGTATTGATGCAGGCCTACTTTGAATTTGGCCATTAATATTTTTTTCACGGAGTATGCCAGGCGCCGCTCAGATATCAGTCCATTCTGATAGGCCTTTAAAAAGGTATCCTTACTTTTTACAAAATCCTTCGGCATTAGTAAAATATCATTGCCAGATAAAAATGCTTCTAACTCGGTTATCCCATTACTTGCAAAGTCCGAGACTCCTTTCATATTAAGTGCATCAGTAAATACCAGTCCTTCAAATTTCAATTCATTTTTAAGCAAATTGGTGATTATTTTTTTGGATAAAGATGAAGGACGCTTCTTTTCAGGCTCCAATTCCGGCACATTTAAATGGGCAACCATAACGCTGCTAAGTCCCTCTTTTATAAGACTTTTATAAGGATACAATTCTATACTATCCAATCGTTGCCTTGTAAAATCTAAAGTAGGCATGGATTTATGTGAATCTACAAAAGTATCCCCGTGACCGGGAAAATGTTTCCCACATGAAAGTACTCCGGTACTTTCCATGCCTTTCATAAAAGCAATCCCCTTTAACGCAACATTCTCTCTGTCTTCACCAAAAGATCGATTCCCGATAATTGGGTTTCTTGGATCTATATTTATGTCGATATCAGGTGCAAAATTTATATGAACCCCTAGTCGATTTGCATGCCTGCCTATTTGATACCCCACTTTTGAAACAATTGCAGTATCTGCTATTGCGCCGAGGGTCATATTCCATGGGAATGAGTAAGTTGAATCGAGTCTCATTGCCAGGCCCCATTCAGCATCCATTGCGATGAGAAGAGGTATTTTTGATATGGACTGGTATTCATTGGTAAGTTTAGCCTGTCGCACAGGGCCTCCTCTTGAGAAAATCAATCCTCCTATGGAGTGATCCTTTATTAATCCCTTAATTCTTTTTGCTGCAACTTTATCTTCCCCGGAAGATGCCATTACTATAAACAATTGCCCAATCTTTTCTTCCAGAGACATAGCACTATACTTATCATTGACCCACTCCAACTGGGACAAAGTATCTGATGTCACCAACGGTGAATATTGACCTCGGGCAACTAGTAATAAAGCAAAGAATAGAAAAGAAAGTAGGTATTTCCCCATAAATAATAGATTCTAGGTACTAACTTAAAACAAAATTAAATATTGTTTTTTTGTTAATTAATGCAGCCGTGGTGGGATATTAGAATGCCGAAAAAGGTCTAATCAGGCTATAAACACAATTTTATAAAAAACGGCCATGCCAACTATCAGATGCCGGCACTTCCCAATTATTTATATATTCATATTTATTGGTAACCAAATTATTAAAAACTATAGTGTTTTTAGAAACTGCCTTATCCTTAGCCATTTTCTTAAAATCTCCTAAAGGTTTATATGCAATATGTATGCCTTGTTTGTAAGAAACGTTCATTTTATCCAATAAAACTACATCATATTTCTTTTCGAGCTGTTGGATAAAATGTACCGACGCATCAATAGAACAACCTGAAGCAGAAGCGAAATCCTGATCCAAAGCAATTATTATGAAACGTTTATACTTAAGTTCATACCCTGCCTTAAGATCACTTCCATGGGCTGTCCATTCAGAAATAAATCTGTCCAGGGCAGCTGATATTTCAACAAGTTCTTCTTCCGAAAAACTTCTGTTAGCCTGGTAAATCCAAACTCTTGCCGTATCGCTTAATGATTCAAAATTTACCAGCATTTTTTCTTCTTCATTTTAATTGAATTTATATTTTCAAAACAATTCTTTTAATCTGATTAAAGATCCTCAGCATTGGCTATCAGTTCTGCGATATCCATTACCTTTATGGAAGCTTCTTTTTCCTTACTTTTTAATCCATCGGTCATCATTGTATTGCAAAACGGACAGGCTGCAGCAATAATCTCTGGCTGTGTTTCCAGGGCTTCCTCAGTACGTTCAATGTTAATATCCTTATCTCCTTGCTCTGGTTCTTTAAACATTTGTGCCCCTCCTGCTCCACAACATAAGCCCTTTTTCCTGCAATTCTTCATTTCAACCAGTTGTGCATCCAGTTTTTTTATGATATTCCTTGGCGCCTCATATACGTTGTTGGCCCTTCCAAGGTAGCAAGGGTCATGAAAGGTAATACGTTTACCCTTATAGCTGCCACCTTCCATGGTAATTCTTCCATCTTCCAATAACATATTTATGAATTGGGTGTGATGCATAACCTCATAATTACCTCCTAATCCCGGATATTCATTTTTAATAGTATTAAAACAGTGGGGACAAGCAGTTACAATACTTTTTATTCCGTAGGCATTCATTACTTCAATATTTGTTACCGCCTGCATTTGGAACAAAAACTCGTTTCCTGCTCTTTTTGCAGGATCCCCGGAACAACTTTCTTCGGTTCCAAGAACCGCAAAACTCACATTAGCCCTTTGAAGTATTTTCACAAAAGCCTTAGTGATTCTCTTGGCCCGGTCGTCAAAACTACCGGCACAACCCACCCAAAATAATACTTCTGGCTGCTTACCTTCAGCAAAAAACTCTGCCATAGTAGGTACTTTCAACGCTTCACTCATGATCTTGCTAATTTTGCTTTTTAAGATTCATCGGTCCAATTAAGCCTGTCCATTTGATTAAATGGCCAGGGGGCTCCATTATTTTCTATATTTCCCATCATAACATTAAGATCGCTTGGCGCAGCCGATTGTTCCATAACCAGGTACTGACGCATACTAATTATTATAGATAATGGGTCTATGCTTACCGGACAAGCTTCTACGCATGCGTTGCAGGAAGTACAAGCCCATAATTCTTCAGCTGAAATAAAATCACCTAATAATTGACGACCATCTTCAACGAATTTTCCTTTATTGGCATTCATATTACTTCCAACCTCCTCTAACCTATCACGAGTATCCATCATTATTTTTCTTGGTGATAGTTTCTTACCCGTAAGGTTTGCCGGACATTCACTGGTACACCTTCCGCATTCTGTACATGTATATGCGTTCAGCAACTGAACCTTAGTAAGGTCCATTACATCAGAAGCTCCAAATTTATCCGGAGGGGGGGCATCATCCGCTGGTGCCGCAAAGGGATCAGCATTAGGGTCCATCATTAATTTCACTTCTTTGGTTACAGCTTCAAGATTATCAAACTGACCCGGAGCATTAAGTTTTCCAAAATATGTATTTGGAAAGGCAAGTAATATGTGCAGATGCTTGGAATAATACAAATAATTCAGAAAGGCCAATATTCCAACGATATGCATCCACCAGGCAGCGCGTTCTATCAGTATAATATTGCTTACAGACATTCCATCGAAAATGGAGTTCATGAATTGACTAACAGGAAAAAGACCTGCTTTTGTATAATGTGGTGCATTCATAAGCTGAAGTTGATAATCTGCAGCATTCATTGTTAGGAATAAAGCCATTAAAACCAATTCTATATACAAAATAAGATTGGCATCCATTTTTGGCCAGCCTTTCATTTCAGGCTTAATAAAACGTTTTATTCTTATGAAATTCCTTCGTAACCAGAAGATAATTACCGCTAGAATTACCAAAAGAGCAAGCACTTCAAAGGAAGCAATAAGGATGTTGTATACATTGCCAAGGGGCGCAAATACTCTATGGGTTCCAAAAATACCGTCTATAATAATCTCCAGAACTTCAATATTTATAATTATAAAACCGAGATAAACAATAAGGTGTAATAAACCTGCAATTGGCCTTACCACCATTTTGGTTTGCCCTAAAGCTATAAGGGCCATATTCTTAAAACGCTGTGGTTTATTATCTGAAGGCATTCGGCCCCTACCCAGGTTAATATTCCTGGTGAGCTTCTTGACGTTCTTAGCGAAATATCCAAGCCCGGCTAATAAAATAATTAAGAAAATTACATTTGGGAGATACTGCATCTATTCATTAGGTTTATTTGTTGCAGGATCGTTTTCAATAATTTCATATTCCTTTTGTTTTTTACCAAAGACAGATACATTTACATATCGTTTTGGATTTAAACGAAAATCCTGAAGTAGTAAGTCTAATTCTTTGGAAGCTTCAGACAGATTATTATAAAGCTCGTCATTATTCATCAGTTTGCCCAAAGTACCTTCCCCTTTTTCCATTTTGGCCATCATTTTATTTAAATTCCCGATGGTAGTCTCCAAACTTCTTATTGTATTAGCCAATCCTACCTGGGCAAGAGAATCTGAAAGAATTGAAAAGTTAGTCGTAATTGTGTTAATATTGGTGATAGAGCTATCTAGTTTACCCTTATTCTCTGCCAACAAGGAATTTAGAGTTGCCGCTGTAGATTGAAAACTTTGAACGGTAGTATTAAGCCCCTTGATACTTTCTCTTAAGTTTTTTTTTGTCTCTTCATCCAATACATCGTTGAAATTTATCAACAAGGAATCTGCATTGGTAACGGCACCTTCAATTTTGGACTGCAAAGGGGCCAATTTTTGTTGTAACAAATCTGTAAGGCCCGGTTTTATATTAGAGGATAATGTATCCCCGGATTGTGCAATTGGCGCACCGTCAAATACCGGATTTATTTGTATTCCTTTACCTCCAATTATCCCTGTATCATAGAGCTCTGCCGTGCTATTTTTAGAAAACTCAAAATCACTGTCGACAGAAAAAGTAACAACAAGGTTGCCGCTACCATTTTTAAAAGTAATTTTATTCACATTCCCCACATTGAAACCATTAATGGATACCTGTGTTCCGGGTTGCAAACCGCCTACGTGAGTGTAAACCGCGTAAAAGGTTTTACTATTATTAAAAATAGGGGTTGCTTTAAGAAAACTGAAGCCCATGACAAACAGCAAAATACCTCCAATAACGATTATTCCTGTTTTGATTTCCCTGGATAGCTTCAAACGATTAGATTTAAATTACAAACAAAATTAGAAATAAATTTTACAAGACCTGCCATTATTCAGAGACGTATTTTAAGGCCTCTGGAACGGGTATTCTTTTCCCATCCTTATAGGCCACGATAAATGAAGTAGAATATCCTTTGGCATCGGCATTCGCTTTATATAATTTTGCCTGAGCATAGGAATTAGTTTTTCCGTACATGTATCTAACCAGGTTTTTATAGCGCTCAGTTGAAAGGGTACTCAATCCATTAAATTCCTCGGAAAGCAAGGGTAAAACCCTTGAACTGGCCAAAAGCTGTACTTTGAAGACTATTTTTGTATCTGAGACAACTTCTTCCTTTTTTACCTCTTCATCTTTTTTCTTATCAACTATTGGTGCAGCAATGGGTTCTTCAACAATAGTTAAGGGTATTTCTCTAACCTCTTGCTCAGGTACTTCTTTTTTTGGCAATGGTTTATCTTCTTCCTTTATTAAAACTTCCTCGGTTTTATTTTGGTTAGTTACCGCAGTTTCGTTTGGAGGTAAATCAGAAGAAACTACAACAATTGGTTCCTTGATTTCTTTTTTCGGGGCCTCATTTTTGATATCAGCGGTAGGAGCTATTTCTGGTTCCGAAGCTACAATTGCCCCTACTGCGGGTGTCTCCTCCATATTTTTTGTGGTCGCGATTTCCTCAGAAGATGTAGCATCCTCTAAATTAATTCTTGTGTTATTTTTATAATTAATAATAGCATCCGCAATGGCATTGCCCATTTCTTCCTGCCCTTTTTTAGAGTTTAGGTATAATCCTTCTGACTTATTAGTAAGAAAACCTGTTTCGATTAGCACACTGGGCATAAAAGTTTGATGCAGCACAATAAATCCGGCCTGCTTTACCTTTCTGTCATTTCGACTCAAATTATTAGAAAAATTATCCTGCATCATCTTACCAAGCAAAATGCTTTGATCCAGAAATTCTTCCTGCATAATAGTTAAGCCTATTACAGATTCAGGAGAGTTAATATCATAAGCAGCATAGCGAGATTCGTAATTATCTTCGAGATAAATCACGGAATTTTCCTTTTTTGCAATTTCAAAATTCTGTTTGTTTGCATGTAATCCAAGGACAAAAGTTCCGGCTCCATTGGCATCAGAAGTGTGTGAATCACAATGTACGGATACAAATAGGTCCGCATTAGCCTTATTTGCAATTTCTCCTCTAACAAATAAGTCTACAAAAGAATCATCCTTTCTTGTATATATAACCTTTATATCGGGATTGGATGCTAATTTCCTGCCAACATTTAATACGATGTTTAAGGCTATATTCTTTTCCATATAACCATTGCCCAAATTGCCCGGATCGTGACCACCATGGCCTGCGTCCAATACTACAACAAATTGATCGGTTTGAGGATCCGAATCTCTTTTATCATAAGAGCATAACAAGAAAAATATTATCGCCAGAGGAATGAAAAAAAACTTATTGAACTTCATTGATTTTAGGGTTATATTTTAAATAAAATGTAACATTTGTAATGACCTTATATCTCTTCCTAAGGTAAAAATCTTTAGGATTTAATTCTATCGCAAATTAAAAAAACAATTATCATATTTCATCTGCTAAAAGAATTTTACAAGCATTTACTATGGTTAAATTTATTGTAATGTGCTACAAGCAGACCAAAAAATATATGTAAGTTTGACTACCAAAAACGAAGCCTTACCGTTACAAAAATAGGATTTATCGCTTTGCAATCAAACAAACATTCTCTACTTTTCTTATTACTGCTTATCATTGGCATTATTCCACTCTCTGCGCAGGAAGATCTGATGAGGCCTTTACCCATTAAAGCTTTGGGAGATACCATTACTGCGCCTCTAATGCCTGCTCCTGTAGTTTTAGATACAGTTTTGACGGATTCTTCCCAGACAGATTCAATTAAAGGCAAACAAGGACTTCTATCAGATAAAATTAAATATAAGGCAAAGGATTATGTTAAATTAAGTCAAAAAGATCAAAAAATTTACCTGTATAATGAAGCTGAAATTTATTATCAGGATACAGAATTAAAAGCCGGTATAATAATTATGGATTATATAAAAAATGAAGTATATGCCGGACGTATTAAAGATTCACTTGGTAATTATTCGCAAATGCCTTATTTTAAACAAGGAGAAAACGTGGTAATTCCAGATTCAATTCGATTTAATTTTGACACCCAAAAAGCCCTGATTTGGAATTCCAGAACAGAACAACAGGCAGGTTTAGGTGAACTTGGTTCTGATGCCATGAAGGTTTATGCTTCGATTACCAAAAAGGAAAACGATTCGGTATACTTTTTAAGTGAAGGAAAACTTACAACAGCAAAAGATAGTGTAAATCCGGATTATTATATTCGAGTTAGAAAGGCAAAATTTGTTCCCAAAAAAAAGGTTATTGCCGGATTCAGTAATTTATATATCGCAGATGTACCTACCCCTATTGCCTTACCTTTTGCATATTTCCCATTGACTTCCGGAAGAACTGCAGGAGTAATGATGCCTACATTTGGAAACGATCCAGACAGAGGCTATTTTTTGCAAAACCTGGGTTACTATGTCCCTATTAATGATTATGTGGACCTCACACTAACCGGGGACCTATATACCAACGGGAGCTGGGGTTTCAGAGCTCAATCTGTTTATTCCAAGCGTTATAAGTACAGGGGTAATTTTAATTTTAGATATGAAAATCAGGTGGTAAGTCAAAAAGGGTTTGATGATTACAGCCGGGGCACCATATACAATATTCAGATTTCACATTCCCAGGATTCAAAAGCCAATCCTAATTCCAGATTGTCTGCATCTGTTAACCTGGGTAGCAGCCAGTACTACAGAAACTCCTTACTGCAACAAAATTTACCAAATACACAAATCAATAATCTGTCATCATCTATTTCCTATTCCAGGACTTTCCCGGCCTATCCTTCTGTAAATGTGAGTTTAACGGCCACACACAATCAAAATACAAATACAGATGCAGTAAATCTTACGCTTCCAACGCTGCAAGCCAGTTTGGAACGAATTTTTCCGTTTGCTAAAGAGGGTGGTATAAAAAAGGGGGCATTACAGAATATAAATTTTCAATACGACCTTAATGCCCGTAACAGCATATCAACCACCAGTGAAGATTTTGGAACCTCTCAAATGTTTAAAGATGCCCAAGTTGGTGCCAGAAATCGGATACCGATAAGTACAAATTTCAAAGTCGCTAAATATTTTAGTATGAGTGTAGGCGGTAATTATGAAGACGTATGGACCTTGCAAACGTTTAATCAACGTTTTGATTCTGAATCTCAGGAAGTTGTTACCGATACTATAAAAGGTTTTGATCGATTTAATCAGTACAGTCTTAACGGCAGCGTTGGAACAACGGTATATGGCACATTTAATCGCGGGGAAGATAAAAAGATACAAGCAATCCGCCATATAATGAGACCTTCAGTAGGTTACGGCTGGGCACCTTCATTTGATCAATATTATGACGAGTATATAAATGGAATAACCGGAGACACAATTGAGTATACCCGTTTTCAAAACACCCTTTATGGAGCACCTCGGAGTGGTAAATCCAGCGCTTTGAGCTTTTCTCTGGCCAATACACTTGAAGCAAAAGTGCGTGACAAAGATTCCACACGCCTTGAACCAAAAAAGGTGATGTGGCTTAATAGTTTTAATTTATCTACAGGTTATAATTTTCAGGCAGATTCACTTAATTTGAGTCCATTAAGTCTAACAGGAGGTACCAATATTCTTGATAATAAAATGTCTATTAACTTTGGTGCCAACCTGGATCCCTATGCAATTGACAACAATGGCAGGCGAATAAATACATTCAATATTAATAATGGGGGAAGTTTGTTTAGACTTACCTCTGCCAGGGCCAACATAAGTTATTCTCTAAGCAGTAAAGATTTTCAACCAAGCAAAGACCGGGAGGAATATCCGACGGAAGGAGATGCTTACGTTGCAGCCAGTGGGGGTAGGACTGATGATCTTTTCGGAAAGGCAAATAATTTTGATGAAAGCAGATTTGACGATCGAGACGAAAGCAATGTAGAGAATCCTATATATCAGAATAAAATAGAATGGGATCTTCGCCTGCAATATGCAGTGACCTATAGTAATAGTGCCAGGCAAAATCAAATTTCCAATAATTCTCTCATGTTTTCCGGTAATATTACGCTGTCACCAGGATGGGACGTTGGGGTGTCATCTGGTTATGATTTTGTGGGAAAAGGGTTTACTGTTACCCAGCTTCGCTTTAGACGCGACCTAAAAAGTTTTAAATTGAATTTTGACTGGACCCCATTTGGCGATTTTGAAAGATGGTACTTTTTTATAGGTATTAAAAGTTCCATTCTTAAGGATCTTAAATTTGAAAATAGAAGTCAGCCTCCTCCCAGGTAATATCAAAAGAAAAAACAGCATTCCTGTTTATACTGATCTATTTTTTAATTAGCTTAACTGGCTAAAGGTAAATTTAAAAGCATGAAAAAAATCATAAATACTCCTAATGCCCCTGCCCCTATCGGTCCTTATAACCAAGCTGTTTTGAGTGGTAATACGTTATATATTTCCGGACAAATTCCTCTGGATCCTTCTAGCGGCAAACTCGTTGAAGGTAATATAAAGAAGGAAACACTTCAATGTATGGAAAATCTTAATGCGATACTGGAAGCCGCTGATATGTCTTTTGAACAGGTGGTTAAAGCCACGATCTTTGTTAAGGATATGAATTGCTTTTCGCAGATTAATGAAGTTTATGGCAAATTTTTTAATGCTAAAACTGCGCCTGCCAGAGAGACCGTTGAAGTCTCAAATCTTCCAAAATTTGTAAATGTGGAGATTTCGATGATCGCCGTCAGATAGTTTCTTTGTGAAATTCTACCAGCCCTTCAATTGGTCTTTGACGAATAACACCCACAATCAAATCATTTCTTTCTAATACGGCTGTTAATTCATCCTTAAGGAAATGGGCAATGCTCCCCACAAAATGAATAGGTACTTTAGTAGCTAATTCAAACTGCATTATGTAATTATTTACAAATTGCTGAAGGCCTTTGTCTATAACTCCCTTACAATAGGGGTGTTCTTTGTTCTCAATCAGGAATCTGGCAAATGTGGCCAAATATGTATTAGGATTTGGTTGCTTGTAAAGATTTTCCTTAATTACATCGGCATCAAGGTCATATTCTTTGTCAAATTTAATTCCCAGGTCCTGTGGCATTTTATGAAAATAGTAATCACGAATTAATTTCCTCCCAAAGAAATTTCCACTTCCGTCGTCCATTGGAATATAACCCAGAGATGTCACTTTTTGAAACAATTGGTGACCGTCATAATAGCTGCAATTAGAACCCGTACCCAAAATGCAAACAATTCCCTGATGGCCAATTTTTGTAGTGGAATAGATAGCGGCAAAAGTATCTTCCTTAACTTCTGCCTTGGCATTTGGGAAATATGATTTGAAAATAGTCTTAAGGAATTTCTTCATTCTAGCTGTGCCACAGCCGGCACCGTAAAAATAAAGTCGCGAAACTTTATCTTTGTTCTTAGACAACTCAAAATTATTGGCCAACCTGTCTTCTATGACCTCACGAGTTAAGACTTCAGGACTAAGTCCCAAAGTTTGAGTAAAAAATAACTCTTTCCCTTTATCGTCCAGGGCAATCCAATCAGACTTAGTAGCTCCGCTATCAACAATTAAAATCATAAATCAGGCATTAAAAAAGAATCCTCAAAATAAGCAAAGTTTTGTTTATTTTGAGGATTCTTATTAAGAAAATTCAATTTATTACAATGTATGCAAATATTCAGCCAGATCTAATAGTTTATTTGAATAGCCTGCTTCATTGTCATACCAGGAGATTACTTTGAAAAATTTAGAATTCAATTCAATTCCTGCACCTGCATCAAAAATACTGGTACGGGCATCACCAATAAAATCCTGTGAGACCACGGGTTCATCTGTATAACCTAAAATTCCCTTCAGTTCGCCTTCAGATGCAGCTTTAAAAGTCTTTTTAATATCATCATAAGAAGTTTCTTTTTCCAGGCGTACAGTTAAGTCAACAACAGAAACATCTGCCGTTGGCACCCTTAATGCCATCCCGGTGAGTTTACCCTCTAACGAAGGAATAACTTTGGTTACCGCCTTGGCAGCCCCGGTAGACGCAGGAATAATATTTAACAAGGCACTTCTTCCACCTCTGTAATCCTTGCGTGAAGGTCCGTCTACAGTAAACTGAGTGGCTGTGGTAGCATGTACAGTAGTCATTAAAGCCTCTGCTATCCCATAATTATCATTTAACACTTTGGCAATTGGCGCCAGACAATTAGTTGTACAGGAAGCGTTAGATACTATTTTGTCTGAAGCTTTTAAATCTTTATGATTTACACCCATTACAAACATGGGGACATCTTTTGATGGTGCAGAGATAATTACTTTTTTAGCTCCACCATCAATATGGTATTGCGCAGTTTCAAGAGTTGTAAAAATACCAGTGCATTCAGCAACATATTCTGCTCCTACTTCATCCCATTTTAAAATTTTGGGATCCTTCTCACCAGTAATTCTAATGGTTTTGCCATTCACAATCAAGTTGCCATCTTTTACTTCAACAGAACCATCAAAACGGCCATGTACCGAATCATATTTCAATAGATATGCAAGATGTTCCACAGCTAACAAATCGTTGATAGCAACAACACAAGTCTACCAATTCTCCCAAATCCGTTAATTCCAATTTTTAGTGTTGACATTTTTTATTGTTTAAGATTAAAACTATATAGTCATGATATCAGAAACCCGTATGAGTTCCTTATCAATTTTTGATTTTCCTTTTATGGCCTCACTTACGGGTGTAAATGTAATTTCATTGTCAATAATGCCGGCCATTAAATTTGTTTTGCCCTCCAACAGGGCTTCAACAGATTTTACTCCCATTCTACTGGCCAGTACCCTGTCAAAACAAGAAGGCGCACCACCTCGTTGCATATGACCAAGAACACAAACCCGAACATCGTATACAGGAAGGTTTTTTTCCACGAATTCTTTTAATTCGTAGACATTTTTTCCGGTTGTTCTATCTCCTTCCGCAACTACTACAATACTAGACGATTTTCCCCTGGCTTTACTCCGAGTTAAGGAATCTAATAACCTATCTAAACCCAAATTCTCTTCAGGAATAAGTATCTCTTCAGCACCGGCACCTACTCCGGAGTTAAGGGCTATATGGCCTACATCTCTACCCATAACCTCAACAAAGAAGAGTCGATGATGCGAACTGGCAGTATCTCTGATCTTGTCAATTGCTTCTACAACAGTATTCAATGCGGTATCAAAACCAAGAGTGTATGTTGTTCCAAAAATATCATTATCAATTGTTCCCGGAATACCAATAAATGGCATTTTGTACTCTTCATAAAAAGCAAGGGCACCGGTAAAGCTGCCATCACCCCCAATAACCACAAATGCATCTATATTATTTGCAACCAGTTGATCATAGGCTTTTTTACGCCCCTCAGGCGTCCTAAACTCATCGCACCTGGCAGATTTAAGGACAGTACCTCCTTTATTAATAATATTATTCACACTACGGGCATTCATTGGAAGAAAATCACCTTCTATCATCCCTTCATATCCTCGATAGATCCCAATACAATCTTTTTTAAAATATGCACATGTACGTACTACCGATCTTATGGCTGCGTTCATCCCGGGAGAATCACCTCCAGAAGTAAAGACCGCAATTTTTTTTATTTGTGAATTCATTTAAAAATTTAGAATTGCAAAATTACTAAACTTATGGCAGAAAAAGAATTAGACAAACCCTTTATTTAACACTTGACAGCAGCTAAATCGTTATAGTTTTGAATTTCTCTATTTATATGGCTAAAAAATCCTATTTACGGATGTCTTGAACCCATCAAAAGTTGTAATAAAATAGACATTTTAATCAGGACAAATATCATTTGCTAAGAAAATAACAAATCATCTCAAAAAAGTTATGTTCAATCAACTAATTAAGGACCTGCATATTTATTTAAGTGACTGCCTGCTATTAGTCATTAGTCATGATAAATAAAGGTAGCATTTCAAAGTTTTTATAAAATGGATGCAGTTTTGGTCTGTTATAGAATTTATCTACGTTAACGAACTTTTTGGTTTCTGTAACAACTTCTATTGGCACATGATCGTAGCGTCCATTTTTCAAGACCACCATTCGGCCGTAAATCCCTTTAAGAATTAAATCGAGCGCTAGATTTCCATAGGCCGTAGGCACCACAGAATCAATAAAATCAGGGTCACCACAACGTACCATGTATCCGAGTTTCTGATTGATCACATTTACGCGGTTGCCATTATTATATTTAGGGGATAATTTTTTTAACGCCAGAGAGACTTCATCACCAATGCCTCCCAACTTGGCATGACCAAAGGCATCTTTTTCCATACCCTCAAATTTCATTTCACCACCCTTAAAGGTTGCACCTTCGGAAATAAGTACAATGGAATAGTTACTCGGATTTCTATTTCTGTCCTCTGTGAGCAACTCCGTTAGTAGTTCTATATCAAAAGGTACTTCCGGTATAAGGCATCTATTAGCTGCTCCTGCCAAAGTAGGAAGCATAGCGGTAAACCCGGCATAGCGTCCAAATACTTCCAGTACCAGAAAACGTTCATGGGATCCTGCTGCGGTCCGAAGACTGTTTGTAAGACTAATTGTTCTGGTAACACATGTACTGAAACCAATACAGTAATCTGTTCCGGGAACATCATTATCCATGGTTTTTGGAATGGCCATTACTTTAACTCCCTGTTTGAACAAATGAACGGCATAGCTAAGCGTATCGTCTCCTCCTATAGCAATCAAATAGTCTACACCTAACCAATCGAGATTTTTGATTACTTCTGGTGTAAGGTCATTGATCTCCTTGTTATAGGTATCTCTTAAATGAGCCGGAACCATTAGGTTGGATATATGACTTGCTCTTGTCCTGGAAGTATGAAGAAAAGTCCCACCGGTTCTTGCTGCTTTGTTCACCACTACCTGGGAAAGTTCCATAAAGTTATTGCTGTTATCGTGCTTACTGTTTCTTACAATATCTACTAATCCTCCCCACCCTCTTCTAAAACCAATCACCCTGTATCCTTCACGTATTGCTCTGAAAGTAACCGCCCTGATTGCAGGATTAAGTCCGGGTACATCTCCACCTCCGGTTAATATGCCGATGGTGCCTTTGGTCTTCTTAATTTTTGCCATAATATATTTTTATTAAATTTTAATTTTAAAATCACAAAATAACTAGGTTGGTTAAAGTACTAAATTATGGTGATAATCTTATTAAGATTTTTCAAAAAAAATCTCTAAAATCGACCTTTAAAACGCCTTTATCGGCGTATCTTTATATGACGATTAAAAACGTAATATTATGTCATTTAACATTGAGAAAATTTTAGGTAAAGAAGCCAATTACCTGTTAGATCACAAGTGTAACACGGTAAAAAAAGAACATCTACATCTACCCGGTCCTGATTTTGTGGATCGTGTTATGACAATTTCAGACAGAAATCCTGTCGTACTTCGCAATATGCAAACTCTCTTTAATAATGGAAGGATGGGTGGTACCGGATATGTATCTATTCTTCCCGTGGATCAAGGTATTGAACACACAGCGGGTGCATCGTTTGCGCCAAATCCCATTTATTTCGATCCTGAGAAGATCGTTGAACTTGCTATAGAAGGTGGTTGCAATGCTGTTGCTTCTACTCTTGGTGTCCTTGGCTCTGTTTCAAGAAAGTATGCACACAAGATTCCTTTTCTTCTTAAATTGAACCATAATGAATTACTTACGTATCCCAATAAGTATGATCAGATAATGTTTGCAAGCGTGAATCAGGCTTTTGAGATGGGGTGCATTGCGGTTGGAGCTACAATATATTACGGCTCGGAAGAGAGTACCAGGCAAATTCAGGAAGTTACCGAAGCTTTTGAATATGCTCATGAACTAGGTATGGCAACAGTCTTATGGGCATACCTTCGAAATCCTGGTTTTAAAAAAGATGATAAAGATTATCACGTTTCCGCTGATGTAACCGGTCAGGCCAATCATTTGGCTTCTACAATACAGGCTGATATAGTAAAACAAAAACAGGCTGAAAATAACGGTGGTTTTAAAGCCATAAATTTTGCCAAAACACATGAGAAAGTATATTCAGAATTAACCACAGATCATCCAATTGATCTTACCCGATATCAGGTAATGAATTGTCTTATGGGCAGGGCGGGATTAATAAATTCCGGCGGATCTTCCGGCGATAATGATTTGGCCCAGGCCGTTAAAACTGCTGTGATTAATAAACGTGCCGGAGGTATGGGGTTAATATCCGGAAGAAAAGCTTTCCAAAAACCAATGGCAGACGGAGTAGAACTTTTAAATGCAATCCAAAATGTGTATTTAGATGATAATATTACAATTGCCTGATTTTTAATATTTTATAGTTATTTATTTAAATTTAATTATAGCATTAAATATGCGTATTTAAAAAGCACCCCGGTTTTCCGGGGTGCTTTTTTGAGTATTTTTATAAATTTCCTTAAAGGCGGCGAATCATAATTTTGGAACATTCGTCTTGGGATAAAATTTTATCAAACTATCCTTCCCCATTACGGCATTTGGAGTCGCCGACACCTGGGGTTCCTCTGTTTCAAGATTCTTATTCTTATTCTTAAAGATCTTTTGCATAAGTTCCTTAAAACTATTGAAATCTACCTCATAAGAAATACCGACCCCTTGCGTATAACCTTGTTGTTCTGACAAAAACTGTTGTATTTCGTTTTCGCGATTAAAAATTTTGGCTCGCAGTGTCCCTTCTTCATTTAATAAAACCTGTATTTCCACATCGCCGGCAACAACAGTTTCACTTACCCCTCCCACAGGAACCCCGAACCTGCCATTAAACAATACTTTGTCGCTTATCTGAGTAGATACTGTGACACCTATTCTGTCTTCCGTAGAAATATCATTAGGATCAAGATAACCTTGCTCGTAAGTAACCCCAAAATCAAACTTATCATCACCATCATCAAGAACCTGGTTTAATAAACCGGAGGCCGTTTGAATTAAGTTGCCTGTAACTGCTTGCTGGTTTATTCCAGATCCTTCACTAACGAAGTTTCCCTGGGCTAACAGGAAAAATGCATTCCGTTCTTCAATTGTCGGATCCTGTAGCCTGTATTCTAATTCAGACTTCACGGTAGAACTTGTGCCTGGAAATTCAATACCTAAATCTATAGTTGGTCGCTCTAACTGATCCGTAAGCCTGATAACCACATCTGTCGCGACTCGTCTGCTATATCCGGCATTATCAAGTAATGGAGCCGGATTCGCATTCAAGGAATAAACGGCTTCCATATCTAAAGTTGCATCTAGTGGCGCCCCGTCCCATACAATGCTTCCTCCCGGTTTAACGCTAAAAGTCCTGTCAATAATTCCCCCAAATTTGTAATTATACTCCCCGGTGACCACTACAAAATCACCGTACATATTAAACTTACCATTGGTGTTAATTTCTATATAAACCAAACCTGCACCTGTTCCTTTTAGAGAGCTTCCGGTTTTGGGGTCGACCACAATCTCTACCTCTGCATCAGGGGTTATATCCAAATCGAATTTTAATTCTAATCCATAGTATTCTTTTAGCTGGCGCTGAAGACCAATAGTTTCAACTTCATTTTTATTAATAAATGTGATAAAAGAATAGTCCCCCACAGAAGTCACATCACTTATGGGAATTTTTAAAGATGTTCCCTTGGCCGTTGAACCTTCAAAATTAATGTTCAGTGCATTAGACGGACCAAATATTCGTCCCGAACCACTAACAAAACCGGTTCCGTAGTAGAGTTTTTCTTCTTCAAATTCTGTATTTAGTATTAAAAATCTATCATTTTTGGTGTTTATATCTAAATCAAAATTCCATTTCTTAAAGAAATTGTGCGTTATTGTACCATCCAGAATTGCCTCCGTATTCAGAGCAACATCGGTAAGGGTGATATTCTGAAAATTAAAAGTCTGGTTATTTAATTTAACCACAGAATTAGCTCCAAAATCATAATCTACGTTAAGATAAGGCACAGAAAGTCCTGCATTATTCATAGTTAAAAGTCCGTCAATATCCGGATTCCTTATATCCCCCTTTATTTCAACATTTCCATTTAGCATGCCTCGAATATTGGAAATAATATTCTTGCCTAAAGGGCTAAAAGGTTCCATATCAAAATTACTGAAGGTAGCTACCAGATCCGCCTGGGGTATTTCCTGATCTCTGGTAACCTTGCCAAATACTCCAAATTTTTCAAGCCCGTTTTCCTTAATTTGAGAATTAACCGAAAATTCAGTAAGGTCACGATTACCGACAATACCAATGGAAAGGTTCCCGAGATCTATCTCGTTTATTCCAAATTCAGATATTTCCAAATTACAAACCGGCAAATAAATATTGTCCTTTTGAAGAACGTTTAAGGTACCATTTATCTCACCTTTGAGCTTTAAGCTATCTATGGCCGGGGCAATTTTATTTAAGGAGACAATTTTAAACTGAAGTTCCAAATCTTTATAAGTAGAGTCTGCAAGTTGTCCTCTTAGCCTAATTTGTTCCCTGATATCGTTATTCATAACAATTTCCTCAATAATAATACTGTCCAGGGTACTATTTAAAATTACCTTGTTTTTGCTATTGCTTTCACGATTCAGAACCCATGTGTTACCTTTAAAACTTATGTCAGATTTTTTTAAGCCAATTACTGATTTATTATCCTGATTGAAAGTGTGGTAAAAATTTAAGTTGTAACTATCGTCATACTCACTACCTCCCTTAAATTCCGTTCTGAAGAACAGCGTGTCATTTAATGTGGTATTAATCAGATTAAAGTCTTTAACATCATAATATCGAGTTGAAAGATCCTGAACAGCCAGATAGGTATTAAAAAGGGGGTTTTTGTTATCAATCCTAAAATCAATACTATCTAATTCATTACCATAAGCCGAAATATAAGGCGATTTGAAATTGAGTTTAAAATCTCCCTTATCTGCGATAATATTACCCTTGATAAAAGTATTTGGACCAAATGCAACCTCCGGGAAAAAAACTTCAACGATTTTATTATAAATCTTAAAATTAAAGGCCATTTCCTGACCTCCTGAAATTTCATATGGTTTATAGTTTGTATAAATACTTCCTATTGAATTACGGACCAGACGCCCCAGCTCCCTTACTTTAAATTTACCCTTCATATAACCTGTAATTATATCAGGTGAATTTATTTCTATAACCCTGGTAGAATCTTCAGAAAAGGTGGATTCAATTTTGAAATCTTCAAAGTAATACGTACTATTTTTATTCTGATAATTTGTTTGAGTGAATTTTATATCTCCTTCAATACTTTGAAAGGAACTTCCAGTGATGTCCATAGTAACATTGCCTTTAAATACGGATACACTATCATCTATAAAATTTAATATTTTCAGATCTGCATAATCTACCGAAGCATTGAAGTTGAAACTACTTTTATCTGTGCTAAAATCTGCCAGTCCTTCAAAGCTAAACTGTAGGTTTTCATCATTACTGATTAAAGACCCATCAAACAATTGATCCTTTAGGATCCCCGAAATCTTTACATCTTTATAATCATACCCATTGAAAGTAACGCTATACACCTGTCCTAAAACTTCGGTATTCAGATTCTTGCTCACAAAACCCTTACCTTCAACATTAACATCTATAGTTGTTTTCCCCAAACTTTTATTCTCCGTAAAACGACCCAAATCAAAATCAATTAAGGATACGAATCCTTTATATCGCGCATTATCTATATTGTTGATTTCTGTAAGGGTAAGATCGACGTAACTGCTTCCTATAGCTGTGTTCAGGTTTGCCCGGGTCTCAATAGATGTTTGTGTAATGAATGTTTCTCCCCGTACCGTAAACTGTCCTAACTTCCGAAAAATAGTGGGTAGTGACTTACCCAGTATGTTAGGCATCAAGGACCTAAGTTCATAATAGTTGGTAGTAATATCCTTTATTTGGGCATCGAGCTCAAAAGGTCCATCTTTTGAGAATATATTCTTAAAATTAAAATCTCCTCTGATCCCGGTATTATCTGATTGCAGAAATAAGCGTTCTACATTCAAATCATTTAATACGCCATTTACATTCGCAGAAAAATTTACAATTTTGCCTGAACCGAATTGGTCATACACCATATTAATCTCATCCAACGCAACTGAGGAATCTATGAAATCTGCTTTTAAATTTACCTTGTCTATAAATTGTACGAGGTCTTCCCTCTTATAATTAAATACCAGATTGCCAACAATATTAGATTTAGGGGTTTGGATTTGCAGGGAATCAAATCGCATTTCTTGCTTAGTGTATTTAAAACTTGTAGCTAGTTTTTTAACATCGATACCCAATGCACTTTTTAGTGATAAGTTTTCAATAACGGTAGTGACTACGGGTCCTAAAATTTGAAAATCACTGGCTTCTATGTTAAGGTTCCTGAAATTTAATACATCAACTTTTTCTTTATTCATATTTGTTAACCGGAATGTGCTATTTTTTATTTGCACATCTGATGAAGAAAAATAAAAAGGCGGCGTGTCAGGATCCCGTGGCTTTTTATCATCCAACTTGTCTACAAAAACATTGAGATTATTGTCTTTTTCCCCTTTATAAGTTTTAAGATTAAAAAGCAGTCCTTCTATATCTATATCCCCAAATTGTAATTTCCCATTAATAAGATTTCGCACACTTAAAATGGATGTGGATAGCTCCCGAATGTAAATTAGAGTGTCCTGCTTGTAATCTTCCACATAAACATTCTTTAAGGCGGTGTCCCATGAAATCAGAGAAATTCTAAGTCGGTCAATATTAATATTGGTACCGAACTCATTGTTTAAAGTCTTGGTAGCATAACGCGCAAGCCTGGTCTGTACGGCCGGTAGAGAAAGAATTATAGTGCCCAAAACGCAAGTCATCAGGAAGACTAAAAGCGTTCTAACGAGTATTTTTCTCAGTTTTTTGATAGGGCTATAATGTTTTACCTTTGAGCTACCAATTTTTGTTCCAAAGCATGAGTCATAAACAAAATATTTATATTCTGGCTATAGAATCGTCTTGTGATGATACATCGGCGGCTGTTATGCACAATGACAAGACGCTTAGTAACGTGGTAGCCACGCAAAAAATTCATGAGGCATACGGAGGTGTTGTTCCGGAACTTGCATCAAGAGCACACCAGCAAAATATTGTTCCGGTAGTACACCAAGCGTTAGCCGAGGCAAATATCGACAAAAAACTAGTATCAGCCATAGCATTTACTCGCGGACCTGGACTATTAGGATCTTTATTGGTGGGGACTTCATTTGCCAAATCACTTTCATTGGGTCTCAAGGTGCCATTAATAGAGGTTAATCATATGCAGGCGCACATTTTAGCGCATTTTATAAAAGAAGAAGATAAAAAAGCGCCCCCCTTTCCATTTTTAGCTTTAACAATCAGTGGCGGACACACTCAGATAGTTTTGGTCAATAATTATTTTGATATGGAAATCCTTGGAGAAACCCTTGATGATGCCGTTGGAGAGGCATTTGATAAGAGTGCAAAAATTCTTGGCTTACTTTATCCAGGAGGACCCTTAATTGACAAGTACGCCGCAAAAGGAGATCCTACGGCTTTTCCTTTTCCAAAACCAAAAGTAAAAGACTTAAACTTTAGTTTTAGTGGTTTAAAAACCAGCATCTTATACTTTATTCAAAGAGAAACCCGTAAAAATCCAAATTTTATTGAACAGAATCTGAATGATATATGTGCCTCGATTCAAAGTACAATTATTCTTATTTTGATGGACAAACTGAAGAAAGCTTCTGCTCAAACCGGGATAAAAGAAATAGCGATAGCAGGTGGTGTTTCTGCTAATTCCGGAATAAGAAAAGCGTTACAAGAAAGCGAAGTTAAATACGGATGGAATACATATATTCCAAAATTTGAATACTGCACGGATAATGCAGCAATGATTGGTATTGTTGGCTATTTAAAGTATATTGAAGGGGATTTTAGCAATGAACGTATTGCCGCAAAGGCGAGGTATGCTATTTAATTATATCTCAATTAGAAATGGATTTTTTTAAGCAGCGAAACGGTTGTAGCTATCATTAGAATTCGTCAAAAATAAATTATCTCGCAAATAACTAATTTATCAACTTTATTATGCAACTTTTTTATAATCCCTCACTTGACAATAGCGCCAATCAATTTTCTTTTAATAAAGAAGAAAGCAAACATATTGTAAAAGTCTTGCGAAAAAAAGAAGGAGACGAATTATCTATAACTAATGGTAGGGGCGTATTATTTACCGCAAAAATTCTAGCTGCAGATATGAATATGTGCAAAGCAGCCATCATTTCAACACAAAAGCGAATCCCAAAAATGTTCCGGCTCCATCTGGCCGTAGCTCCCACTAAAAGTGCCGAGCGCTATGAATGGTTTCTTGAAAAAGCCACAGAAATTGGAGTTCATGAAATTACTCCAATCCTATGCGATCATTCTGAACGCAAAATACTTAAAATGGAGAGGCTGCAAAAAGTAGTTCAGTCAGCCATGAAACAATCACTTCGAACCTACCTGCCTAAAATAAATAATCCTGTTCCATACACGGAATTTCTCTCTCAGGACCATAAGGAACTGCTATTTATTGCCCATTGCCAAGAGGGGGAAAAACTGAATCTAAAACGTTGCATAGCCGCCGACAAGGATATAACTATATTGATTGGTCCTGAAGGAGATTTTTCTAATAAGGAAATAAAAGAGGCTTCCGAAAACAATTTTTTGCCAATTAACTTGGGTGAAGCTCGTTTAAGAACTGAAACGGCTGCGATAGTAGCTTGTACTGCAGTTGCATTTATAAATAGTGGGTCATAAACTTCAAATTATTTTTGAATAAAAAAGGCCGAGATTCAACTTTTCTAGGAAATTTGCAGACCAAAAATTCATTTCATTAACATGCAATAAATTTTTAAAATGAAACTTATTAATCGTGATTTAAGTATCTTTAGGGCAATAAGATGCGACTCTGTTTTATGAAATTACTTCCTTTAATTTTTACACTTTTGTACGTTCTTAATGTTAATTCACAGGAAATTGCAATTTTAAAATACAATGGCGGTGGAGATTGGTATTCAAATCCAACAGCCTTGCCAAACCTTATTAGATTTTGCAATGAAAATATAGATACAGAAATTGAGCAAAGACCCCAAACCGTTGAGGTGGGCAACCCGGAAATTTTTCAGTATCCCTTTTTACATATGACAGGTCATGGCAACGTTTTCTTTGCGCAGGACGAAGCTGATAATTTAAGAACCTACCTTCTTTCCGGCGGTTTTGTGCATATTGACGATAATTACGGAATGGAACCCTATTTGAGAAAAGAACTAAACAAAGTTTTTCCCGATAAAGAGCTGGTCGAGATTGGCGCAGACCATGCAATTTTTACAACACAGTATGAATTTCCTAAGGGCCTGCCTAAGATTCATGAGCACGATGGCAAAAGACCACAGGCTTTGGGTATTTTTCATGAAAACAGGTTGATCTTATTGTTTACCTATGAGTCGGACCTGGGTGATGGCTGGGAAGATCCCGAAGTGCACAATGATTCAGAGGAAGTGCGTCTTAAAGCCCTTCAGATGGGTGCTAATATTATACATTATGCATTTAAAAATTAGACTATGAATTCAAAGATGATTTCTGATGGAATATTGAGAGCCCTGGCAGTTATTACTTTGGTTTTTATTATTTGTTATTTCTTTTTTAAAATCAGTACCCTCTTGATCTATATTACCATTGCAGTAATTATCTCTCTGATTGGAAGGCCTGTGGTGGTATTCCTGAGGACGCGATTGAAGATGAGAAACACCCTGGCTGTAATAGTAACTATGGTACTTTTTTTAGGGATTGTAATCGGTGTAGTTTTAATGTTTATCCCTTTATTGATAAAACAAGGGCAGAACCTTTCCCTCCTAAATATTGATGCATTGCAACAAAATCTTGAAAACCTTTACCGGGAGGTAACCAACTATTTTGGAATTACTACCATCGATATTAAAATGCAGCTTCGTGAATCCAAGATATTTTCTAAAATCAATTTTGCTGTTATTCCGGATTTTTTGAATTCTGTAGTAAGTCTTCTAGGCAGTTTAAGTATTGGTCTGTTCTCAGTACTATTTATTGCTTTCTTTTACCTTAAGGACAGCAAACTACTACAGGAGAATTTAATGGTACTAATACCTGATGACAAGGAACCCAGGTTAAAAAAATCTATGCACACCATCAAAGTTCTCTTATCCCGATATTTTGGTGGATTGGTATTACAAATCTCAATATTATTCATCATCTACACCGCCGTTCTTTTAATCTTTGGCATCGAAAATCCTGTGGTCATTGCTTTTCTTTGTGCGCTATTAAACCTTATTCCCTATATAGGACCTGTAATTAGTGCTTTTTTAATGGCATTGTTAACCATGACCAGTAATTTAGGGGCCGATTTCAGCACGGTAATTTTACCCAAAACCATCTATGTCATGATTGGTTTTGCAATAGGGCAGTTGGTTGATAATTTTTTCTCTCAGCCATTTATTTTTTCCAATAGTGTAAAATCACACCCCCTTGAAATATTCCTTATTATTATCACTGGCGGACTCCTATTTGGAATCACAGGAATGATCATCGCCGTACCCGGTTATACGGTAATAAAAGTAATTTTGAAGGAGTTTTTTGCTGATAATAAGATCGTAAAATCTCTGACTAAAAATTTATAGTTTTACTTTGAATAAAGAGATATTAAGAACTGGTGTACAGGATTATATAAATAATAATTTGAATACTGACATCATGTCAGTATTGCTTCAAAAGAGCAATTTTGATGCAATTTCTTCAAAAGAACTGGCCCAACAAATAGAAGGTAAAAAAAAGTGCGCTGTTAAGCTTCCAACCTGGTTTGGCGCTGCAGAAATATACTATCCTTCAAAGTTAAATATTGAACAATCCTCCTCAGAAAATACAGCTCTATACAAGGCAAGTTTACTTAGTGGAAATTCTCTCCTGGATCTCACAGGAGGCTTTGGTGTGGATGGTTATTTTTTTAGCCAAAAGATACCCCAAGTTATACTATGTGAAATTAGTAGGGAATTGTCAGAAATTACCGCTCATAATTTAAACATTCTTCGGGCAAACAATATTAAAATTCTTAATGTTGATGGAATAGAATATTTAAAAAAATCTGATCAAAGTTACGATTGGATTTATATAGATCCCTCCAGAAGAGATAAAACGAAAGGCAAAGTATTTAAATTGTCGGATTGTTCGCCAGACATAACGGAGCATTTAGATCTCTTGAAAAAAAAATCGAAAGCTATCCTTCTAAAGACCTCTCCCCTATTAGATATTACCATGGGTCTCACAGAATTAAAAAATGTTGAGGAGATCCATGTAGTTGCGGTAAATAATGATGTTAAGGAACTACTATGGATCATTAAGGACAATAATCTGCCAGACCCTTTAATAAAAACTATCAATATCAAAAATACACAAGATGAGGCTTTTGAATATAAACGCTCAAATGAAAATTCAACCAAATCTGAGTTTTCCAAGCCTTTAGACTTCTTGTATGAGCCTAATGCTGCAATTCTGAAGGCTGGAGCATTTAAGACCCTTGGAAACAAATTCCATTTAAAAAAGTTGCACGAGCATACCCATTTGTACACCTCAGTAAAGGAAGTGAATTTTCCCGGGAGAGTTTTTAGAATACTTTCTACTCATCCTTACAGTAAAAAATCAATAGCTGCTCTGAACATTGAAAAAGCAAATATTACTATTCGCAACTTCCCTATAACGGTTGCAGATATCAGAAAGAAATATAAAATAACAGATGGTGGCGAGCTCTATTTATTTTTTGTCAAGGATCTCAATAATAAACTCCTGATTCTTAAATGTTCAAAAATTTAGTTGAAATACTTTTTCGTTTAAGCTTGCAAAAACAACACTGTTTTCAGGCCTGTCACCTTTATCGTCTGCTGCAAGGAAAATAATAGTTGGAGGGTTATTCTCTGCAACCTGAAGTTCATAATACTTCCACTATCCGGTTAACCACCCAAAAAAAAGACCTTTTTGAAATTTATCTAATTGCATTCCCATTTAAAATCTGCAATGCGGTCATTTGAAGCACTAGAGAGGTTATAGTGCCACCACTCCGTCCTCACCGACCAAAATCCGTATTTTTCCATAGTTTCTTTTAATACTTGCCTATTATGCAGGATTTCTTCCGGTAAATCCAGATTATCGTGATAGGCCTTTTTACCAAAGAAATCAAAGTCGGTGCCCATATCCAATTCATCTCCGCCTATAGCTACCAGGCTTATGTCTACAGCGCCTCCTTTATTATGGATAGAACCTTTTACCGGGTTTGCCACATACTGAGGATTCGGGACAATTTCCCACATTTTATATTGAACAGAATTAGGCCGGTAACAATCAAAAAACTTTATTTTATACCCCTGCTCTATAAAATCATTGTTTGCTTTAATTAAGGCTTTTGCCGTCTTTACACGGGTATAGCATTCCGCACAGTCGTATACTTTGGCTTTTAAAAAATTGTTCTCTGTGGCATATCTGAGATCATATTCAAAATCGCTGCTATAGTCGGCTAATCGAATGAATGTGGTATCTGCAAGATTCATTAAAGATTTGAGTGTATTTTTCCCTGGTGTAATTCTTAACTGTGAAAGGGTGTCTAAGACAATTACTGAATCTGATAAAGTATCCATTAATTTTTCTTTTTCCGGTTTTGGCTTACAAGTGGAAAATAGAAGTATAAAGCAAAAAAATAAAATGTGTTTCAAAAGTAATTCTTCAGATTGTATAGTTTAAAGACGAAGTTAGAGAAAAATTAAAAATACCCGGACCTCTTATAACTCATTTCTTACTTTGAATACTTTTGCTCTAATCCACACTCAGATTAAATTTATATTAGGGTTTCAAGCTTCTGAAGAATAAAAATCAGATCGACTAATGATTCAATTTAGTTCGTAATCCTTTTAAATTTTGAGGAACTCTATAGATAATACATAAGGGGTATGGTTTTTTAGAATAAATAAAGATGGTGTACCTTACGATATGAAAATAAAGTCGGACCCTGGAACTGCTTCAGGGCTTATATGGAAATTGTGGGACAATTGAAACAGCCCGGGCTGAGCAGCAATCAACAAATTATTTAAACAAATGAAAACGAGAATCCCATTATTGCTAATTTTTTGCTTTTTGACGGCTATCTCCTGCAAGGAGGATAATACAAAAACCGCCAGGGTAACGGACAGTGGGCCGGATATATGGATGCTTGGTTTCGAAAAAGCGGATAAAAATCCAATTATGACAGCCGATTCCAGTTTTGTTTTTATGGATCCGATGACAAAAGAGGAAGTACAATGGCAAAAAGCTGATGTTTTTAATCCAGGAGCCATAGTAAGAAATGATACCGTTTTTATGCTTTTCAGGGCTGAAGATAACCCTGAAGCCGTTTTGGGGGGAAGAACTTCGCGCATTGGTCTTGCATACAGTACAGATGGAATAAATTTCAGCAAATATCCGGAACCTGTTTTATATCCTCAGGAAGACGGGTTTGAGGAGTGGGATTACCCCGGCGGCATTGAAGATCCAAGAGTGGTGGAAATGCCCGACGGGAGTTATTTAATGATGTATACAAGCTGGAATAATGATGTGGCCAGATTATCTAGTGCTACGTCAAAAGACCTTAAGAAGTGGACCAAGCATGGGCCGGTATTCGAAAATTTTCAACAAGGGAAATTTAATAATATCTGGAGTAAATCTGGTTCAGTAGTTACGGAGATGAAAAATGGGCGGCTAATTGCAAAAAAAGTAAATGGTAAATTTTTAATGTATTGGGGAGAACTATTTGTCAATTTAGCTCAATCTGGTGACGGCTATGATTGGGAACCCCATTTGGACAACAAAGGTGAATTATTACATGTTTTTACTCCTTCTATTGGTGAATTTGACAGTCATTTAACTGAACCCGGACCACCTGCCCTTTATACGGAGAATGGAATACTCCTGCTTTACAATGGTAAAAACCTAAGTGGAGAAGGAGCCAGCAAAAAAGTAGCTGAAGGCACTTATTGCGGTGGTCAGGCATTGTTTGATATTAAGGACCCATCCCGGCTTATCAATAGACTTCAGGAACCATTTATATGCCCAAGCCTTCCACATGAAATAAGTGGGCAATATAAAGCGGGAACTACTTTTATTGAAGGACTAGTCTATTATAAAAGCAAATGGATACTGTACTATGGCACGGCAGACTCCATGGTGGGTGTAGCCATAAAGTCTGAATAAATAAAGTTCTATTTAAAATCCTTGTTTATTTTATAGTATAAAATTATGATTAGGTCAATAAATTTCCTTCATCATCCCATTCTGCGATAACGGCCCGCTTACTTTGATCTACACATTTGGAGAGCCATTCCTCATCATAGGATAACCCGTGCTGCTGCAGCACATCTTCCGGAACCCCATCCCAAACATTAGGCATGTTCCCTTTATATCCCAGGTCCTCAATACCGATTTTGGAAGTATAATATCCTGTAAGTGTAAGATTTCGCATTAAAGAGAAAAATTGTATTTCCAGTGGTTGCTTATCCATGGGGATTTCGGAATCATAAAACGCAATTAGATCCAGTATTTGTTTCTGTTGCTCTTCAACAACCGACTTAAATTCCGCACCAAAATCGGTATTACTTTTATGGTCGAGCCACATAAGCCCTCCCCTTAAGTTGGTTTGTAATTCAGGAATGTCTTTTGCCATAAATTCAATGAACTCAGGTACCCCGGCATCTGTGGCACCACCAAATTTGTCATTCGGAGGCATTATAAGATTACTCAATACGGCAATTGTAACTAATTCATGCTCATTAAAAAATTGCTCAGAATTTAATTTCTCGATAATCTCTTTCTCCTCGGGAGTTCTCCCAAAGTTATTTTCACCTGATTTAACTGCAGCTGTTTCCACGGCACTTTCTGCTTCGGGTTTACAACCATGAACAACCAGCCCGCCGGCAACGGTTCCAAGTAATATTGATTTAATACTCTTCCTTCTATCCATTTTTTAGATATTTTGTTGTTTTAATTGTTCTACTATATAATCCGAAGTCCGCCATGACAAAGCCAGAATGGTCCACGTACAGTTTTTGTCACCTTGGGAAACAAAAGGTCCCGCATCTGTAATAAAAACATTATTGACATCGTGCAACTGCTGAAATTTATTCACTACCGAATTTTTTGGATCATTGCCCATTCTGGTAGTTCCTACTTCATGAATAATTCTGCCAGGAGCCAGTAGACCGTAATCTTCTTCTTTTGAAGGAGTATCACCCAACACTTCTCCTCCCATATTGTGGATGAGTTCTTCAAATGTAGACTGCATATGTCTGGCTTGATTTCTTTCAAAATTTGACCATTTATAATTGAATCGAAGCACAGGGATTCCAAATTGATCTACGGTAGTCGGATCTATTTCACAATAGTTATCTTCTCTTGCAATTGCCTCGCCCCGGCCACCGAAACCGAGGACAGAACCATAATATTTTTTAACGTCCTTGCGCAGACTTTCACCATAACCTCCGGTTGTTAAACCAAAAAATTTATTGAATTCATTAGGGTTAAATCCAAAGCCATAATTAGGCATACCCATTCCTCCCCAAATTTCAATATGATAACCCCTTGGGAAATCCAAATTCTTATTATCAAGCCACCAGGGGGTATAAACATGCATTCCACCTACACCATCTTCATTATAAACTTTCCGATTCATCAGACCCGGGATAAATCCGGCCCTGCTGCTTCCGGTAGAGTCGTGAAGATATTTACCTACAATATTACTGCTGTTTCCCAGCCCGTTAGGATGTTGTTTGCTTTTTGAATTCAGAAGAATCCGTGCAGAACTGCAGGCTGATGCTGCTAAGACAACTACCTTGCCTTTTAATTTATACTCTTTCCGGTCGTCTTTACTTATATAAGAGACACCTGTAGCTTTACCTTCTTCATTGGTAGTTACTTCCCGCACCACCGAATTTACATAAAGGTCTATCTGGCCCCCACTTTTTTGAGCCGGGAAAATTAAACAGGAACCTGCAGAAAAATCGGCATATACCTGGCAAGAACGGGAACATTGGCCGCAGTAAAAGCAAACTCCCCGATCATTATTTATTTTTTTTGTTAGCATAGACATTCTCGAAGGAATAACCGGAATATTAGACTTCCGTGCTCCTTTGATATATACCAGCTCATGTAGCCTTGGTTTTGGTGGTGGCAGAAAAAATCCATCCGGATCGTTAGGCAATCCTTCATTTGTACCGAAGACACCTATAAGTTTGTCTACCTTATCGTAAAATGGTTTTACATCTTCATACCCTATTGGCCAATTGTCACCAAGACCATCCACATCTTTATGCTTAAAATCCTTAGGGCCAAAACGGAGTGATATTCTTCCCCAATGATTGGTTCTGCCTCCCAGCATATGAGACCTGAACCAGTCAAATTTTGTACCATCTTTACGTGTATAAGGTTCGCCTTCTATTTCCCAACCACCATATGCCATATCAAATTCACCAAAGGCTCTGATAGTACTTGCGCCTCTTCTCGGTGATTCATATGGCCATTTTAACTGAGTGGTTTGCTCCGGATCTGCGGGATCAAAAAAAGGACCTGCTTCAACAACGGCAATTTTCAGGCCGGCGTCTGCTAATACTTTGGCCGACATGCCTCCGCCGGCACCGGAACCAACTATTATCGCATCATACACAGATGATGATTCTTTTATTTGCATAGTGTTTATTTAACTAATTTTAAATCTTCTATTCTACTAATTACAAGCTCAAATTACATTATTTATTTAATAATGGGTATCGGTCCAGACTTATTTTATGGCTCCAAATGATATAGAGATAGCCGGAGATATGCGCAACGCACTTCTTTCGAATGCTTAGATAGCGAATTATGACGGTACCTTTTTTATCCAGCCCACGTCTTTAGATACAAGAACCCATGTAACTGCTAAAACTATAAAAATAGTAGTGGTCTGTTACACACACTTACATGCAGCTTGTCAATCAATGAAGCTGAAGAAAAATTTTGAACTTAACTGAAATGATTGCTTTATAGAATAAAAATTAATTTCTCCAACCTGCGCAAAGTAGTATTGAATTAACGCAACATAATCCGTTTTTGATTGGCAAAATAGAAGGGAATGATTGCAATTGTGCTATCCTTAATATTAAGGTAGTCTCAGAAACGAAATAAACACTACCTTTTGGCTAACCCTAAAAGGTGTTGTTTTATTAAAAAAAAGTAGTCGTCCATGATTGTTGTAAAAAACACAAAATGCTAAATTTATATATATAACAAATTCCTAATAATTCATTATTTGATTACTAATAGACAAAATATTATGATAGTTTTTTATATAATTCACTAAATTTTACTAATATTATCCCAAATTTATGATTTATTTTAACATTTATCGCAAACATTTTCGCCTTAAATGCCTGTTAACACTATGAATATCAATTAATTAAAGCTAACTAAACAACAAACGATTATGATTCAAAAATGCGATTATCATTCGTTAAAACTTAAAAGAAGGACTGTTTCGTTCGGAATTAAGTTTTTATCGATGTTGGTTTTCCTTGGAGCACAATTTGCCCATGCAAATACCAAAACGAATAATGAAGAGGTCTTAACAGTTATTTCACAAGCTACTGTTACGGGGATAGTAACAGATGACACCGGGGCACCACTTCCTGGAGCCAGCGTTGTTGAAAAAGGTACCTCAAATGGAACACAGACAGATTTTGACGGTAATTATACCCTTGAAGTTGCTGGTAGTGCTACCCTGGTAATAAGTTATATTGGTTTTGCTACACAGGAAATTGCTGTAGACAACAGAACCTCTATTAACGTTAGCATGATTGAAGATGCCAGTCAGCTTAGTGAGGTGATTGTTACAGGATATGGCACACAGACAAGAGGCGATATCTCAGGGGCGGTTTCTTCGGTAGATATTTCCGAAGCTGTAAAAGCTCCAATCGTAAATGCCGCAGAAGCATTGCAAGGTAGGGTAACTGGTGTGACGGTTATTGACGCCGGTGCTCCGGGAGCATCGCCCAAGGTAAATATTCGTGGTTTTGGTACGAGCAACAATACCAATCCATTGTATATTATCGACGGGGTTCAAACGGATAATCCTAATGTATTGAACAGTATTAACCCGGCTGATATTGAACAGATGAACGTACTAAAAGATGCTTCGGCAGCCATTTATGGCGCCAGGGCTGCTAATGGTGTTGTTATCATTACTACTAAAAGTGGTGGATACAATATGGATAAAGTTGAGCTATCAGTTGATGTATATACTGGATTTTCAAGAGCAACTAACCTCCCCGATCTGTTAAATCCACAACAGCATGCCGACATGATCTGGGCCGGGCTTGCCAATGACGGGTCTGCCTTGACGCACCCTCAATACGGAAGCGGACCAACACCTACCGTACCTTCCACATTGCAGGGGTATAGCAGGGTTGCATCCTACAATCCAATTGTACGTGCACCGGCCACTGCAAGAGTTACCCCTGGTGGAACCAATTGGTTGGAGGCTATTACACGTGATGCACCGACTACAAATGCCTCAGTATCTATTCAGAACGGAACTGAATCTGGCAAATTCTTTATGTCTGTAAATTATTTGGACAGACAAGGGGTGCAATTAAATACAGGATTTGAACAAGGTCTGACACGTTTAAATTCCGAATTCAAGATATCAGACAGGGTATTTATTGGAGAGCATTTGACCGCTTCTTTCTCAAACACCCAAAATGGCAATTCCGAGGCTTTTGAAAATGGTTTGAGAAGCAACCCTTTGATTCCTCTTTTTGACGATACCGGAGGGTTTGGAGGCTCATCCACAACACAGGGTACCGGTAATGCCAGGAATCCCCTGGCGCAATTGTCACGGGCTGCCGATGACTATAACAAGTTGTTAAGGGTTTTTGGGGATGTTTATCTTCGTGCAGAAATCGTAAACAACCTAACTTTTAAAACCACCTTTAGCGGACTCATGGAATCTTTTGATAGCAGAACTTTCCAGGCTTTGGATCCTGAACATGGTGAACCACTGGGTACCAATACCCTTACCGAGCAAAATATCGATAATTATAACTGGACCTGGACTAATACCCTTAATTACAAAAACACTTTTGGTGAGCATAATATAAACGCACTTGTTGGATTAGAATCAGTTGCAGATAACAGTAAAGGTAAAACCGTTAGTCGGAATGGATATCTTTTCGAAACGCCTGATTTCTATTTATTGAGCAATGGTTCTTCTCCTCCTACCATAGGTGAAGCCTTTGATGGTGGAAATACATTATTTTCGCTTTTCGGAACAGCCAACTGGTCCTTTCAGGGGAAATATTTTGCAACGGTTACTGTTCGTAACGATAAATCCTCTCGTTTTCTGGGCGACAATAAGAGTCAAACCTTTCCTTCCTTCAGTGGAGGTTGGGTAATTAGTAATAATGGCTGGTTCCCACAAGGTGCTACTGTAAGTAGGTTAAAGTTAAAAGCTTCCTGGGGACAATTGGGAAATCAAACTTTACCTGCCTCCAACCCAACTATCAACATTTCTAGTTTGAACGATCAGTTTGCTAATTATGCTATAAATGGTGGGACAATCTCAACAGGGGCAATATTGGACCAGGTGGGAAATCCTGATTTAAAATGGGAGACAAGTGAGTCTACCAACATTGGTTTGGAACTGGGACTTTGGGACAACAAATTTAATTTGGACCTGGACGTGTATCAGATTAAGACCAAGGATTTGATCACCCGTGATAATAGCTTAATCAGCACTACTGCTATTGATGCCCAGGCTCCCCTGGTAAATTTAGGAAATATCAAAAATACCGGTTTCGATCTGGGCATAGGATATAACAATTCCTGGGATAGCGGTTGGACTTTTGGCACCAATGTAACTATTTCACATTATAAGAATGAGGTTGAGCAGTTAATTAGTGATTTTCAAACAGGTAGAAGTGATCTAAGGGGCGGTGCCTTTACAAGAACACAAGTTGGCCAGCCCATTTCGGAATATTATGGACGGGTTGTTACTGGTTTAGATGATACCGGAAGATTTATATACCAGGACGTAGACGGTAATGGTACCATTGATGATGACGATCGTGATTATATTGGTAGCCCGCATCCGGACTTTACCTATGGTATCAATCTTACTTCAAGTTATAAAGGATTTGATATTCAATTGTTCTTTTATGGATCCCAGGGTAATGATCTCTGGAATTACAATAAAATATTTACCGATTTCCCTACTTTTGTAGGTGGAAATAGAAGTACAAGAGTTTTGAATTCATGGACTCCAACTAATACGAATACAACTTTGCCCGCTTTGAGTAATTCAATTACGAATAGTGAAACGCTACCAAACTCTTACTTTGTAGAGGATGGTTCTTTCTTCAGGCTTAAAAACTTGCAGTTTGGGTGGAGTTTGCCTTCACAAACACTGGATAAAATTGGTTTCACCTCTCTAAGGTTCTATATTCAAGCTACCAATTTGTTTACAATAACAGATTATAATGGCTTTGATCCCGAACTTATTTCCGATGACAACTTAACTTTGGGAGCTGATTATCAAGTATATCCGCCATCTCAAATATGGACTTTTGGCGTTAATCTTAAATTATAAATACTATGAAAAAGAGTTTAATTTATTACATTTTGTTTTTCACTGCGCTAGTTTCTTGTGGTGATGAATTTACTGAAGTTCCCGCGGTTGGGGCTTTAAGTGATGCTGCCCTTCAAAACGAAGCAGGTGTGGATCTATTGCTGATCGGTGCCTACTCTACTTTGGATGGCGTAAGAAATAACCTTACAGGTAATGGTTTTGCGGCTTCTGGTGACAACTGGTGGCTGGATGTATTATCTGATGATGCCCATAAGGGTAGTACAGATGGAGATCAGGCAGATCTTTTTGAAGTTGAAGTTTATAACTGGTCTACATCAAATCCATATATTCTTGGAAAATGGGAATCGTTATTTGCAGGTGTTCAAAGATCTAACGCGGTGATTAGCCTGATTGCCGGTATTGAAGGTGCCGATCTTTCAGGTAAATTGGCGGAAGCCAGGTTTTTAAGAGGGCATTTTAATTTTGAATTACAAAGAATGTGGGGGAATGTACCATATATTAGTGAAGAGAATTTTGCTGCCGTAGAATTTAACCAGCCAAATCCGGGTCCTATTTGGGATCAGATAGAAGCTGACTTTGAATTTGCTATTGCAAACCTTCCTACAACGCAATCTGATGTTGGAAGACCAACTCAATGGACTGCCAAGGCCTATCTGGGTAAAGTTCATCTTCAGCAAACCGAATGGGCTACTGCTCTTACATATCTTAAGGACGTAATTGACAATGGGCCATTTGCACTTATTGGCGAATATGTCGATAATTTCCGTCTTGCGGCGGAAAACAGTGTAGAGTCTCTTTTAGCCATTCAGTTTACAGCCGATGACGCACTGTCTTTTAACGGGAACGATGGAGGAACTTTGAACCACCCTAATGGAGGACCTTACGGGTCATGTTGTGGATTTTACGTGCCAACCCAGGATTTGGTAAATGCATTTCAAACTGATGGTGCTGGTTTACCTTTGCTGGACACCTTTAACCAAACCGACGTTACAAATGATGCTGGTGTTAATTCAGCCGGTACTGAAAACGATGATACGGGTGGTGATACATGGACCCCGCATACAGGGCCGTTAGATCCAAGACTGGACTTTACGGTTGGGCGAAGAGGTATAGATTATAACGGTTATGAAGTACATCCTGGAAAAGATTGGATCCGTGCAGGATTTAGTGATATTTCAGGACCCTACCTCCCGAAGAAAAACGTTTACCATAACGGAGAAACTGCTAACCAGGGAACTGGTGATTGGGGTCAGCAACGCTCTGGAATAAACTATCACATTATGAGATTTTCAGATGTGTTATTAATGGCTGCCGAAGCGGCGGTAGAAACAGGTGATGTTGCTTCTGCCTTAACCTGGGTTAACGAAGTAAGGAACAGGGCAAAAAACATGACCTATGTTAAGGATGAATCAGGTGCTGATGCAGCTAACTATCAGATAGAACCATATCCTTCTTTCCCTGACCAGGCTTACGCAAGAAAGGCTGTGCGTTTTGAGCGACGTTTGGAGCTTGGAATGGAAGGTGGTCGTTTGTTTGATCTCCGAAGGTGGGGCAATAGTGTTACTGTGATTAATGAATATGTCGCTAATGAAACCCGAACTATTGAAAACTTTGGTCCGAAGGTGCTTCCTTATACAGCCACAAATGATCTTTTGCCTATACCTTTAGGAGCAATAGATTTAAGTGGAAATATTTTACAACAAAATCCAGGATACTAGTATATTAGTTTTAACAATTATTTTAGCAGGGCATTGAAAACCAATGCCCTGCTTTTTTTATTTTTTTTAATATTAAAATTAGCCAAATACCTATCTTTACTTTTATTTAAATTTTTAGTATGAAGTGGGTCTTTCTAATGGGTATAAGCTCAATTTTTGTCTTTTCCTGTACAAAACAACAAGAGCCGGAAAAAAGAATATTCAATCAACTGGATAAGGAAAAAACCGGAATTTCATTTTCCAATGTCCTTGTCGAAAACGACTCCCTTAATTATTTCTCCTATGCATATTTATATATGGGTGGCGGCGTTTCTGCCGGTGATATAAATAATGATGGCCTGACTGACCTTTTTTTTACAGGTAACATGGTTTCCAATAAACTCTATTTAAACAAGGGCAATCTGCAGTTCGAGGACATAACTGATAAAGCCGGGATAAGTGGTGATTCCCGATGGTATACAGGGGTTACGATGGCCGACGTTAACAATGATGGTTTTCTTGATATTTATTGTTCGGTTGGCGGAAAATTTGGTACTAAGGAAAATCAGCTCTATATCAACAATGGTGACAATACTTTTACTGAAAAAGCCACATCTTATGGCCTGGCCGATATTGGGAATAGTGTGCAGGCCACTTTTTTTGATTATGACAGGGATGGGGATTTGGATATGTATTTAGCCAATTACCCCCCTACCCCCTTTAATGCCCCTAATAGTTTCTATGCCTTTAAAAAAGGTTCCCCGAAGGAAATTGAAACTGATAAACTATATAGAAACGACGGCAAAGCATTTACAGACGTATCTAAAGAGGCCGGTTTGGCAAGTTTTGGCCTTACCTTAAGTGCAACCGTAGGTGATTTAAATAGTGACGGCTGGCCAGATATTTATGTTTCTAACGACTTCAGTACGCCGGATTATTTATTTATCAATAATAAAAACGGAACTTTTAGTGATCAACTTAAAAATCTGACTAAAAACACCTCTTTTTACGGAATGGGTGTTGATATTGCCGATTTTAACAATGATCAATTATTGGATATAATGCAGGTGGATATGACTCCTAAAGATAACCGCAGGGCTAAAGCCAATATGGCAAGTATGAATCCAGATTTATTTTGGAGCACGGTAAATTCTGGTTTTCACTATCAATACATGCAGAACAGCTTGCAGATGAACAATGGAATGTTGCACGATTCACTTCCCGATTTCAGCAATGTGTCCAGACTAGCCGGAATATCCTCAACAGATTGGAGCTGGGGGCCACTTATTGTGGATTTGGATAATGATGGTTGGAAGGATATTTATATCTCCAACGGCACCCGAAGGGAAATTAACAATAGAGATTATTTTTTGGCATTGAAAAACACTAAAGGCCCTCAAGGAAGTACGCTTGAAAGAAGCCTGGCCATACCATCTGAAAAAATAGATAATTTTGCCTTTAAAAACAACGGAGATCTCACCTTTACTGAAATGAATAAGGCCTGGGGCATCAGTTATAAGGGATTCTCTAATGGCGGCCTCTACGTGGATTTGGATAATGATGGGGATTTGGAAATTGTTACCAATAATATAGATGATGAAGCCGCTGTATTTGAGAATACCAGTTCAACCCAAAACAACCATCTCACCCTTAAATTTCAAGGAACGGATAAAAACCCATTTGGTATAGGGGTGAAGGCTACAATCAATTCCGGTGAAAATAAACAGTATGGTGAAATGACACTCACCCGGGGATTCCAATCCTCCGTTGCCCCGCAAATGCATTTTGGATTAGGTAAGGTGAATACCGTTAAAACGGTCTTTATAGAATGGCCCGATGGAAAAACACAATTGCTAAATGATATTACTGCAAACCAATTTCTTACCTTAAATTATAAAGATGCTGTGGATAGTGAGCAGTTGCCAAAAGATCCTCCGGAAAAACTTTTTATGACCGAAAAAGACTCCACGATAATAGTGCAACACAAACATATTGAAAATTACTATAATGATTTTGCCAAGGAAATTCTGTTGCCCCATCAAACATCCACCTTTGGCCCGAGCCTGGCGGTTGGAGATTTAAATGGGGATCAGATGGAGGATTTTATTATAGGAGGCGCCTCCCAGTCTGAGGCAGGAATCTATCTTCAAACTAAAAATGGATTCACAAAGCAGAATATAGATCCTATTGCGAGGGATAAGGAATTAGAAGATATGGGCGTCCTTATTTTTGATGCGGATAGTGACGGAGACAACGATATCTATATGGTAAGTGGTGGTAATGAGTTTGATTATAATTCCATAAACTTACAGGATCGTTTTTACGTAAATAACGGACATGGGAAATTTACAAAATCGACTACTGCATTACCGCCAATGATTACAAGTGGTTCGCGCGTTCATAGTTTTGACTATGACAAAGACGGGGATCTGGATTTGTTTGTAGGAGGCCGCCTGGTCCCGGGGAATTATCCATTACCTGCTAAGAGCTACTTGTTGGAAAACATAAGTACCAAAGGAATTCCGAAGTTTGCAGATGCAACTCATAAAGTTGCCCCCTCATTGGAAAAATTGGGTATGGTAACCGATGCCAGCTGGACAGATTATGACAATGATGGATGGACAGATTTAATAGTGGTGGGTGAATGGATGCCAATTACCGTTTTCAAGAATATAGGAGGTCAATTTAAAAACATTACTGAACAATTGGATTTGGATGATACTAACGGATGGTGGTTCAGCATTAAACAAGGCGATTTTGACAAGGACGGCGATATGGATCTGCTAGTTGGGAACCTGGGCCTTAATTATAAGTATAAAGCCAGTAATGAAGAAACCTTCGACATATATTTTAATGATTTTGATAATAACAATAAAAATGATATTGTTCTCAGCTATTTTAATGGTGGTAAGAAATATCCTCTTAGAGGAAGGGAGTGTTCCTCGCAACAGATGCCAGGAATAAAGAAAAAATTTAAGGACTATAACTCATTTTCTACTGCCACTTTGGAAGATGTTTATACGGATGAATATCTGGAAAAATCCCTGCATTATGAAATCAAATCCTTTGCGAGTGTTTATATTGAAAATAGAGACGGCGCCTTTATACTCCATCAACTACCCAATATTGCACAGATTTCGAGCATAAACCAAATCATTGTTCAGGATTTTGATGGGGATTCCAATCTCGATGCTATCATTGCCGGCAACTTATTCAGGTCCGAAGTTGAAACTCCCAGAAATGATGCAGGTACCGGACTTTTCCTAAAAGGGGACGGTAAAGGTAACTTTGAGGCACTAGGCTCCTCTGATAGCGGTTTTTTTGCTACCGGGGACGTCAAGGATATGGTTCCCATTATCATTGACGGAAAGGAATATATTCTTGTAGGCAAAAACTCCGACTATTTGCAGTTCATTGAACTAAACAATAAAGAGGCTAAAAATTCTGCAATTGCGCTAAGGCATCCTTTATAGTGGTAACCGGAAACTTACAGGCACTATCCTGGCAAACATAAACAAAGGTTTCACCTTCAACATACCTGTTTTTAAACAAAGGTAAATTGCTTTCAGATGCACTACCTACTATCAGAAGATTAGGAATGTACATCCCATTTAATTCCTGGATAAGGCTGCTTGCATTTTCACCTACTATGGCAATCTCAAAATAGGAATAGGCAACCTTTAAAAACAAACTATTCCACACAGAATAGCTATCAGCATTGTCCCTCAACAATGGAACCATTGAAGATAGCATGGTTTTAGCCCTGTTTATGGCTTTAACGTCATAACTAATATGACCCAGCGTAAATAGATTATCAGCCATTATTGCATTTGGTGAAGGTAATACACCATCATCGGTTTTTATGATTTTGGTAATAAGCTCATCGCCTTTATTATAGAGGAACATTCCGGAAGAAGGGTCATTAAATTCGGTTTCAACCTTTTGATTCAGTACCTGCGCAAATCTTAAATACTTTGATTTCATGGTTATACCATAAAGTTTTAGTGTGGCACTTGTTAGAAAGGCATAGTCCTCAAGAAAACCCTCCATTGCTTTGCCCCCTTTTTTATAGGAATGGACGAGTTGATTTTTATTGTAGCTATTCTCCGATATAAATTCATAAATTCCTTCAGCCCTATTTAGAAATTCCTTATTTCCAAAAGAAGTGTAAGCATCAACAAAACCTGAAATTAATAAGGCATTCCAGGATGTTATAATCTTATCGTCTGTATTGGGACGTATCCTTTTTTGCCTGGTTTTAAGTAGAACCCTGTTCCAATCGGTTTTCTTTTGTTCAAGATCTGGTATAGAAACTTTGTTTTTTTCCTTAAAATCCTGGTCATCCATAGATTTGAAAAGCACGTAGTTACCATTTTCCCATACATCAGAAGGATTCAGCTGAAAATAAGACGAAAACAGCTCGTATTCCCCCTTGAGTGCCGATTTGAGTTCCTCTTGGTTCCACACGTAATATTTACCTTCTTCACCTTCACTATCAGCGTCCAGAGCAGCATAATATCCACCTTCCGGATTTTTCATTTCACGTTCCAAAAAAGCAATGGTACCCATTACAATATCTTTGTAGATGGGTTCTCTGAATACCTTATAGGCCTTGGAATACAAACTGATTAATTGGGCATTATCATATAACATTTTTTCAAAATGTGGTACTTTCCACCGACTGTCTGTACTATACCTGAAAAAGCCTCCTCCAATATGATCATAGATGCCTCCCAGAGCCATTTTGTCAATGGTATTTTTCACGTGGGCCAAGACAGAATCATTTGCAGTCAGGAGGGCGTAATCTAGTTGAAAGCTAAGGTTTGCAGGCAACATAAATTTTTGAGTGCCCAGATTTCCTCCCCATTCCAAATCCCAATAGGGCCTCCAGTTTTCTACACTTTCACCAATAACCCCGGAATTCAGGTTTTCGAAATCATCATTGGGTTTAATAATATTAACTTCAGCAATCCCATTGGCAACCATATCGGCATATTCGTTTGCCTTTTCAGGATCTTCTTTATATTTATTACTTACCTCCGTTAATACCTGGTACCATTGCTCCTTAGTGTGGTAAGTTCCTCCATAAATAGGTTTTCCATTAGGCAGGATAATAACATTCAGTGGCCATCCACCGCTTCCTTTTAACAACTGTAAGGCTGTCATATATATATGATCCACATCTGGTCGTTCTTCTCGATCAACCTTAATATTGACAAAGTTTTCGTTCATCATTTTTGCAATAGCCTCGTCCTCGAAAGTCTCTTCTTCCATCACATGGCACCAGTGACAGGAAGAATATCCGATACTAACCAAAACAAGTTTATTGCTCTCCCTGGCCTCCTCAAGAGCTTCCTGGCTCCAGGGTCTCCAATCTACCGGATTATGAGCATGCTGCAATAAATAAGGACTTGTTTCATTTATCAGGGCATTAGTGTATTTATATCCTGTTAGTTCCTTCTGCTCCTGCTTACAGGAAAACATTACTAAAAAGGATACCAATAAACAGGAAAGGAAAATATATCTAATTAGACGATCGGTTAACATAGCCATATAAACTAAAATAGAGGGCTAAAGTACTATAATTTAAAACATTTAGATGTTAATAAAATAATAGATTCGAGCCCAAAACAGCATAAATCCTACCACATAAACTTAACTAATAGGTAACAGGAAAAGGAGCTGGAAACACCTTTTATTATTAATACTCACTGGGATTTTTATTTTCCCCAAATGGATGCTTTACTTTCCTTTGGTCTCTTATAGCCAATGCATAACCTACAAAGTGCTTAATCGTAAACTGACACAGAATACCCACTAAAACACCTTTGGTAATTTTTACAACTCCTTTGAATTCCTGAAGGCTCATCGCCGTCCCCATTCCGAACATGATTAGCATTAATAGAAGAACTAATCTATTGTCCGTTTTTGCCTAATAAACCATTCATACAATTCTTCGGTATTGTACGCCTTCACCCATGCATCATGCCCTACTCCATCATATTTAGTGAATGTCACATCATAGCCCATTTCCTCTAACTTGTTTACCATATTCTGTGATTCGGAAATTGGTATGGATTTATCCTCAGTTCCATGAAAAACCCATATGGGCATTTCTTTATCAATCCAGGATGCATAAGGTACCGGGGTCATTCCGCATACCACGGCGAGGGCGGCAAACTTATTTGGATATTGTACGGCGAGTTCCCATGCTGCAGCTCCGCCCCTACTCAAACCAGTTAGATAAATTCTGTCTATATCTACCCTATTTGTCTCTATTATGGTATCCAATAATTGCATCACCGCCCTCGTATTCCACCATTTGCGTTTATGTCGGTTTTGAGGAGCCAGTACTAAAAAAGGAAATTCTTTCCCTTCGGATAATAATTTAGGCGGGCCATTTGTTTTAAGTTCTTCCAAATCCCCTCCAGATTCTCCTCCCCCATGTAAAAATAAAAGCAGTGGGAATTGTTTGTCCTTTTCTACCTCATAATCCTGTGGATAATATAAGTAGTATTTCATTTTTTCAACTGAAACGGTTTCCGTTTCATCTGCAATCAATTGGGATTGCGCAGAACAGGACTGTATAGAAAGCAGATATACAATAATTGTTGCTTGTTTGATAAAAGAATAGATTCTTTCCATTTTAAGTATTGTTATTCAATTCAAGGTTTCATTTCAAAAAATAGCTAAACTAATAAATGGTCAATTGAAATTATATGAATTCCTGAATTTAGTTAAATTTATTTGTTCTGAAGCGGATTCAAAACCAGGTGTTCATCTTTTTGAATTTATAATAAATTAAGAAAGTTTGAAATGTGTATTTAATCGTTTAAAAATTCAATAAAAAAGTTGCGTTCCAGGATATGAAGAATTACATTTGCATCCGCATTTTACAATGCATGTTCATTTAAAAAATACAGGAGAGGTGCCGGAGTGGGTGCCGGAGTGGTAACGGAGCAGATTGCTAATCTGTCGACGCGCAAGTGTCGCCTGGGTTCGAGTCCCAGTCTCTCCGCTTTTGCCAGCCTTTTTCCGCGATGGGCGGAACCGGCAGGCTGCAGCGGACTAGTCCGCTATAGGTTCACAATGGTACGACAGTTGCAATTTTGAAATTGAAAGTTTGAGAATTACACCACGCAGGGTGTACCACGCTAGAGCGTGGCAGGTCTAGCCCGGCTTGTAACGCAAGGCGTTAATATCGCGTCCCGCTGGCAGCGGGAAGGTCGTCACGCCAAGGCGTGACCACCCAAAAAGAGTTTAGATGTTCGTTTATATTTTATATAGCGAGAAACGTTCAAGATATTACGTAGGTCAGACTGCAGATATCAATAAAAGATTGAAAAGACACAATGAAGGACTTGTACCTTCAACCAAGGGAGGTATCCCCTGGAAGTTAGTTTTGCAAATACCAGTAGCCAACAGATCAGAGGCTATTCAACTGGAAAAGCGTATTAAAAAACGCGGAGCAAAACGATTTATAGATGACCATCGGGGTCTACCACGCTAAAGCGTGGCAGGTCTCACCCGGTTATAAAGTCCTGCTGGGAGCAGGAGGTCGTCACGCCAAGGCGTGACCACCCCAACTAGAGAAAATTATGTTTGTATATTCTCTTTAGTGAAAAACGATTTATAGATGACCATCGGGGTGTAGCGTAGCCCGGTTATCGCGCCTGCTTTGGGAGCAGGAGGTCGCAGGTTCGAATCCTGCCACCCCGACTGAATATTTTTAAACCCTGATAATCAATTGATTATCAGGGTTTTATGTTTTTAAAAACACTGCCAAAACGAGCCAAATCGGTACAAATTTGATAACGAAGGTGTCCTAATAGGTGTCCTGTTTTTATGGTATACTCAGGTAGTTCCAGTAAACAAAGAATTTTAGCATAGAGGTTCGTCGAGGAACCCGGATTCGAACCTTGAAGGTAATTTTCGAAGCAATCTATGATAATTTCACTCTAATCGATTTCTGTACTCGGTTGGCGTAGTACCCAAAACCTTTTTCACATACCGCGTGAAAAACGACCGACTTGAAAACATCATTTTATCGGCAATTTCTGCAATGTTCAGATTTTTGTTCTGCAAAAAAAGTATGATACGCTCCTTTGTGTATCGTTGGATCCATTCAGATGCGGAAACACCTGAGTTCTGCTTGCAAACAAAATTTAAATATTTAGGGGTCACACTAAGTGCATTGGCATAGTACCGAACTTCCCTTTCGGCCATACAATGCTCTTGTACCAAATGAACGAAGCGCTCGTACAATGACCCACTTTGCAAGGTGCGTTTTCTGCGCTCGTATTCGTTCGCAAATGTGTGCCACATCTCAAGAATGAACAGCCGCATTTGAAGTTTCAATACCTCTTCATAAAAACGATGTTCCCTATCTTGGAATTTATCGTGCAACATTCGAAAATTTGATAATACCCTTTGCCTGTCATTCTTTTCATTCAACTGTTTGATAGGATATTGACGGGAATGTAAAATGGCATCTATACTCCAGCTTTGATCAGGGATATTATCGTATAAAAAATGCTTCTCCACCAGCAAAACCGTTGCCTTAAAGGCCCTGGAGAATATCAAATCTTTCAATTGACTTTCGGCAAACCAAAACAAAAATTCATTGCCTTTGCATTTCATCTTTACGCTGTTGAACAAAAAAGAAATGGTTCCTTGATGGCAGAACAAATGTGTATGGTAATTTGTATTGAAATCTATTGGAAATCCTGTTTCCTTCGATAATTCCAAAAGCACAATGCGCGGTTTATTCTGACCTGGATCCTTCAATTCAACTATTGTTTCTACTAAAATAAGTAATATATGACATTATGTGCGTAATTGGTGTAACAAATATGACTAAGGTGTTATATAGTTTTGTGTTGTAAAAAACTGAACTATTAATCAAAATCAATTCTGGTACTATGAAAAATCTGATGGTACTTCTACTTATTTCTCTATATATTTTTAACGCAAGGGCGCAAGAAGAAACTGAATCGTTCCTAGATGATTTTAGAGGAACAGCTAGCGTTACCAACAACGGATTTTCGTTAGTGCCCTCTTTTTCTTTAGGAGATCCGGCCCTTTTATTTGACTTAAAATTTACCAAGAGAAAATTAAGTTTTGAACCCGATATGCGCTTTGCGTTGGAAGGCAAGCCTTGGTCTTTTATTTTCTGGTTACGGTATAAGGCAATAGAAAATAAACGGTTTTCGTTGCGTCTTGGGGCGCACCCTGCCCTGACCTTTAGAACGGTCAATGTTTTTAGAGACGGTCAGCCCGAGGAGCTTTTGGAGTCACGGCGGTACCTTGCCGCCGAGGTGGCACCAACCTATAAGATATCGGATAAAGTGGGTCTTGGGGTTTACTATCTTTATGGCCGTGGATTTGATGAAGGGGTAAAAAATACCCACTTTATGGTATTGAATTCATACTTCAACAACCTGTATATTTCAGAAAAGTTGTATTTTAATATATCCCCCCAAGCCTATTATTTGCTTTCGGATGATTTAAAAGGTATTTATATTGTGGGCTTTGTTTCCTTGATAAAAAAAGATTTCCCAATTTCTGTTTCGGCTATCCTCAATAAGGCTATTGATACAGAGATACTACCAGAAGATGATTTTACATGGAATATTTCCCTGGTGTATAGCTTTGGTGGGGCCAACAGGCGTATGTCGAACCGAAAAATATGACGGTAATTGTAAATACCATAATTTGTAAAAATGCGTAAATCAGAACACCAAAATAAAAAAACAGGTTCGCCTCTAGCTCATAAAGATATTTTTGAGCGGTTAAAGAAAGGGGAGACCATTCCGCCCAACGACTCTCAAGCCTATAGAATGCGTGAGGCCTCGTACAGCACAAAAAAATTACTGGTGCAGATGAACAACGCTGCAGATCCAAAAGAAATCAGGGATTTGCTTAGCCAAATTACAGGGAGTGAAATTGACGAAAGCGTTGCTGTTTTTACGCCTTTGTATATCAATTACGGCAAGCATACAAAAATCGGCAAAAACGTATTCATCAACTTCGATTGTACTTTTTTGGATTTGGGTGGAATAACCATTGAAGATGGGGTACTGATAGCGCCCAAGGTCAGCTTGCTGTCCGAAGGACACCCTCTTTCCCCCGATAAAAGACATTCGTTGGTTCCGAAGCCCATCCACATTAAAAGGAATGCATGGATCGGTGCCAATGCTACCATTTTGCATGGCGTAACGATAGGCGAAAACTCGGTAGTTGCCGCAGGTTCGGTCGTTTCTAAAGACGTACCCGACAATGTTGTTGTAGGAGGTATTCCTGCAAAAAT
>NZ_CAMYOM010000024.1 GCF_947260015.1 uncultured Eudoraea sp. | reverse complement strand
GAAGACCTCTTCGAGTTTATTCCAGAGTCACCCAAAGAAGTAAAAGATCATTATTTAAGTTGTCCTGGACTAGCTATTTCTACAGTATTATTAGACAATGTTGGTCTGTATATCGAAAATTTTCAGGGAGTTCCTTATTCTGATGAAGATAATACCATTCTCATGCGATTTGGAAAGGTTTTTCAACAAACCTATACACGTTTCCTAGACCTTCAAAAAGCGGAAGCACAAACCAGAGAAGCTCAGATTGAAGGGGCCCTGGAAAGAGTGCGTTCCAAGACCATGGCGATGCATAATAGCGAAGATTTAGAAGATATAGTTATTTCTTTGTTTGGTGAAGTATTGAATTTAGGTCTGGACAAATCCATACGTTGTGGAATAGGTATTCTTGAAGGTAATAAGGGGATGGAAACCAGGTCAGTAAATTCAAATTCCGATGGTACAGTAGAATTAAGAGTGGGAATGTTAAATATGACCATACACCCTATGCTGGTAGGTCTTAAAAAGGCTTGGAAAAATGGAAGCACCGAGTATTCATATGACTATACAGGAAAAGATGTTAGAAAATATTATAAGGCACTCAATAATGAACCTGAATACCCATTTAATGCCAATCTTGAAACACTACCAGAACGAGAGTTTCATCGAAGTTTCTTTTTTTCTTCAGGGATTCTTTTTACGTTTTCTGAAGCCCCTATTTCAGAAGAATCATCTAAACTTTTAGCACGGTTTGCTGCAGTTTTTGGCCAAACGTACAGAAGGTTCCTGGATCTGCAACAGGCAGAGGACAGGGCCAAAGACGCTGTTAAACAAGCTTCATTAGACCGGGTACGGGGAGAAATTGCCAGCATGCGGTCAACCGAAGATCTGCAGCGTATTACCCCTCTGGTATTTAATGAACTTACTTCCCTGGGAGTTCCTTTTTTTAGATGCGGAGTCTTTATTATTCATGAAAAAGAAAAAAAATTAGAAGTGTATTTGTCGGCCCCGGACGGTCATTCCCTGGGGGTATTACATCTTCCCTTTAATGTAAATTCACTCACGCAAAACGCCGTGGAAAACTGGACAAAAAATAAAGTTTACCACCAACACTGGAACAAGGAAGATTTTGTGGAGTGGACGCAATCCATGTTGGCACGAGGTCAGATAAAGGATGCGGACACCTATCAGGGTGCAGCGGCCCCCCCGGATTCACTGGACCTTCATTTTATACCCTTTAGCCAGGGAATGCTTTATGTTGGCAATATCGAACAGCTTGAAGAAGATGATATTGATCTGGTGAGATCTTTGGCCGAGACCTTTTCGATCGCTTATGCGCGTTACGAGGATTTTACCAAACTGGAAAATGCCAAAGAGAGTATCGAGACAACGCTTACTGAATTAAAAGCCACTCAGAACCAGTTGGTTCAGTCCGAAAAAATGGCCAGTTTAGGGGAACTTACAGCTGGCATTGCCCATGAGATCCAAAACCCCTTGAACTTTGTCAATAATTTTTCCGAAGTAAGTGTGGAACTTATTGAAGAGATGAATGAGGAATTGAAGAAAGGTGACCTTAAGGAAGCGCAAGCCATCGCAGAGGATGTTAAACAAAACCTGGATAAGATAACCCACCATGGCAAAAGGGCTGATGGGATTGTAAAAGGAATGCTGCAGCATAGTCGCAGCAGCAGTGGGCAAAAAGAGCCCACAGATATTAATGTTTTGGCAGATGAATATTTACGTCTGGCCTACCATGGTTTACGCGCAAAAGACAAGACTTTCAGCGCTACTATGGAAACAGATTTTGATGAAAGTATAGATAAGATCAATGTTATTCCTCAGGATATAGGAAGAGTGATTCTGAATTTAATTACCAATGCATTTTATGTGGTATCCGAGAGAAAACTACAACAACCAAACGGTTATGAACCTACGGTTTCGGTCAAAACGAAAAAAAACGGAAATCAGGTTTTGATTTCCGTCAAGGACAATGGCAAGGGGATACCACAAAAAGTTCTGGAAAAAATATTCCAGCCCTTTTTTACCACAAAGCCTACAGGTGAGGGTACGGGATTAGGGCTAAGCATGAGCTATGATATTGTAAAGGCGCATGGGGGAGAACTGAAAGTGGAGACAAATGAAGGTGAAGGAAGTCAATTTATAATCATATTACCTGTTTAAATTATGAATGTAAGAAACGTATTCATTAGCATGATATTTATCCTTGTCTTTGCACCCTTAAAGGCTCAGGATACGCTTTTTGTTGATCCGGGCAAATTGGATAGTTTGAAGGTGCTTGTTTATAAAAGCAATCAAAATGATAAAGAAAAAATAAGGTTACTCAATGAGTATGCCCGGATGAGTTTTTATAATCAGGAAATTATTCAGGGTTTTTCCGCAACCATAGAGGCAATGGAATTGTCAGAAAAAATTGAATTTAAAGATGGAGGGATCATGTTTCATGAGACCTTGGCCGCCTTCTTGGGCCAGGCAGATATTGTTTCATATCATCATCAAAAGGCAAGGATGCTATCCACACAATTAAATCAAAATGATTCCTTTACTGAAGTCCAGCCTCCGGATGGCTATCCGACACCTTATAATGAAATGTCTTATAAGAAACTGTTGAAGGCATTAGAACATTTCAAGGATGTTAAGAACAAGGAAATATTGGCAGCATTATATGACCATCTTGCTTATTACTACTATACTATAAATGATATTGATCAATTTAGATTAGCAGCGAATAATATCATTGAGATTTATTCAGATTTGGAAGAATTTTATCCAGTATTCCTCTATTATTCTTATTTAGGTTATGTAGCTATCGAAGAAAATGATGTTTTGGAAAAGGATATCATCGAAGCCAAAATTGAAGAATTGGTAGCGTCAATGAAAAATAAAAATGAGACAGGGCCATTAAATTTTCAATTGGCAAATTATTATAGAATTAACGGGCAAAATACGATTGCTATAGAGCATTATTTGCGGTGCATTGATTTTTTTGAATCAATTAATGATTATTTTATGTTGTCGGATGTATATGGTCAAATGTACCGACTGTATTCAGATTTAGAGATGTTCGATAGAGGAGCAGAAGCGATGGAGAATAGAGTCAAACTATTGGAGGCACATAATTTACCCGCAGATATGTTTAATGCTTACAATCAGGTAATGTGGGCCATGTACGATGCTAAAAATTACGACAAAGCGCAATATTATAATCAGCTTAAAAAAAGTATATCCACGCCGCTTACTGCCGAAGATTTCGTAGCAGATAGTTATAGCCTTGAAGGTCATATTCAAATGGATAAGAATCATTATGAGGTAGCCATTTCGCTAATTGAAAAAGCTCTTGACGCATCAATTAGGTTGAAAAGAGTCGATAATGATGAATGGGAAGCCTATCGCATATCAACTTGCTATTATAATCTTAATGACTATGAAAATGCCCTAAAGTATGCTTTGCTAAGTCAAGAAGTTTTACATGAAGACAATATCAGATTAAAAAAGCGATTAAATTTGACATTTTCTGACATTTATGACGCGCTGGGATACGAGAACCTGGCATATAAGCATTTAAAGATCTACAAGGATCTTATCAAAGAATCAGAGGATATTGATATTGCAAACGTTCTTATGAAGGCAGAAGTTCGATCGGTGATTGATAGGAATCAAAAGGAAATTGACATACTTGAAAGAGAACAATTTATAAAAGAGCAACAAAACAAAAATCAGCGCTTATGGATCATAAGTATTGCCGGAGCTCTTTTATTTGCCCTAATACTTAGCTCTATCTTATTTCGGAATAATAAAAACAGACAAAAGGCAAATCTAATTCTTCAGCAACAAAAGGAGAAAGTTCAGGAGACTTTGGTAGCGTTAAAAGCAACACAATCCCAATTAATACAATCCGAAAAGATGGCATCTTTAGGAGAGCTCACTGCGGGAATTGCGCATGAAATTCAAAACCCACTTAATTTTGTCAATAATTTCTCTGAAGTTTCTCAGGAACTGATGAAAGAAATGTATGAGGAGATTGAGAAGGGTGATCAGAGAGAAGCGCTGGAAATAGGAAATGATATTGAGCAAAACCTTGAAAAGATACATCACCACGGGCAACGTGCCAGTGAAATAGTAAAAGGCATGCTACAGCATAGCCGTAGCAGTAGTGGGCAAAAAGAACCTACGGATATCAATGTACTTGCAGATGAATATTTACGCCTGGCCTACCATGGTTTAAAGGCTAAGGACAAAACTTTCAACGCAACCATTAAAACTGATTTTGATGCATCGATCAAGACAATTGAGATTATCCCCCAAGATATGGGTCGGGTTATTTTAAATCTATTGACAAACGCATTTCATGCGGTAAAGGAGAAACAACAACAAAGCCCTGAAGGATACAAGCCAGTGGTCTCCATAAGAACCAAAAAGATGGCGGGTAAGTTAAGCATAGAAGTGAGCGATAATGGCAACGGAATTCCTAAAAAGGTTATTGCTAAAATATTCCAACCTTTTTTTACCACAAAGCTTACGGGTGAGGGCACAGGATTAGGGCTAAGCATGAGCTATGATATTGTAAAGGCACATGGGGGGGAGTTGAAGGTGGAAACGAAAGAGGGTCAGGGAACCACTTTTAGCATTCAATTACCAACGCTATAATTTTTGTTGAAAATTCCTAAGTACATATAATTTTCAACAAAGGGAATATCTTTTATTTTAAAGAATTAAATTTAGCAGGCGATATTTAGTCAGCATTTCAAATAGTTATGATTTTAGAACCCTTTATATTATTTTTTATAGTTTGGCACATCCGTAAAAACTTACGTTTGCTTTCGCCAAATACCCATTGGAATAAAACCCTCTTATGGGCCATGATTGGCATAGCAATTCTTTTTATATTAGAAAGAACACTTCCCATAACGATTGTTACAAATTGGATATGGCACTTATTAATACTGGGAATTGGATATCTGATTTTCAGGCTTCCGCAACTTGAACGAATGCGAACTATTGTAGTAGCCGTTCTTCCTTTAATAATCATAAATACTATAAAAGATCTGCTTAAAATTATTTATTTACCCCTTTACGAACAAATAGATAATTACCTGGACTTTGCCATTGTCTTTTCCATTGCCTGGATGATTGCCATGCTGTTACGATCAAACAAACAGAATAGAGCCCTTAAAAAAGAAAGACAAAAAACACTGGCAGAAGAAGAGCGAAACAAATTCATATCGGCACAAAAAGAAAAACTGGAGTTGATTGTTGAGGAAAGAACGGCAGAAATAACAAAACAAAAAGATGAATTAATGCATGCTTTCACTGAATTAAAAAATACCCAAAGTCAGCTGATCCAATCGGAAAAAATGGCCAGTCTAGGTGAGCTCACCGCTGGAATTGCCCATGAAATCCAAAATCCCTTGAACTTTGTGAATAATTTTTCTGATGTGAATACCGAATTGATTGATGAATTAAGCGAAGAAGTTGAGAAAGGAAATCTTGATGAAGTAAAAACAATAGCAAAAGATATTAAGGAAAATGAACAAAAAATTAATCACCATGGCAAAAGAGCAGATGCCATCGTAAAAGGGATGCTACTACATAGTCGTAGCAGTAGCGGAGTAAAAGAACCAACCGATATCAATAAACTCTGTGACGAATACCTCCGCCTGGCCTACCATGGCTTGCGGGCCAAAGATAAATCGTTCAATGCTACCATGAAAACCGATTTTGATAAAAGCATAGGAACTATCAACATAATCCCACAGGATATCGGGCGGGTGGTGCTTAATCTGCTGACCAATGCCTTTTACGAAGTATCCGCATTCGCTAATTCATCCAAAGAAGACTTGGCAAATTTGGCATCTTCCGAGGACCAGTATAAACCCACTGTATCACTCTCAACCAAAAAAACCAAAAATGGGATTACAATTAGTGTAAAGGACAATGGCAACGGCATAACGGAAAAGGTCAAGGAAAAAATCTTCCAACCCTTTTTCACCACCAAGCCCACTGGGCAAGGAACAGGCCTGGGCCTGAGTATGAGTTATGACATAGTGACTAAAGGGCACAATGGGAAATTAAAAGTGGAATCGGAGCAAGGAAAAGGAACAACTTTTACCATATCATTACCCCTAGAACAGAAAACATGATGTTTAAATTACAAGAATTAGCAGAAATAATATCAAACACCAATACGATATGAAAATATTAGTGGTAGACGACGAACAGGACGTAAAATTGTTGTTTCAGCAGCGTTTCCGGAAAGAGATCCGGAATAAAGAACTGCATTTTGCATTTGCATTTTCCGGAGAGGAGGCACTCACTTATTTGGGTGAACTTAATCATGAAGCGGTACTTATCCTTTCTGATATTAATATGCCGGGAATGAGCGGATTGGAGCTTTTGGAACAAATTAAGAAAAACTTTTTAAAGCCACCACCCGTGGTCATGATGATAACCGCCTATGGCGATAAGGAAAACTACGATACCGCTATGAGACTAGGGGCAGATGATTTCCTGACAAAACCCTTAGAATTTGGTATTTTAAAAGAAAAATTAAAAGCACTATTGTAATGTCAAAAATTTTAGTTGTAGATGATGAGGTAGATTTAGAAATACTCATCAAACAAAAGTTCCGAAAACAAATACGGCAAAACGAATATGAATTTGTATTTGCCATCAACGGGAAGGATGCCCTGGAGAAACTAGTTGATATACCCGACATGGACATAGTGTTGAGCGACATAAATATGCCTGAAATGGACGGGCTTACTTTGCTTACCAAACTCAACGAATTAAATCCGCTACTTAAATCGGTGATGGTCTCCGCCTATGGGGATATGGACAATATTCGGACAGCGATGAACCGAGGGGCTTTTGATTTTATTACCAAGCCCATTGATTTTAAAGACCTGACAATTACGATGGAAAAGACTTTGAAACATGCTCGTCAGTTAAAAGAAACCCTCAAGGCCATCAAGGAAAACAACATACTTAAGATGTATGTAGATGAAAATGTACTGAATTTTATGGGCAGTCAAGAATATGAAGCCACCATCATGGCCAATGAAAATATTGAGGCGACCGTGATGTTCATAGACCTGTGTGGTTTTACGGCTATAAGTGAAAATACCACCCCAGATGTGGTTGTAACTATGCTCAATACCTATTTTGATGTGATGGTGAAGGAGATTCTCGCACAGGAAGGCCATATAGATAAGTTTATTGGTGATGCTATCATGGCAGTATTCAAAGGAGACTACCATTTAGATCGGGCCATTGATGCGGCCCTGGCCGTACGCGATCAGATAAATGCCCGGCCTGCTGCAGATGACAGTACTAAGTTCCAACCCAAGGTATCCATTGGTATTAAAAGCGGGGAAATGATCTCAGGGAATATAGGATCTTCAGATCTAAAACGTTTGGATTATACGGTCATCGGTGATAATGTGAATACCGCGGCTCGATTACAGGATGCTGCCGGAGAAAACCAAATCATAATTTCCGAGAGTTGTTATGAACAGGTTAAGGAATCTTTTCAGTGCAAAAAAGTTGGTAGTATTAACATGAAAAATAAAGCTAGTCCTATTACCGTTTATGAAGTTCTGGAATAGCCTATATATTTAATACTATCGGTTTAAAAGACAGGCATAAAGGATGATTTCAATTTCCCAAATCTTCTTTACCTTAGCACCAAAGTAAAATTCTTTATGGAAAAACCAAAGGTCAAAAACGTATTTATACAGGGGGCAATAACTCCTGAATTTATAGCTAAGGCTATTGCGAAACATCAAACAAAAACTCAGATTGGTGCTCATGATATATTTTTGGGACAGGTACGGGCAGACGAAATTGGAGGGAAAAAGGTTGAGGGAATTGAGTATTCAGCTTATGAAGAAATGGCCAACCTCAAATTTCATGAGATCAGGGAGGCTGCTTTTAAACGGTTTAACTTAAGTTGCATGCATATATACCATAGCACAGGTATTGTTAAGACAGGTGAAATATGCTTGTTCGTATTCGTTTCCTCGCCTCACCGAAAAGAGGTGTTTGAAGCTTTACATGATGTAGTTGAGGAAATTAAAAAGCAGGTTCCTGTTTTTGGAAAAGAGTTATTTGAGGACGATTCGTACCAATGGAAAGTTAACACCTAAAGATGGTAGATATTACACATAAAAAGAATACATTAAGAACTGCTGTTGCTCAAGCTATAGTGCATGTAAGTTCAAAAGACACAATAGAAGCCATACTGACAAACACGGTTCCTAAAGGAGATGTATTTGCCATGAGCAAGGCCGCCGGATTATTAGGGGTTAAGAAGACATCTGACCTGTTACCCGATTGTCACCCTTTGCCTATTGAATATACAGACATTGTTTACGAAGTAGAAGGCCATCAGATCAAAATATTGATTACCGTAAAAACTAATTATAAAACAGGGGTTGAAGTTGAAGCCATGCACGGGGCCAGTATAGTGGCCCTAAATATGTATGATATGCTTAAGCCTATAGATAAAGAGGTGGAGATCAGTTCTATTAAACTACTCCGGAAAACGGGGGGCAAATCTGATATCAATAATACTTAAAAAGAGATTATTTTCTTATTGCCCAGATCTCATACATTGGTCCTCCCTTGCTATTTTTCCCTTTATGATGCCAGTCATTACCTTTTATTTCATAAGTGAAATTAAGTAGTGCGCCTACCCTGGCATTATCACGGGAAAAAAATTGAATGTTTTCAGAATAAACCCCATCCTTTGAAGTATAAGTTCCACCGCCAGTACCGGAAAATTTAAAAGTTTCCGTATCATAAGCAATCCATTGAAAATATCCATCTGATAAAACTTTCATTGTTTTTCGCGAATTACTTTCTCCGCGTCTTTCCTGTCCTTCATCGGGGCCACGTGTTGCAAAAAGCCACTTACCATCTAATGGCTGCTTTAATTCAGGATCTTTCTTAAAGGTTAGATTATTATCCCCAATTAATACCAAACCTTCTTCAACAATTGCTACGGGCAATTCAACAGATGTAGTAGTATCTTCCTCATAATTAGAATTAAATTCAAGTTTTACGATTAAGACATCATTCTCTAAATTATAAAATCCACCAACGGTTTTAACAAACCCTGGTGGCGATTCAGTATAAATTGTATGAATAAGATATGTGTTGTCAATTTTTAGTTCATGTGTAAAGATGAGCCCGTCAACACTGTCCTTTACATGATATATCCCGGGAGAGATCTGAGCCTGCAGACTTACTATAGAAAATGCCGAAAAGAAGAGAATAATCCATTTCATAATTAATGATTTTAATGGGTTAAAAATACGGATAATTCCATTGAAATGATCTATTTGTATCAAATAGCTAAGGAGGGTCTAAAAATTTTGAGAAGGCAGGTGTTTCAACATTTCTAAGGTAGTATTTTCAAGGTTAAACTGCGGTTCCCACCCCCAATCTTCTTTTGCTTTAGAATCATCAATACTGCTGGGCCATGTTTCGGCTATAGCTTGTCTGAAATCCGGATTATAAGACACTTTGAAATTTGGGATGTATTTTTTAATGCTAGCGCTGATATCGGCCGGTGAAAAACTCATGGCCGCCAGATTGTAAGAGGATCTCACAGATATTTTTTCAGGATTACAATCCATAAGTTCAATTGTAGCCCTGATCGCATCGTCCATAAACATCATTGGAAGTTTTACATCCTCATTCACAAAACAAGTATAGCTTGCCTTTTTGAGGGCCTCGTGATAAATTTCAATAGCATAATCCGTAGTGCCTCCTCCTGGCAGGGTTTTCCAACTAATTAATCCCGGGTACCTTAAACTTCTCACATCCACGCCAAATTTATGGTAGTAATAGGAACACCATCTTTCACCGGATTGCTTGCTTATGCCGTAAACTGTGCTGGGTTCCATTATTGTACTTTGAGGAGTATTGTCTTTTGGGGTATTTGGGCCAAATACTGCTATACTGGAAGGCCAGAATATTTTTTCAATTTTTCTTTCTTTGGCCAGGTTTAGTACGTTGAAAAGTGAATTCATATTTAAATTCCATGCCCTTTCAGGAAATTTCTCAGCTGTTGCACTCAACATAGCGGCCATTAAGTATACTTCCTCAATTTCATGATACAATATGACATCCTCTATGGCTTCATAATTGGTAGCATCAAGTAACTCAAACGGCCCGGAGCTCATCAAACTATCAGTTCCTTCACGAATATCACTGGCAACCACTTGTTCATTACCGTACAATTCTCGTAAGGCCAGTGTAAGTTCTGTACCAATCTGCCCACAGGCCCCTAAAATAAGGATGGATTTTTGCATATATATGGAGTAAATATAATTCCTTGGTAAAGATAGCTTTTATTAAAATTTGTACATTCGTCCTATGAGAAAATTGTTTGTTTTTGGGTTAACATTCTTACTCTTGTTTTCCTGTGGCAACAATCAAAGGACTGAGCAGAGTATTGAGACAGTTGAGCTGGAATTTGATGTTCAGAAACTACCCAAAAAATCGATATTGAATAGAGGCGCAAAAGCAATACTTGAGACATGGGCGGAATTTAATGATTTGGATGTAGCTTTTGATGGACTTTACTCTGTTGAAAATTATGAAGAACTTATTCTGCTTATTGATGAGTTTATAGAAAAACAAAATGCACTGGCGTCTTCCGAATACCCGGAAACTTTTGATATACCACAGGTAAAAAGTCGGCAAAAAGTATTCAAAACCTATATTTTAAAAGTAAAAGCAACCCTTGAATACCGCAAGAATCCATTAGAACCAACTATAGAGATGGTCAATGCTTTTAATGACCTGCGCAATCAATTCAATGTGATGGTAAATTATAATTTTGATACCAAAATGATTTTAGATGAATAAGCTATTGGTGATTTTCATAATGTTATGCGCGGGGCAATTGTTTGCCCAGGAAGACGATAAGAAGGAAATAAAAGAACTGATTAATAAATGGCATAAGGCGGCATCTGAAGCCGATTTTGAAACTTATTTTGGAATCCTTGCCGAGGACGGAGTTTTTATTGGAACCGATGCATCAGAAAATTGGCAAAATGATGATTTCAGGGCATTTTCAAAACCTTATTTTGAACGTGGAAAGGCCTGGAGTTTTACTACCATTGAACGAAATATTTACATTAATGAAGCTGGAAATTTTGCCTGGTTTGATGAATTGTTGGATACCCGAATGGAAATTTGCAGAGGCTCCGGAGTACTTCAAAAAGAAGATGGCAAATGGAGGATAAAACACTATGTGCTTTCCATTACTATTCCTAATGAAGATGTAGATCGCGTTAGTGAAATGAAGAAAGAAAAAGACAGCTTATTCCTGTTAAATAAGAAACTCCGCTAGTACTCTGGTTTACAAGGTGATTAGTCGTTAAATTATTATATTATGAAAATGTACAGAAACTTTCTCCCTTTTATTTTTCTATTTATAGTATTTGTGGGTTGCAAAACGGAACCCAGGGAGCAGCAAATAGATTATTATGCATCGCCCTTATTTAAGGATGTGCAAATGCAAGCTTTATTTGAAGATTCCAAAACTTTTGTTGATCTGGTTCCAAAGGAATCTTATTACGCACTTAACAAGAAATATGAAAAGGAGAGACAAGATGAGAATTTTGATCTGAAAGCCTTTGTTGCAGAAAATTTTAGCGATAAATCTACAGCTACACTGAGCTTCACAACAGATACAACCCATACCATGTTTGAACATATTAGCAGTATCTGGGGTAAATTAACCAGGGGTCCGGATTCTGTGATTCCTTATTCCTCAAGAATATCCTTGCCTAATGAATACGTAGTGCCTGGAGGGAGATTTAAGGAAATTTATTATTGGGACAGTTATTTTACTATAGAAGGTTTGTTAGTAGATAATCAGGAAGGTGTTGCCAGAAACATGGTTGATAATTTCGCATATTTAATAGATACTCTGGGTTTTATACCCAATGGTACCAGGAACTATTATTTAAGCCGTTCACAACCGCCGTTCTTTACACTTATGGCAACCGCACTTGCCCGAAAAGACAGTATGGTTTTAGCAGAATATTTACCAATGATTGAGAAGGAGTATGATTTTTGGATGGCTGGGAAAGATGTTATTAGAGAGCCATATGAAGCTAACAAGTATGTAGTTAAAGTGGGGGATGACTCATTCCTTAACAGGTATTGGGACAGTAGTGTTACACCACGCCCGGAAAGCTATAAAGAAGATTATCATTTAGCGGATGACCTTGCAACTCAAAAAGAGAAAGCGGATCTATATGTCAATTTAAGGGCAGGAGCTACTTCCGGCTGGGATTTTAGCAGCCGTTGGTATGCCGAGGAAGATTCCTTTGAGTCAACAAATACCGCCAATATATTAGCAGTAGATCTGAACTGCCTGCTCTATTTTATGGAGAATCAAATAGCTCATGGATATAATTTAATAGGGGATAAGCAAGCTGAATCCCTGTTTCGGGAAAAGGCACTGAAGCGGAAGGATTTGATTCAGGAAATTTTTTGGGTTGAAGATGTACAGTTCTATATGGATTTTGATTTTAAAACGAAAAGTAACACAGATGAATTTACATTAGCAGCGACTTATCCTTTGTTTTTTAATATTGCAACAAAAGAACAGGCAGAAGCGGTAAAAGAAAAATTAATTACTGAGTTTTTAAAAGATGGAGGACTTCTTACTACTTTAAAAAATACAGGGCAACAATGGGATGCGCCAAACGGATGGGCACCATTGCATTGGATGGCTGTGCATGGGTTACTTAACTATGGGTATAAGGAGGAAGCTTTGGATATTATGAAGAGGTGGCTGGCTATTAATGAGAGGGTCTATAAAAATACAGGGAAGATGATGGAAAAGTATAATGTGGAGGATATTAGCTTACTCTCCGGAGGAGGCGAATATGAGACCCAGGATGGATTTGGCTGGACCAATGGGGTGGCCTTAGGATTTAAGGTTATGGTGGAACAGATGGAAAAGCAATAAAGTTTTCTTCTTCTTATAATAATTTTGGAATAACTTGAAAGGTTGGAGTAATTTCAAGACTTATTAGATAATAACTTTAGAAGCCAATTATTTTTATTATGGCCAAGTCGTTACTTTTTATACCGGACATTTCGGGTTTTACCAAATTCGTTCAGACCACTGAAGTTGCACATAGCCAGCATGTTATTGCCGAATTGTTGGAAATACTTATAGAGGCGAATACTCAAGAGTTGCAGCTGGCTGAGGTAGAAGGAGATGCCCTTTTTTTCTATCGCGAAGGAAAACTGCTTTCACAGGAAAAATTACTCGCCCAGATTGAAACCATGTTTACAGCATTTACAGGGCATCTCAAACTTTTAGAAAAGAATAGAATATGCCCATGTAAAGCCTGTGCAACAGCTCCAAAACTGGAATTAAAAATTGTAGCACATTGTGGCGACATAGAATTTCTGGAGGTACAGGGCAATAGAAAACCTTTTGGGAAACAAGTAATAGAAGCACATAGGTTACTTAAGAATTCTGTTGAAAGTGATAATTACGTGCTAATAAGCAAAGAACTCTCTTCTGATATTGAGCTTCCCATTTATTATTACAGCAAAGTTTTTAGATTTAAACAAGGGAAAGACACTTATGACCAAAAAGAAGTGGAATACATATATTCTTTAATTGATAGCAACAAACTAAATATAATTGAGAATTCCACGGCCAAAGAGGTAATATTTGATAAACCGCCCGGCATTGTTTATGGCAGAGATTTTGCAATAGCTGCTGAAGCTCTTATGGAGTATATTACCAACCTTTCATATAGACATCTTTGGGTTCAAGGGGTCGATAAATTTGAGTACAATGAAAATGAAGTTACCAGACTAGGTTCAGAACACGTCTGCGTAATAAATAATAAACATTTGAACTTTGTGGCCGTAAAGAAAAAAGTTAAACCCGGAAAATATGTTTATGGTGAAATGACCAAGAGTATTCCTGTTGCAGATACAGTTTATCAATTTTATACCATTAGTCCAATTTCAGAAAATTCATGCAACTTGAAAATAGAATTATATTGGGAAACAAAATCTTTATTCAAGAAGCTACTAATGATGTTCATTGCCAAAAGGGTGTTGGTGAAGAACACGAAAAATGGCTTAGATTTACTATTTAAATTAACTGAAGAAAGGCGGGCTATGCCCTCGTCTTAGCGACTTACCTTTTAATATCCCTTTAGTCATAGCAATAAAAAAAGCGGGCAACAAGCCCGCCTTAAAATAATACTTGCCATATTACCTTAATTCTGTTTTTCGGCAGGTTCAACCTTCCTTGATTCCAGGGCCTGCTTACTTAAGCTGGCCAGATTAAAATTGGGATCAATTTTTAGTGCTTCATCAATTGTAGCAATAGCCAGATCTATATCATCCTTATTCATGTTGTATTGAACAAGACCTTTTAAATGATAAAAGGCTGCTTTTAGAGGTACTTCATATGGTTGCTGCCTTTCATAAAAAGCGTACTTCATATCATCTTTAGCGTTAAGAATACCATATTCAATGTTGATATTGGCACCGGTGTTATCTCCTGTCTGAATCTTGAGATCTGCCAGTTCATAGGCCAAATAGGCGTTGGGTTGCCTGGAATATAAAACCTCAAACTGTTCGAGGGCCCTTTTGGGCTGATTCAAAGCTTTTAATGATATGGCCTTTACCTGGACTGCAAGATCGGAATCTGTAGCGTTCTTCTCAATGCCTATGGTATTTAAAGCTTGTAAATGCTGATTATTATTCGCATATACATAGGCCAGGGTATCTCTCCTTTTAACAGAAGGCGATAGTACGTTTAAATGAGTCAATGCATTGATTACACCGTTAATATCGGCCTGCAATCGCATTTCCTTATAATATGCCTCAAAATGCTTTTGAAGCTCTGCGTTGGTTTGTGAGTAACCACCGTGAATGTATCCTAAACCAATAATAAGAATAAATATAAACTTCTTCATTTTCGTATAAATTTCGTGCGGCAAAACTAATACATTTTTTTTGGTCTTTACATAAGGAAACTCTTAAAAGTCAATAAGATGGAATTTTATTATGAATATCAATTTTTAATTGACCCTTTCTTTGTTATTTTTTGGTCAGGTTTCCGTATTAAAAGGAACTTATAAAAAAAGGATGCCGTTGGGCATCCTTTTAATTTGGTGGTCATTAGTTCTGAATTATTTATGCCAGGGTTAATTCTTCTTCTTTTTTGGTATAAGAATTTAATAAGCTTGCATAAAATGCGAGACTCCTGTTATCCTTGTCTATACATGATTTTAGAAATTCACACAAATTATTAAAAAACAGGTTTGTATATAATGTAGGTAGTCTCAAATTAATTTTTTTAGGATCATAATCCTTTTCATTCATTACAATATCCATTGCTATTCTTTTACGGTGATAATCAATAGACACATCTGTGGCATTGTAATGATTCTTTACAATAGCCTTGTGCAGGCTCTGAAAGTTTTTGGTCATCTTACATTTCGCACAACTACGGGAGATGAGACTTTCCAGTTCCATTAAAATCCTCCCCTTTAAATTTGTTTTTTCCATGACATTTTGGGATTTAATGTTTACATAAAGATACGGATTATCGATAAAAAGCTGAAAATCAACGGTATAAATTAACCTTTTATCGATGTTTTTGTTGTAAAAGTGGTTGTAGTTGTTGTGAAATGCTATTTAATTCTAGTATAAAATGGAATATTTTTAGCAAGAAAATTCCTACTAAGTACTATTTTTCCACTTTTTATGGATTGGGGGTTCAGATATTGGGGTCTTGGAAGCATATTTTTATCTGCCATTTGGTAATAATAGTCTCTTTTCAATGGGTGATCAGGGTAGACCCCGTTAAAGATTTGATCCCACCAATTATTTTCAAGCACTGTTTTTATCAGATGTATACAATCATCTAAATGTATTAAGTTAACGGGAACATTACCATCGCTCAGTCCTTTTTTGCCGGATAACATTGTAATGGGATGTCTGTTTGGTCCTATAAGACCTCCAAATCTAAGGATGGTGGTTTGAATTGATTTGTCGTTTTGAAAGATCTTTTCAGCCTCAACTAATTGCCTGCCGGATTCAGTTACAGGCATCGGAAAGGTATCTTCGGTTACCTCACCCTCAGAAGCTCCATATACCGAAGTACTGCTCACAAATAGTATTTTTTTGACGTTTGATTTTACCATCTCATTGTGCAAAAGATTCATTTTTAGAACATAGTTCTCTTTGTAGTTACCCCGGAGCCTGGGGGGTATATTTATTATAAGGATATCAACCTGGTCCAGAAATTCTGCAAGTGAACCTGAAACACTTTCCTCACCTAAAATGACTATAAAGGGCTTTATTCCTTCCTTCTCCAAGGCATCCAGTTTGTTCTTATTGGTAGTACTTCCATGCACATTATAACCGACATGTATCAGAGATTTGGCAAGAGGAAATCCAAGCCATCCGCATCCAATAATTCCAACGGTATTTTTCAAAATTTAATCGTTTTAATCAGTAAAATTGCGTCATTGAGTACAAAGGGCATTGGAATGGTTGCTTCCGGTCTATCGGGAATTGTAAATGAAGGATTATCCAATAGATCATTAGAGGACTCGTATAAAGTGAGCTCTAAAGGTTCGTCTTTAGGAATGCTTAGCTGTATTTCTGTAAAATCATTATTACTTATGAAGTGTGTAATTAGCCTACCTCCTTTCCTGTTATTAAGGAAGTAGTCGGATAATTTAACATTATTCACTTTTGCTCCTAAAATATTTAGTTCGTTTGTAAAGATGTCTAAACGATTAACTTCGCGTTGTGGGGTAATGCATAATTCTAACATACGTTTATTTCCTATAACTGTATCTAAGGTAATCTCAACTTTTGGCGGCAATAGTTCTTTAATTGGGGCGTCTGCCATATAGGTAAATCCTGTATCGTATTTACTACTTATATTAAAAGCTGCAAGACTGTCTGGCCTTTTTCTGGTTTCTCCCAGATATTGAGATGTCCATGTGGAGAGTTCATTCTCATGTGTAGCCCATTGCGCTCTTTTTTGATCTGTATTAAGTACGTATAAGAGACTTGTAGGTTTTGCATTTTCGCTCGTAAATCCCGAATATAGATGAGTAGTAACCATAAAACCAAAGAATAAAAGAAATGCCAAATAGGCGATACGATTCTTATTCTTATAAGATGCAAAAACCGGAAGAAGTAACAGGAAAGTAAGTGTTGTGAGCACTGTAGATGCAACCATCATTTTTAATCCTAATCCAATTGGAAACATATGAATAAGGGGGGTGTAAAGCCATAGGGCGGGAAGAGCTAAAATTACCAATACATACACGTTTGGCTTGTCCTGATTTAAACTTATTAGGAATGATCCCAAAAGAGCATAGAAAGGTAGAATAAAGTAACTTGCACCAGGCAAATAGGAAGTTAGCCCCCAACAAATACCTAACCAAATGATCAATGGGGCAACCAACAGATTTGAAAGGCTAACTTTCCTGAACTTACGATAAACCAAAAAACAGCTGCCAATGGCGAACATTGCAAAAGCCAGAATGTAGTAATGCCCATTATAAGTAAATCCCTGTAAAATATCTTTATATTGGGGATAAAGCCATTTTAATACAGACCAACTATACCACCCCACAATCCCGTTTATAGTTAATGCTATTATCAGAGGCAGAAATCCTTTAGCAATTTCTCTGAGATCAAGATGCTTTGTTTTAAATCCGTAAAACAATAAAGCGCACATAATCACAAGCGCTAAATAAAACATTGGCCAAATCCAGTCAAAAGGGTAAGAAATAAACTTAAAAAAAGGCACATTAAAATAAACGTAGTCGTTTAAACTCTTCAAATCGTTCAGATCGGCCTTGCTGAAATGTTGTAAAAGCGGCATTAGATAACTCCCCTGATGTGCCAGAGAGTTTCTGTCCAGGCGTTCATAGTTATCTCGAATAGTATGGTAATCGAAATGATCGTCAACAAAAGCAAAGTTAAAGCCTTCAATATCTCCATCTTCCCTAAAAACGGTAAGATCTGTATTATTGGGCATCAATTTATAAATACTGTATGCAAGAGAGTTTGCCACAGGAAATTCAGGATTTGATTTGGTAAATTCCTCAATTAACTTTCCATTTCCCCGGTTTGTTTCAATGAGCATATAGGACTGCCCACCACTACCTCTGGCCTCGAAATTCAAAACCAAACCTATATCTCGAACCCATGGATGATTATTTACAAAGAGCTCGGCCCCATTTAGGTCTAATTCTTCTGCATCAGATAAAAGAATAATAATATCATTTTTAGGAACTACTTTACCAGCCAAATATGCCCTTACACCTTCCAGAATAGTAGCAACACCACTAGCCGCATCGCTGGCGCCTAATGAAGAATGCGGACTGCTATCGTAATGTGAGAGCAGCAGAAGAGCCTTTCCTGGCTGAGATCCCTTTATTCTGGCTAAAATATTTTCCGGTTTGCCTAAATACCCCTTATCTCCTACACTATATCCATGCTGTGTGGACGTTTCCAATCCCAATTGGGTTAATTGATCAATAATGTAGTTTTTTACCGTTTCATGTGCTTCAAAACCAACGCCGTGTGGCTTATTAGAAATGGTTTCAACATGTTGTAAAGCCCTATCCGTTGAAAAAGCGATCTTTGGTTTTTGTGAATCCAAATTATACTTGGGCATTGCAGTATCAAAACTCAGGTAAATGGCCAATAGAATCAGCAGAAACGAAATTATTTCGGCATATTTCTTCATAATATAGAATTGTCAGATAAAAGTATAAAATTCTAGTATCCTAGTTCATTTTGGCGAATATATTTAATAATTAAGCAGGAAAACCCTATATTTAATATTAAGCTAATATTTAAAAAGGTATGGGTATAAAGAGTTTTATGGGCCGAAGAGCCAAAAAAGGATCCAAAAAGGAGTATGATGCCCCAATTCTGGTGGAGGATTATATGACAAGAAAATTACTGACTTTTAGTACAGATCAATCCATACTGGAGGTAATGGAATCTTTTGCCAAAAATCATATTTCCGGGGGACCGGTTTTGGATGATAATGGGTTTTTAGTAGGAATTATTTCAGAGGCAGATTGTATGAAGGAAATTTCGGAAAGCCGTTATTTTAACCAGCCTATCCTCGATGCAAGCGTAGAACGTTTTATGACCAAAGATGTGGAAACTATACCTCATGACATGAGCATTTTTGATGCTGCAGGAGTTTTTCATAAAAACAATCGCAGGAGATTACCGGTTTTAAAGGATGGCCTTTTAATAGGCCAGATAAGTCGCAAGGATATTGTGATCGCCGCTTTAAAACTTACCAGTCATAACTATCAATAATTTTCAGATTTTAAGTAGTTGAATTTCTTTTTCCGGATACTTTTACGGGGATAATTGCTATTCGCGTTTAACGATCATGTAATAATCATTATCCAAAGGAAGATAGCCAAGATCGTATACAAAGTAATAGGTCGTTCCTTTTTTTGTAGTATATAGATTGGTTATATATTCAAAATCGAAGCCTTTGTCCATTAGACGGGTCTTGGTTGTGCGCGTTTTACCATCCTTTAAGGCAAAACTATCTAAGACCCTGTAATTCTTTCGAAGCCTGTTATTTATGTTTCTTACAAGGTTTTTACTATCCTTATTTAGTTTATTATTATAAGCATTACGGCAATAGTCTGAACAGTATTTTTTATCTATCCGGCCTCTGATAATTTCGCCGCATTCCAGACATTTTTTTTCTTCCTGATGTTCCATGTGTGCTAAAAGAAAAAGTTACTCTATTTAATGATGTGAGTAAGCTAAACTACTACAATATCGTATTTTCCGAGCAACCCTACAACTCCATCTTTTGAGAATTTAGCTTTCCTAAGTCGATTTTGTTCAGGGTCAATTTTAAAATTGACAGCTGTACTTAAATCGGCCTGCTCCAGGTTCGTTTTCTCAAAAATTACTTTATTTAAATCGCATTCTTTAAATCGTGCATTACTGAGGTTGGCCTCTGTAAAGTCAGCTTCCATTAGTTTGCATTCAGTAAACTCTATATTTTTAAGCTGTAACTGATAAAATGAAGCCAGGATCAATGAACAATGATCGAAGGAAAGTGACAACAAAATGGGATTACAATGTTCAAAGTGAAGCCCCGTCAGTTTACAGAAAGAAAATGAAACCTCATTAAAAACCGAATGACTTATATTGGCATTACTTAGGTTACAATGATTAAATTGACATGTGGTAAAATCTGTATTATCGAGGTAGCCATCAGCAAAATTGCAACCTTCAAAAATACAGTTTTCGTATTCTGCTTTTTTCAATCTCACTTTGGTGAAATCCTCATCCTTGTAGGTAGTATCTTCAATAAATGATTTGATCATTGCAACATATAATGGAGTGGTACTTATATTTTTACTAATGCATTCTTTTCCTCAGATCCCTGAAAAGATAATTGCGCTAATTTTTTTGAGTTTATAGTGATCCGGTTATTTAGTCATCTATTGCGCTAAATACCATCTGCCGGAATTTCCAGGCGGTATTATCGTTTGAGGCGCCTTGTGTTTGTTTCATCAGAATACCAATGACCTGCTCCTCCGGATCCGCAAAATATTGGGTATTAAAATAGCCACCCCATTCAAAAGTACCTTCACTACCTAAGCCACCGGAATCTTCTCCTTTTTGCTTTACTACCCCAAATGCCAATCCGTAATTATTAGGGTCTTCTTTCCAGATGTCCCCAATTTGGTTTGCCATTATGCTTCTTACAGTGGTTCTGCTCAGTAGCCTAACTCCGTTTAACTCACCCTTATTCAGATACATTTGGAGGAAGGTTGCATAATCTTTCGCGGTACTGGAAAGACCCGCCCCACCGGAAAAAAACCTTTTAGCGCCTTTAATAGGATAATCGGTATCATAAAACGTGACCGGAAATTTTTCCCATTTCCCGTCTACTTTATGCTGAACATTTACCAGGCGGTCATGCTTCTCTTTTGGTAAATAAAACCAGGTGTCGTTCATGCCCAAAGGATTAAAAATCCGGGTTCTGAGAAATTCATTAAAGGGTACACCTGAGACTACTTCAATAAAATAACCAAGAACATCAAGACCTTCACTATAAGTAAATTTCTCACCTGGAGTATGGTGCAATGGAAGCCCGGCGAGTTTCTTAACACTTTCTTCGATTGAAATATCCTCAGTAGTAAAAAGATCTGTGATACCAGCCTTGTGATAGATTGCTTTGAATCTTGGATCGCCGTCAATTACCCCATAACCTATTCCGGAGGTATGGGTAATTAAATGTCTGATCGTAATTTCTTTCTCTGAAGGAACAGATGTGTATGTAGTATCTGATTCGTTAAAAGTATCGAGAATTTCGACATTTTTAAATTCTGGAATGTATTTGGAAACCGGATCATCTAATTTAAATTTTCCTTCTTCCCAGAGCATCATTACGGCTGTTGAAGTTATGGCCTTCGTCTGAGATGCGATCCTGAAAATAGCATCATTATAAATTTTAATACCAGCCGAATTATCCGCCAGCCCATAGGCGCTGTGGAATACTATTTTTCCGTCTCTAGCAATTAGAGCCACGGCTCCCGGAATATCACCATCCTTTACAGCTTGTTTAAGCATGGCATCTATTCGCTTTAATCGTATATCAGACATTCCAACAGTTGCCGGGGAAGCTGTACTTAGATCAGGTGAAATTTTTACGGAGGGTGTTTGGGCCAAAACCGTTGCTGTAAACACCAAACAAAAAAGAAGGTATATTTTACTCATAATTTAATTTTTATCTTGTCCGCCTGCCCTATCCGGAGAGCGTGATGTTGGCCATTCTTGTTGTATTCCTGTATTCTGACTTGTTGGAAGAGTAGCTTTTTCCCTGGATGTTTTTTCAGGGTCTTCGCAGGCCATGTATGTAAGGATTGCGGTAAGAATTGCATTGTTTCGAACATCATCAAAAACGATCTTGTCATAGGTGTCTAAATTGGTATGCCAGGTATAATTCCGATAGCTCCAGCTTAAGGAACTAAGTGAAAAAGCAGGAGCACCCTTAGCCACAAAAGCAGCATAATCAGATCCTCCCCGGCCAGGAGATCCCGGGTATGTGGTTTCGATATGATCGCGTATGTCTTTGGGAACGGCCTGGAGCCAGCGTCCCAGATAATCGTAAGCATGAAGGAACCCCTGTCCGGACAATTTGACAACCCGTCCGGTTCCATTATCCTGATTAAAAAGTGCCTGCAATCCTTTTACGACTTCCGGTCTGTCTTCAACAAAGGAGCGGGAACCATTGAGCCCTTGTTCCTCACTGCCCCATAGCCCAATAATAATAGTCCGTTTAGGGTTTGGATATATTTTTTTAAGGATACGTGCAGTTTCCATCATGGTAATTGTACCTGTACCGTTATCGGTTGCGCCGGTACCGCCATCCCACGAATCAAAATGGGCAGAAAGTACGACATATTCATCTGGGAATTCTGTGCCAGGAATAGTGGCTATGGTATTAAAAGTGGGCACCCTTCCCAATTCTTTTGATTTAGAAACCACTTTTAATACAGGTTTGCCGCCGTTCTCTGCCAATCGGTATATCATTCCGTAATCTTCCAGGGAAATGTCTATAACTGGAATTGTTTTGGTATTTGCACTAAAAATTTTATTGGCCCCAAAGCCTTTGGACCACCTTGATTGTATAATAGCTGCTGCACCGGCTTCCTCCAGCGCTCTATTTAGGGTTCTGCTATTATATCCGGTATTTCGGATTTGTTGATACCAGGCCTTGGTCTGTACTTCCCGATCGGCTTTCATTTTTTCAAAAGATTCGTCAGTGGCGAATTCTTCCCAATTATAATCCGGGCGCCCTGTAGGCTGATTCATGGAGATTGTCACAAATTTGCCTTTGACATTAGGGAGCCAATTTGCAAAGGCCAGTGAATCTTCCACTGCAGGAAGGTTTATTACTTCAGCGGTAATTCCTGAATCTGAAGTACTCGGGCTCCATGCCAGTTGTGTGCCTCTTAGAGACACTACTCTGGGAGAAACCATGTCTACATGGGTAATACCCCGTTCCCAGCCCCTCCAGGTACCCCATTCCTCATTTCGGGCGTCTATTCCCCACTTATTAAAGGTAGCTACTGCCCAGTTATTGGCTTTTGTCATTTGGGGGGTACCCACCAAACGGGGCCCGATAACATCCATTAATTCATGAGCGAGTTGTTCTAACTGGGAATTTTCAATGGCCTCTTTTTTTAATTGATCCACGACTTCTTCTGTGGACTGGCCAATTAAAAATGTAACATTTAAAAGGAGAAAAATAAGGAATAAGTGAGCTTGTCTAAGCATGTTATAATGTGTGTTTTATGAATAGCAGACTAAGATAGGAATAAAAGATTTTAGTTAAGTCCGGGTATTGTTGCAATGTCATATTTACATTGGAAATAGGATGTCATAAGGCTCTCAAAATCTTTAAGATTTTCCATATTCCTTAAAGCAATCCACTCGTTAACTTATGCCATATATTATAATATTTGAAATAAGATAATAATTTTAGGTTACGTAAATAATTAACATTCAGCGTTATAACTAAGTACAAACGACTACAAAAGATTACAAACGAAAATAAGTACTTCCTAACCGAGTAACCCTAAACTGCTGTTCTATGTTTGCAGTGTCGGAGTATAAGACCCGATAGTATTAACTGTTTAATCCTTAAAATTAGAAATTATGAACGCACTTAGAAACAAAGTACAGTTGATTGGAAACCTGGGGCAAGACCCTGAAATTGTTAACCTTGATAATGGCGGTAAATTGGCCAAATTTTCCGTAGCTACCAATGAGATTTACAAAAATAGTAAAGGAGAAAAGATTACAGATACCCAATGGCATAATGTGGTAGCCTGGGGTAAAACCGCAGAGATTGTGGAAAATTACCTGGCAAAGGGTAACGAAGTAGCCGTAGAAGGTAAGCTCATTCATCGCTCTTATGAAAATAAAGAAGGTGAAAAAAGATATATTACCGAGATTAAATGCAATGAACTAGTGATGCTGGGAAAATAGAGTTTGGAACTATATGGAAAAAACCATAATTTATTTTACCATAAAAAAGAGGATCTTACAAGATCCTCTTTTTTTAAGGTTGTGGGTCTGCAGCTGCGCTTTCAACTGTGATCTGTTGTACATCCCTATCGAATAGGTAGAGTCCGCTTTTGTCATTCCCAATAAGGTTAATCTTATCTAAAATGGTGCGCGCAAGCGCTTCTTCTTCCATCTGTTCGGCAACATACCACTGAAGAAAATTATGTGTGGCATAATCTTTTTCCTGCAGAGCTACATGTACCAACTCATTGATGCTTTTGGAAACAAAAATTTCGTGATCATATAAATCTTCAAACATCTTTTGAAAGGAATCGTAAACGGCTTTGGGCTCAGTTAATGCGGATATAGCCGATTGCCCTCCTCGTTCATTTACATATTTAACGAGTTTCAGCATATGCATTCTTTCCTCATCGGACTGTTTATACATAAACAGCGAAATTCCTTCAAGCCCTTTTACCTCTGCCCATGAAGCCATAGACAAATAAACCTGTGAAGACTCCGCTTCGATCCTGATTTGGTCGTTCAGGGCTTTTTCCATATTTTTTGAAAGCATGATATCAATTTTAATCAAAGTTACAAAATCTAGCTACTAAGGACTACGCAAAACGCCAAGATTTTAGTCCTGTTCGTCATTTTTTTAAGCACCTTATTATCTCGCCATAACAATCAAGTTCGGGCCAATTCGATGGATCAATTGCAAAATATCAGGTGGGCCTTAAATTCAAGGGCTTTCATCGTGAGAGAATATCCTACTTATATAAAGCAAGTTGGATGCGTTTTCGATCAATATCCACCTCCAGGACCTTCACTACAACTTGTTGGTGAAGGCTTACATGCTCGTTTACATCTTTAACAAAAGTATCGGAAAGTTGTGAGATATGGATTAGGCCACTTTCTTTAATCCCAAGATCCACAAAACAGCCAAAATTGGTAATATTGTTCACTATGCCCGGCAATAATTGTCCTTCTCTTATATCCGTGATGCTCCTGATATTTTGATTAAAGGTAAAGACTTTTGCTTTTTCCCTAAGGTCCAGGCCTGGTTTTTCGAGCTCCCCGATGATATCCTTCAAGGTGGGCAGGCCCACATTATCGGTGCAATAGGCCTTAAGATCAATTTTTTGAAGAACTTCTTTGTTGCCAATGAGCTCTGTTATAGCCATTTGATTGTCCTTTACCATTTTTTGAACAATACTATAGCTCTCCGGGTGTACAGCAGAATCGTCCAGAGGATTATCTCCTCCTTTTATACGCAAGAAAGCAGCTCCTTGTTCAAATGCCTTACTACCTAATCTTGGTACTTTTTGTATTTCATCCCTATTGGAAAAGGCCCCATTTTGGTTTCTGTAATTCACAATGTTTTCGGCTAATTTTGGACCCAAACCTGAAACATGGGCCAATAAGGGAACACTGGCAGTATTGATATTTACACCAACAAAATTTACGCAGCTTTCCACTACGGTATCCAATGATCTTTTTAAGCTTTCTTGATCCACATCGTGCTGATATTGTCCAACTCCTATCGATTTTGGGTCAAGTTTGACCAATTCCGCAAGGGGATCTGCCAATCTCCTGCCGATGGAAACCGCACCACGAACAGTTACATCATAATTAGGAAATTCGTCACGCGCTATTTTGGAAGCCGAGTAGATTGATGCCCCGGCTTCACTTACTACATAAACTTCTATAGGGTTTCTAAACTGAAGGTGTTTAATAAGTTGTTCGGTCTCTCGCGAAGCAGTTCCGTTACCAATTGCAATAGCTTCTATTTTATAAGCATCTGCCAGGGAACTGATTTTTTTCATGGCACCTTTACGGTCGTTTTGTGGAGCATGAGGATAAATAGTTTCATTGTGTTCCAGGTCACCCTGTTCATTTAAACAAACAAGCTTACAACCTGTTCTAAACCCGGGATCAATTGCCATTATTCGTTTTTCTCCCAGGGGTGCTCCAAGTAATAGTTGTTTGAGGTTTTTGGAAAATACCGCGATGGCGGCCTCATCAGCTTTTTCCTTAGCATTCTTAAATGTCTCGTTGGAAAGCGATGGGAACAACAAGCGTTTATAGGCATCCTGGATAGCCATTTTAATTTGTGAAGAACAGGCATTGTTGTGCAAAACGAGCTTTTCTTCAATTTGGTAAAATACCTTATCCTGGTCTATTTCTAGTTTTGTCCTAATAAAACCCTCATTTTCTGCCCGAAGAATAGCCAATAAACGATGGGAAGGACATTTGGAAAGGGGTTCGCTCCAATCGAAATAATCCCTGTATTTCTGGGCTTTTTCTTCATTTTTTTTAGGACTTACCAGCTTGGTAGAGAGAAGGGCATATCTATTCAGTTGGAAACGTATTAGGTTCCTGATATCGCTGCGTTCATTGATCCATTCAGCGATTATATGTCTGGCACCTTCGAAGGCCTGGGCTGCATTCAGGATTGCTTTATTGAAGAATTTTTGGGCAATCGCATTAAGGTTGTCGGTATTTTGTGCCATAATTATTTTGGCCAGGCCTTCCAAACCATTTTTTTTAGCTACTTCAGCCTTGGTTTTACGTTTCTTTCTGAAGGGAAGGTATAAATCCTCCAAAAGGCCCAATGTTGTCGCCTGGCTAATTTTGGTTTGCAGCTCATTGGTCAGCACATTATATTCTTCAAGAGATTTTAGGATTGTACTTCTGCGTTTCTCCAATGTTTCATATTGTAGTTTATGCGTTACAATATGGCCTATTTGAACCTCATCCAGATTACCGGTTCGTTCTTTTCTATACCTGGAGATAAAGGGAACTGTACAATCTTCATTAAGTAAGACAATAGTATTTTGGATACTCTTTACCGGTAGTTTGGTATAGCGGGCAATAAATGGGACGAGTTCCATGAAATATATATTATGTATTGAAGTAACAAGGGGTATCGTCCAACCGGACAATCATTGAATCGTACTAATTTATGGGCTCCCCATTTGCAACCCCTTCTTCGCTCGGGTTAAGGAATATCAGTTTCCCCTCTTTATTTTCAGTCATTAAAATCATGCCTTCACTTTCTACTCCCCTGAGTGCCCTGGGTGCAAGATTTACCAAAACGGTTACCTGTCTTCCTATGATTTCCTCTGGACTAAAACTTTCGGCAATGCCTGAAACGATTGTCCGGGTATCTATTCCTGTATCTACCTTAAGAACCAGGAGCTTTTTGGTTTTAGGCATTTTTTCTGCTTCTAAAATGGTGCCCACACGTAAGTCCATTTTGGTGAAATCTTCGAAATTTATGGTCTCTTTTTGCGGCATAATAGTTTTATTTTCAGATTCGTTTATTTTTTTTGTGGCTTCAAGTTTGCTTAGTTGCGCTTGTATTTCTTCGTCTTCTACTTTTCGAAATAGCAATTCAGGCTCACCTATTTGGCGACCTTTTGGCAGAAGGGTTTCTTTTTTTGTAACATCAGACCAGGAGAGCTCAACAAGATCAGAATTCGTGGTAGAGGTTTTTTCTGCGATAGACAAAATTCTTTTCAATTTTGTTGAAGTAAAAGGCAAAAAAGGCTCAGCCAGAACAGCAAGGGCAGCGGCTATTTGAAGTGCAACAAACATAATGGTCTGCACTCTGTCTTTATCCTCCTTGATCACCTTCCATGGTTCTTCATCTGCCAGATATTTATTACCCAAACGTGCAAGATTCATTAATTCCTGACTTGCCTCACGAAAGCGGTAACGTTCAATAGAGTCTGAAATTATTCCGGGATATGTTTTTAGGGTTGCTAAAGTATTTTTATCAACTTGTGTAAATTGATTTGGTTCAGAGACAACACCTTCAAAATATTTGTTGGTAAGCACCACAACCCGGTTTATGAAATTTCCAAAAATGGCAACCAATTCGTTGTTATTTCGGGCCTGAAAATCCTTCCATGTAAAATCATTATCCTTGGTTTCCGGGGCATTTGCAGTAAGGGTATAGCGTAAAACATCCTGCATATCAGGGAATTCTACCAAATACTCGTGAAGCCAAACCGCCCAGTTCTTTGAAGTAGACAATTTATTCCCCTCCAGGTTTAGAAATTCATTGGCCGGAACATTATCAGGTAAAATATAGTCCTTATGTGCCTTAAGCAAGCTGGGAAAAATAATACAGTGAAAAACGATATTGTCTTTTCCGATAAAATGGACCAGTTTGGTGTCTTTTGCCTTCCAGTATAATTCCCAGTCTTTTCCTGTTCTGGCGGCCCATTCTTTGGTAGATGAAATATACCCTATAGGCGCATCAAACCAGACGTATAATACTTTCCCTTCGCCACCTTTAACAGGAACAGGAATTCCCCAGTCCAGGTCGCGTGTTATGGCCCTTGGTTTTAACCCATCATCTATCCATGATTTACATTGCCCGTAAACGTTAGGTTTCCAATCGTTTTTATGACCGATTATGATCCACTCTTTTAAAAAATCTTCATACTGGTCCAGGGGCAGGAACCAATGTTTGGTTTCTTTAAGCGTTGGTACGGCTCCAGAAATTGTCGATTTCGGATTAATAAGGTCTGTCGCATTAAGTGAAGAACCGCAGTTTTCACACTGATCTCCATAAGCCTCTTCGTAACCGCATTTAGGGCAGGTTCCAATAACAAATCGGTCTGCAAGAAATTGTTGGGCTTCCTCATCGTAAAGTTGAGCTGTTACCTCCTCCAGGAAATCGCCTTGTTCGTATAAAGTTTTAAAAAAATCGCCGGCCGTTTCGTGATGAATTTGGGCGGAGGTACGTGAATAATTGTCAAAAGATATTCCAAAATCTACAAACGATTTTTTTATAATACCATGGTATTTGTCAATAATCTCTTTTGGTGAAACTCCTTCTTTTTTAGCCTTCATGGGTATGGCCACGCCATGTTCATCACTTCCGCAAACAAAGGCCACATCATTACCATTTAACCTGAGGTATCTTGCATAGATGTCTGCAGGAACGTAGACTCCGGCCAGGTGCCCAATATGAATAGGGCCGTTTGTATAAGGCAAAGCTGCTGTGATTGTATATCTGGCAGGTTTATGCAGGTGTTCCGACATCAAAAATGGATTAAGGCACAAAAATAACTATTATTTCAGACCAAACACCAAGTACCCGGGAAAAAGAAAACCCCCGGAACACCAGATCCTTTTATACAGGATTACTGGTGTCCGGGGGCAATTATGCAAAGTAGGGGTAACCTAAGTTACCATTATCGATTTGGACATTTTCCTGTCCGAAACTTGTATTCTATATATGTATTTACCAGTAGACAAATGTGAAGGTAAATTTTCCCTTATGTTGATTTCGGTAGAACCTTCCGCCATTATCTGATTATAGACAGTTCCAACATTTTGTCCCAGGATATTATATAATTGAATATCAACATGAGCAGTAAAAGGCATTTCTAAATAGATATGTGGTGTGCTACTAGTGGGATAAAATGGTTCGTGAACTATTGCTTCAAGCAATTCCGGAGTTGGATCTTCTGCAACCGGATCTTCTGGCATTGGAGGGGTAGGAGGGCCTTCACTATAAACAATAGGGGGGAATTCCGTTCCACTACAATTAAAGCCAAGATCAACTGGCGCATATGGGTGATCCAGTAAATGCTGCTCTACCAATGGTATTGGGACACACAGCCATTCTGCAAGTACCGTGGCATAGAGATCCCTAAAGTCCATTGTATATTCAAGGTTTCCACGCCCATTAGGACTTTCCAGAGAAGGGTGTTCCCCTACAAAGGCACTACCATTGAGCCCTGAACCGAAAAATAGGGTTGGGGCAGCCTTACCGTGGTCTGTTCCGTTTGAACCGTTTTCAAATATTCGTCTTCCGAATTCGGAAAATGTCATACTCAATACCTTTTCATCTTGTTGTGTAAATGCAATATCCTCATAGAAGTTATTGATAGCAATAGATAAATTGGACATTAATCGTTCATGAGCAAGTGGTTGATTTCCGTGGGTATCAAAACCTCCCATTGAAATCATATACACTTTTGTACCTAAATTTCCCTTAATCAGTCTTGCCAAAAGGGCTAATTGTCTTGCAAATCCATTGTCCTGATATTGCACCTGATTTTGCCCTCTTTCATATGCTTCATGGATAAGTCCGGAGTATTCATAAGTGGTGTTAGCCACTCCTCTTAAAAACTTAAGCTGATCTCCGTACATACAGTTATTAAACAAACTGTCATCCAGGCTATATTGAACTCCTGATTCTGCAATTTCTTCCAGCTGATCGATATTTGAAGTAACAAACGCATAGTTGGTTTCTTCACCCTGGAATACCAAACTACCAAAATTTCCAATTTGAATTGCTGCAGGTGCTGCAGGGGGGTTTACCAAATAATCAGGGTAAATATTTTCAAAATAACGGCCCATCCAACCCGTATTCAGTCCATCAAAACCGGTAGTTGTTAAATCGGTGTTCGCATAAATATCAGATCCGGTAAAGTGAGATAAACTTTGATTTTCATAACCTACACCATGAACCGCTTTTACCTGGCCGGCACCCCACATGGGTTCCAATGAATTCATATAAGTAGGAATCCCAAATTCATCCGAAAGTTTAAGGATCTTACTTTCCGGAATATAGATATTGGGTCTTGCATTGGCGTACGTATCGTACTGCTCAATTGGGATCACCGTGCTCAATCCGTCATTACCGCCAGAAAGACGAATAAGGATCAAAATACTATCTGTATCGGCATTGGCAATAGCCGCGGTCAGTGGGGACGGTGCAGATGCGGTCAGCATATTACTGCCGAGCATCATCGAACCAGACCCGGCAATGCCCAATGCCTGTAAAAAGGATCGACGACTCCAATACTTATGTTCTTCGTCGTGACCGTTATTATTTTTTATATTAATAGGTAAATGATTATTACTCATAGTCGTAGGTTTTATTTTAGTTGAAACTCTGGTTGTCTGGATAAGTGCATCAGCAATAGGAATACTTGTTGGGGTACTTCCGGGCTAACGGAAAGCATCCATAATCCCAATCCTCCCGGAATATAGTCGGGACCATAATAATTTTCCGGTACATCTTCAATTTTAAAAACAGACATTGCATTTTCAAAATCCTGAGCTGTAAGCAATCCTAGTGGTGTAATTTTATCTACTATGGCGCTAACCACAGTTTCGGGATTACTTGTATTGCTATCAGCAGCACCAACTGCATC